>JAKLEH010000025.1 GCA_022703155.1 Patescibacteria group bacterium | reverse complement strand
CTTTATCAAGGGGACTTAAACTCCTCCCTTGCCAAAGGGATGGCGGGAGGGATTTCCGAAGCGCTTAAAGCCAATGAAACAGCAAGCCATCGCATCATCGGCTTCACCATCGAGACGCGGCCGGATTGGGTCACGCCCGAAGAAACCATCCATTTGCGCAAGCTTGGCGTGACGCGCGTGGAATTGGGCCTGCAGATCATCAACGACCGCGTGCTCGGACTCACCAAACGCGGCACGACCGTGGACGACGCGACGCGCGCCATCGCGCTCCTCAAGGCCGCGGGCTTCAAAGTTGACGTGCACATTTTGCCCGGCCAACCCGGCGCCACGCCCGAGGACGACCTGGAGTCTTTCCGGTTGCTGTTCGGAGACCCGCGATTCCGCCCGGACATGGTCAAACTTTACCCGTGCGTGGTCATGCCCGGATCCGAACTCGAGGAATGGATGCGACGCGGGGAATACGCGCCGCTGCAAGGCGACGAACTCAAGGAGTTGCTGATGAAAATGCTGGCCATGGTGCCGCGTTATTGCCGCGTGCCGCGCGTGGTGCGCGACTTCCCCACCCAAGACATCGCGGCCGGCAACAAGGAAAGCAACTTGCGCGAGGACCTGGAAAGCGAAATGAAACGCCGCGGCACGGCGTGCGTGTGTTTGCGGTGCCGGGAGGTGGGGCACGTGGTCAAGCCGTCGTCGCAGGGAAGGGATGACGAACCTGGGACGTGCGACGTGCGACGTGCGACGACCCGCATATTCGAGGAACGTTACGAGAACGCGGGCGGCGTCGAGGTGTTCTTATCGGTCGAGGACGACGAGCGTAGGGCCGTGTTCGGTTTTTGCCGATTGAGGCTGCCCTCCACCCACGCCCACCTCGTCGCAAACGAAGGGCGCGAAAAAATATTATCGTCTTTCCCCGTCTTGCGCGGAGCGGCCATCATCCGCGAATTGCACACTTACGGCACGGCGCTAAAAATCGACGAGAAAAATCCCGAGGCCGCACAACACAAAGGCTACGGCCGCCTGCTCATGCAGACCGCGGAAGACATCGCGCGGCGCGAGGGTTACGCGGCCATGGCCGTCATCAGCGGCATCGGCGTGCGCGAATATTACAAAACGTTGGGCTACGAAGAGCGGGATACTTACATGGTCAAAAAACTGGACCAAAAAACGGCCTAGCGGCCGTTTTTCATTCTTCGCTATCCCAGCTCCTCCATAACGCCGTCCAAACCAACAATGTGCGCTTCCACTTCGTGCCGCGCTTTTACCTCCACCCCGTTTCTTTCCAAGGATTTGGCTGAGACCAAAATTCTCAACGGCATGCCCAGCAAATCCGCATCAGCCAATTTTTCTCCCACCGAAGCATCCGCGCGGTCATCCCAAACCACTTTATGGCCCTGCGCCTGCAGGTCGCGGTACAAACCGGAAGACACTTCAACAATCCTGTCTTGCACGGTCTGATCCTTTGAATGCAGCGTCACCAAATGGATGTCGAAAGGAGCGATTTCTTTAGGCCAAATTATGCCGCGCTCGTCATGGTGCGTTTCCACCACGGCTCCCACGAGGCGCGTGGTGCCGATGCCAAAACACGCCATCAGCGGCGTCTGGCGTTCACCCTTTTCATCGGTGAAGGCGAGCTTGAAGACTTGGGTGAACTTCGTGCCCAGGTCGAAGATATTGCCGATTTCAACGCCTTTGACGCTTTTCAGTTCGGCGCCGCACGCCGGACAAGAATCGCCGGCTTTAACCGTGGCGATTTCCGTATTTTGGGCAAAAGTGCAAGCCATACAGGCGATGATGTCGTCTTCGCCAGCTTGGGTAATCGCGTGGAATTCGTGCGAAAACTTCTTGGTGAACGAACCGCCGGACGCTTCCACGATCTTGGCGTCTATGCCGCAGCGCTTGAAAATGCGCAAATAAGCCTGTTTGACGATTTCATAATACCTTTCCAAATCCTCCTGAGTGGCATGGAAGGAATACAGGTCCTTCATGCCGAATTCGCGGCCGCGCAACACTCCGGATTTGGCCCGCAATTCATCGCGGAATTTCGTCTGAATCTGATAGACGGCAACCGGCAAATCCTTGTAAGAATTGACGAACGACCCCACGAGCGGCGTAACAACCTCTTCATGCGTAGGTCCGAGGGCGTATTCCCTGCCCGTTTGTGAAGGCACTTTGAACAAAACGTCGACCGTATCCCAACGTCCGGTGGTTTCCCAATTCTCCTTAGATTCCAAAGCCGGCATCAAAACCTCTTGCGCCCCTACGGCGTCCAATTCCTCGCGCACTATTTTTTGCACGTTGTTCAATGCGCGCAGCCCCAGCGGCAACCAAGAATATATGCCCGCCATTTCTTGGCGCACGAAACCGCCCTGCAATAAAAATTTCGCATTGGCGGTATCCGCGTCATGCGGCGCCGTCTTGCTCGGCTTGCCCAATAATCCGCTAAGTTTCATAGAGATTGGTGTAGTTTGTACCATCCGGCGCGAGTTTGGGCAAGCTGCGCCGACAAAAAAAGACCGTTGTCGGTCTTAGGAGAATCGCTCATTTGCGCTGCCCCGCATGGGACGATGGGGAACGCCGCGCGTCGGCCACGATATGCGCCGAGACGCGAAGGAGCAGACCGTATCCGGCTTCGTAGGCTTCGACCACATGCGCCGGCTTGTGCAGACGATCGCGCATGATGTCGGCCATCTCGCGGAACAGGTCCAGCTTTTCGGCGACCTGCTTGAGGTCGCCGTCTTGGGTATTGGACAAGAACATGCGCACTTGGCGTTCGTCCTGCGGGCCCAAAGCTTGCGCAGGCAACGGCCGCTTCATGGCGGCAGGCCGCAACCGGCAAATGCCGACCAGGGCGTGCCACATGGCCGGTTCGTCCTCCAAGACAGGATACCTCTTGGCCAGCGCGTTGATTTCCGACACGATTTCCGGAGCGCAGAATCCGGCGCAAAACCTTGCGGTACTCATTTGCCTACCTCTTTCTTTATTGTCGAAAGGATTGGTTATTTATACATATTTTAGCCAAATTGTCAAGATACGCACAATGGTGAAACTTGTGGTTTGGCGGCTTAAGACATACCATTTCAATTATTATTTAACTAATCACAGCGATTTTTTTATGCCTAAATTCGAACTCAATCCGGCCCACGAACAAGCTTTCGATAAAATCGATGCGGCCCAAAGAAAGAAAGAGGCCGGGGAAAAACGCCAAGCCTCGAGCGAAGCCACAAGCGCCCGCGTGACGCGCGAGACGGCGCAACGCAAAGACGAACGCGAAGCCAACGCCCGCATCAACGAAATCCGCGCCAAATTGGAAACCGGCGTCCTGAAGGACATGCAAGGCCTGTTCAACGACAACGACATGTCCAGCATCAACGAATCCGTTGACGTGTTGCAAGAGGAAGGTTCGGGACCGGAACACGACAGGGCCCTGGACCAAATCGAAACCGTAGCCAAAAAACTCCAAGAGGCTTTTGGCGAAGAAGGTGAAGACAAATTCAACATTTGGGCCAAAGGCGCGGGCATCAACAAAGCGGACCGGGAAAGCGTCTCGCTTGGCGTGTTCCAACTCAAAGAAGCGGCCTAAACTTAAAATCCAACGAACCGCTCGTTTAAGACGAGCGGTTTTTTATTAGGCCTTGCCATTTTCCCGTGCCTTGTTTATCATAGCGCCCGACGTGCCGCGCGGAACAATCGGCAATCAAAAACACGGATGATGGGCGAGTGGCGGAATTGGTAGACGCACAGGACTCAAAATCCTGCGGTCGCAAGGCCATGAGGGTTCGACCCCCTCCCCGCCCACCATGCGTGTTTTTTTCTTAAGAATTTTTACATTTTTCATTTCGTCGCGGTCGCAGCAAGATTTGGCATATGCCCAATCCATTCGAGACGCCAGCCTTCGACCAACCCAAGCGCCACGGACTGCGAGAACGCGCCATCCGGGCCCCAACCGTCGGACCGGGCGACAAGGCGCTGCAAAGACGCGCCGAATGGATGGTCGACGAGTTGCGGGTGCAAAAATACCTGGCCCCAAAGATCACGTTCAAACAACCCGTGACCGGACGTTTCAATCTCGAACGGAACAACGTCGAACGCGGCGTGAACGTCTTGTGCGTAAGCGCGGGCAAGGGCCACGAAATGGACGAAATCGACCAACTGTTGCCGGGTTCGACCGTGGTCGGTTTTGATCCGCACGATTTTTTTGACCGTGCCCGTCGATGAACGGCTCGCCACGCTGGCGCACGACGCGCGGTATTTGGGCGAACACGTACGTGCGGAAAACATGCAGGGAATCGCGGACGGTTCCATGGACGGCATAACCCTGAATTTCGTCTTGCACCATATCGACGCCAAAAACCACGCGGCCGTTTTCGCCGAACTCCGCCGCGTACTCAAACCGGACGGCAACCTGTTCGTGGCCGAAGATTTGGCCGACAGCGAGCAGGAGGCCAAAATCGTAGAAGCCGCGGACCGGCGCATCAACATGGAAATCGCGGCCGAAGCCACGCACAACTACCGAAGCCGCCAAGAATGGCACGAATTTTTCCGCCAACACGGTTTTGAAGTGGCGGAAGACCACGAAACCAAGCCCGGCAAGGTCCGCCACGGCTTCTTCGTGCTCAAGAGACTGGAAACCAGGCATTGAAATCCGCTCTTCAACCAACCGACCGTCCCGGAAAAAATCGTACACAAGACACGTCGCCCTTGACTAGGCCGTTTTTTTGCGTTAGTTTGTCGAGCGGAAACGGAGGGTCCATGCAAACGTCGCAATTTTACAAGGAAGTCGCGGTTTCTGACGGCACGAGCATCAAAATCCAGGCCGCGACCCTGGACGAATACCGAACCTTCATCCGGCTCAGCCCGACTTTGGTCCTGGGGCACGCCAACCTCTTGGGACAAGCCTATCTGCACCTCTTCAAAGAACGCGGGGACATCTATCGTCTTCACGGCACCGTATACTTCAACGAACGCTTGGACGGCGCCGTGATTTGGAGCGTGGACTTGGCCTGCGACGTAAGTCCCGAGCTCCAAAAACAAGCCAAGGAGCAAATCGCAAAAACGGTGGATTTCGCCAACCGGGTGCAAGGCGCGGCCATCTTCATCCAACTCGTCTCCATGGCCGATCCGCACACCGGCGATCGTTCAGGCGACTTCGCGCAGCGCGAACCGGCCACCGTCCCGACGCGCAAACCCAACCGCTGAACTGGCGGTTTTTTCATTTTCTCGGCCGTCATCGCTTGGCCTTGTTCAAAATGACGATGCCCACCGGAACGTCGACGAGCGTCAGCAGAACCAACGGCGGCCAAAGCGCGGTCACCCACCAAGCCCAAGACGTCCGCGCCCGACGGCAGAATATGGCCTTCCATCAACACGCGGGCCAAATAACTTAAAAACGGAAATCCGATGAACAACGCAAGCAGCGCCAATCCCGGACCGCACAGGCAACACCACCCCACGCGCGTCTGCGAAAGCAGCGGTTTTTTGGGTTCGACGTAAACCGTCTCTTCAAGCGCCGAAGAACGTCCCGACCGGGCGGCGAGCATATTGCCGTCCGGTGGCGCAAGCTGGTTTACCATATGCGCCCATTATCGGTTAAAGCGGCAAAAAAAAGTAAAAATCCGTTCCACGCGTCCCGCAAAAGAAAAAACCCGACACGGAGCCGGGCTCAAGACAGGACGAAATACGGGGCGAAGCACGAAAGCGAGTACAGACGCGCGTCCTCATTGTTCGAAATGCGGACGTCGTGCAGCGCGCTGCCCTTCTCGACCGTCCAAGCGCTTTCAAAATAGCGGCCGTCTTGGACCTGGCGCGGCGAACCGTCGCCATTGCAGGGCGCGTCGCCTTTGCATTTGAACGTGCGGTGTTGGCCGTCGGACAACGCCTGCCAATGGATGCCAATCAGCGTACCGATGGCGTAGCTGTCCAGATACAATCCGCGGTCAACGACGCCCTTGAACTCCTGGACCCAGCCCAGGTTGATGGGCAGGGCCAGTATCTCGTCCCCCACTTGGCTTTCGGCGCGTCCGTAGAACACTTGCAGGTAGGCCGACAAGCCCAGGGATATTTCCTGCGGATTCGTGAAGTTTGTGCGGCCTTTAATCAAGCCCGCGGTTTCGCGCAACGCCAGATTCTGCTCCCCGCGGGCCCAAGCCGCGCGGATGCCGTTCGCGCAAAACGACTTGAGGTGGCGAGGCACCAGCAGGAAGCCGTCGGCGCCTTGCGGCAAGACGAGTTGGTCCAGCCTTTTGGCCAAGTCGCACTCGGCGAACGAAGCGTTGACCGAGGCGAGCAGTTCCAGCTGCAGCGCTGGGTCGTAAAGCTCGAACAGGGGCGCGTCTTCGTCACGAACCGCGGCCGACGCTTTGGACGCGTTGCGCGCCGTCTGTCGGGGCAAGACCGCGTATCGGCCTTCGAGGATGGCCTGGACGGCATCCCTGTCCAAAACGCCATCGGCTACCCGGCGCGTCAATTGGTAAACCTGCTCCAAAGTCGCTTTCTTTTTCACGGTGCACCTCGCGATCCTCCGGGCATGCGGCCTCGACGGTGCGGACCATCCGCAGTCGACTCGGCCCGTCCCGGCAGGGCATGGGACTCCTCGCTTGAGGATGTGGTTTTTTATTCCTTTTTTCGCCAGGCGTCAATATGGAGCGGAAAGCCCGGACGGGGTATCATACGCATTAATAACTTATGCCCAAAATCCAGGAATTGGCCAAAATATTCTTCGAGTTCTCCTACTGGAATGAAATGAACGGCGTGGCATTCAAGCCCCGTGCCTACATGCTCGCCAGTGAATCCGTGTCCGCGCTCGGCGACGAAGTGGAGGCCGCGTGGCGCAAGGGCGGCATCAAGGCGCTCAAGGAGTTGCCGGGCATCGGCCAAGCCATAGCGGAAAAAATCGACGAATTCATGCGCACGGGCAAGGTCAAAGAGTACGCGGACCTCAAGAAAAAATTTCCCGTGGACATTTGGGGCTTGTCGCGCATCGAGGGCATGGGGCCAAAACACATCAAAGACCTGTATGAACGGCTCAAGGTCAAGAACTTGGACGGCCTTAAGCGAGCCTTAGCCGCGGGCAAAGTCAAAACCCTGCCGCGGTGGGGCGAAAAAAGCCAAGCCAAATTGCATAAACAACTCCTGCTCATGCAGGAATCTTCGGGGCGCCAGTTGTTGGGCCACGTTTTGCCCGTGGCTGACGAAATCGTAGTGCGGCTCTCAAAAGTCCCGGGCGTGAAACGCTGCGCGTACGCGGGCTCCATCCGCCGCCGACAAGAAACCATAGGCGACATCGACCTGCTGGCCACAACGGATAAACCAGAACGCGTCATGGAAACGTTCGTCTCCATGCCGCTCGTCGAAACCGTGCACGAACGCGGCAAGACACGCTCCTCGGTGCGTTTGAAGATCGGGATAGACGCGGATTTGCGCGTGGTTCCGGACAAGGTATACGGCGCCACGCTCCAATACTTCACGGGCGACAAAAAACATAACGTGATGCTGCGCGAATTCGCGCTGTCGAAAGGCTACACGCTCAACGAATACGGGCTGTTTAGGTTGAAGAGGAAAGAGGAAGGAGGAAGGAGGAAGGCAGGAGGGTTGGTCGCGTGCAAGACCGAAGAGGAAATCTATAAAAAACTGGGCATGGACACTCCCCCGCCCGAGATTCGCGTGGGCGGCGATGAAATCGACGCGGCGCGGCGGCATGAATTGCCCGACCTGTTGCCGTACGGTTCGGTCAAAGGCGATTTGCAGATCCAAAGCGATTGGTCGGACGGCGCGGCGTCGATCGAAGCCATGGCCCAGGCGGCCAAAGCGCGCGGCTTGGAGTACATCGCCATCACCGACCACACCAAATCCCTGGCCTTCATCCACGGTTTGGACGACAAACGCGTAGCCGAACAAGGCCGCGCCATCGACAAGCTGAACAGGAAACTCAAAGGTTTTACGGTCCTCAAAGGCACGGAATGCGACATCCGCAAGGACGGAACGCTGGATTTGTCCGACAAGACGCTGGCGGCTTTGGACTGGGTCGGCGTGTCCGTGCATTCCAATTTCCGCCTGTCGCGCGACGAACAGACCAAACGCGTGGTCAAAGCCATCTCCAACCCCAACGTGGACTGCTTGTTCCATCCGACCTGCCGCGTCATCGGCAAACGCGAACCCATCGAATGGGATTTTGACGAAGTGTTGGCCGCGGCCAAAAAATACGGCGTGGCTTTGGAAATCGACGCTTTCCCAGACCGTTCGGATTTGCGCGACGTATTGGTGCGCGAAGCCGTGCGCGCGGGCGTCAAATTAGCCATCGACACGGATGCGCACCATCCCGACCATCTGCTATACTTGCCCCTCGGAGAAGCCATCGCGCGCCGCGGTTGGGCGACCAAGGCTGACGTGCTGAACGCCAAGAACGCCAAACAGTTCCTCGCGTGGATCGCCAAACGCCGCTGAACCTCTAATAAACATACATAATACTTTTTCGCATGTCACCTTCTCTCGGCATCCTGTTCGCGCTCGGAGCCATGTTCGGTTGGGCGCTCGGCGATTTCTCGATCCAAAGGGCGGTCCGCGCCGTGGGCAACGTCCGCGCCCTTTTTTATATTGCGGCCGCCGGCAGCCTGGTCCTCATTCCTTTCATTTGGGACGAAATACTGCCGTCTTTCAGGGACTTGTCGGATTTGCCGCTTCTCATTTTGGCGGGATTGCTGCTGACCATCACCGCATTGGCAAATTTCCAGGGACTCAAGCTCGGCAAACTGTCCGTAGTCTTACCCATCAACGGGATTGAATTGGTTGTGGCCGTGGGTTTGGCCGTGGGTTTTGGACATGAACGATATTCATATGGAGTCTACGGACTAATCCTCGTAGTCGTCCTCGGTCTGGCGCTCACGACCATACTTTCTGTAAAAAATCTAAAAAAGGTGGTTTGGGAAAAAGGCGTATTCTTCACTTTCATCGGAGCCATCGGCCTGGGCGCCAGCAACTTCGCCATCGGCTTGTGCAGTCGCGCGTATTCGCCGCTTTACACCATATGGTTCACTAGCGTCATAGTGACCATATTCGTCGCTGTCATCATGATCAAACGCGGCACCCTGTCCCACATGCGGCACGACTTTCAAAACCACTTTCCCATCATTACGACGCAAACCCTATTGGATAATTTGGCCTGGATCAGTTACGCCTACGCCGCCGTTTACATACCGATTGGCATCGCCACGACCATCAGCGAGGGCTATCTGGCTCTCGGTACGCTCTTAGGCGTGGCAATCAACAAAGAGCGCCTCAAGACTCACCAATATTTCGGCATGGCCATAACCATCGTCGGCGTCTTGGCGCTCGGCTGGATGACGGGTGGATAATACGAAAAATCCCCTTTCGGGGGATTTTCCTTTTGGTGCGACGGCTGGGGATTGAACCCAGGACCTTGGGCTTAAGAGGCCCCTGCTCTACCAGCTGAGCTACCGTCGCAAACGAGGACGGAATGGCAAGCCTTTGGCTTAACATTCAGGACGAGCGCCGCGGCGGCATGTTGCATACCGTCGCAAACACCTTCATTGCGCGAAAATGATACTTAATCGCACAAAAAACGTCAACCTCAAGCGCCTTTGGCCCTACTCCAACGCCATTATGCGTTTCGCAATAAAAAAAAGAGCCCGGAAAGGCTCAAATGAGAACGAAGGCGTCCATGACCATGAGGTCCGGACATTCGACACAAGGGTCGAACAGACGAAAACTTATGAAACGCCTATCTACATAGGCCACGCCCAATACTTGGCTCCTGGCGTCACGCGTCGATGTCCGCGCGTAGAGCAACGGGCCATCCGGAGGTGATGCGATCGCGACCTTGCGATGCGGACGGTACACCGTAGCCACTATCAGGTATGTGAGCTGGACGGCGTCGAGCGCAATCACCTTGCTGAAAAAGCCGCTGGCGGGAATCGATCTGCGATGCTCATCCTCGTTGCGGAACAGCCCCTTTTCGGAAGACACCAGCCAGGCGTCTTGCTGGCTGCGCTGGCCCCTGATCCAATCTTCGCAGGCATCGGGGATAGATATCTCCACGCCACGGGCGGCCAGGAACGGAAAGAGGTGGTAATTCAAGGTCAACCCAGACGGACACCAATCCAGCTTCCTGCGACCCGCGTTAACGTCCGTGAAAAGCCCGCGCGAAGCGGGTCCTTTGGCGAACCGCAAGGGCTTGACCCGTGGCATGCCCAACTCCTTCATAAGCGGAGCGTGCACGGCGTCCCAAGCGGACGCATGATCGGCCATGAACTTCATCAAAGAGCAAACCGGCGTATCCCGTTCCCAACTTTCGAGGTCGTTAACGGCCTTCGACTTGGTCATCCTGCTCCTCCTTGGATCACTCAATGGGACTGCGCCATTATAACATGCCCGCATGCAGTACCGGTTGAAAAACCGTGCAAAGTCCGGGCACGCATTCAATCGCGTGGCGGTTCCAGACCGTTGACTATTCCCCTTGGCCGTGCTAGCGTGCTTCATCGAACAGCCCTTTGAGGAAAAAATGCGAAACGGACATATCGGTTTTCCCATTTCACCGGACTACAGAGGCGCCGATGTGCGTGATGCGCCCATGGCCACCCATGAGACGCGCCGTTGCCGAGCCATCAAAGACGGCCAGCGCTGTAGAACCATCCTGTCGCGCTACAACAACGATTCGGATCTGTGTTTCGCCTGCTCCGCACAAATGGCCAGGGGCGCCAAGCTTGAACTGGCGCCAGACGATCGCCCAAAAAAGGCAAAAGGCAAAAAAGGCCGCGCCAAACCGGCCGACGAGCAGCAGAGCGCAGCGGCAACCGTTTCTGACGAACCCTCCAAGGACACGGACCATCCGAACGACCCGGCCCAGACAGCCGACCCGGAGTGCCAAACTGGCGCCTAGACCACCCTCAACGGCTTACGGCCGTTTTTCTTTCGACGCATAAACCCGTATCTACGAAAACACCCCGCAACCTTGCCATCAACGCCATCGCGGGATAATATCCATGCGCCAACTTAAGCACCCCTAGCTCAGCTGGATAGAGCGCTTCCCTCCGAAGGAAGAGGCCAGACGTTCGAATCGTCTGGGGTGCACCATCGCATTTAAAACCCGCGTCAGGCGGGTTTTGCGTTCTGACGATAACGCATGTAAGCTCTGCCCATGATAAGTTTGGATATTTTCAATCCGCCCAAAGGGTCGCCGACGGGGTAATCCGAAGCGTTTTCGCATCCCCGTCCATCCGTTTGTTTGAATCGCAAACGGTTTTTTATACCTTGAAATATTTTATGAAACTCCAAACCTGGCAAAAGGAACTCCGCGGTTGCATCCGGTCCATAGACGAACTGGCGCGGCTCATACCCATCAAAAACGCGGCGCGGCTGCGCCAAGCGGTCGGCAAAATGCGGTTGTCCATCACGCCGCACACGCTCAAACTCATAAACTTCAACGATCCGCACGACCCGTTGCTGCTCATGTCCGTGCCCACCGAAAAAGAATTGACGGTCATGCCCAACGAAACCGCGGATCCCATCGGCGACGACAAAAAATCGCCGTTGCCGTTTTTGGTGCACCGGTATCCGGACCGCGCGCTCGTCCACGTGAGTTACGTTTGCGCCCAATACTGCCGTTTTTGTTTCCGCCGTTCCAAAACCGGTTGCGCCAATCCCGGACCTTCGGACAAAAACCGGACCGACATCGTGGATTATCTTGTCCGACATCCCAAAATCGAAGAAGCGGTCTTGAGCGGCGGAGATCCGTTGATGTTAAACGACGCGGAACTGGCCGCGTGGCTCAAGGCGCTCAAAACCGTCAAAACTTTGCGGCGCATCCGCATACACACGCGTCTGCCAGTGACCCTGCCCTCACGCATCACGCCGAACTTAGTGGAAACCCTCAAACGTTTCCAAACCAAAGATTTTCCCATCGTCATCGTGACGCACTTCAACCACCCGCGCGAAATCGCCAAGCAAAACGTGGCGGCCGCGGCGCGCTTGGTTGACGCGGGAATCGTGGTGCGCAACCAAAGCGTGTTGCTCAAAGGCGTGAACGACGACGCGGAGACGTTGCGCGAACTGTTTTGCCGCCTGGTGGACATCCGCGTCCATCCCTATTACCTGCACCAACTAGACATGGCCTGCGGCACAAGCCACTTCCGCGTACCGATTGAGCGCGGATTGCGGATTATGGATCGACTGCAAGGCAAAACCACCGGACTCGCCCTGCCAAAATACATGCTCGACGATTCGAAGGGCACGGGCAAGAGACAAATCCACAACCGACGATGAATAGCGACAATACGGCGTCTTGACAATATCAATATATATTGATATAGTTTACGCATGCCAAAAAATCACGACACCCATAAGGCTCCCAACGCGGCTAAACGCTTGGCCTGCCTCAAGGCCCTGGCCGACGAAAACCGCCTGGCCATACTGGGCCTGCTCAAACGCCAAGAGATGTGCGTATGCGACATCTGGTCCGCGCTGGACCTGCCGCAAAACCTGGTTTCACACCATCTGGCCGTACTCAAACGCGCCGGTTTGGTTGTGGCCCGCAAACAAGGCCTGAACGTCCACTATTCGACCAACCAAGAATGCATGGCCAAGCTGCAATCCCTGCTCTCCCCCATTTTCGACACACATGAAAAACCCTAAAACGATCCAGGTCTTCGGTTCCGGCTGTCCGACCTGCAAAACCTTGCATGAACGTACGGTAAAGGCCGCCGTGGAGTTAGGTATCGCCACCCCGGTCGAATACGTCACGGAAATACAGCGCATTATCGATTTGGGGCTCATGCAAAGCCCCGTGCTGGCCATCGATGACGAACCGGTCATCGTCGGTTTCGTGCCCAGTATCGAGGACATAAAAAACTCGATTAAGGATAAGCTCGCCAAATAACCATGAACGTTTTTTATCCAGCGCAGGCCTTGGCCGACTGGTTTACATATTCAATCGCCGGCCTGAATCCGCACTCGCATGCGGCCGAAGTTTTGAATTTCTTTGTTTTTGATTCCTTGAAAATATTTGCGTTGCTGGCGGCAATCGTTTTTGCGGTCGCTTATTTACGTTCTTTTTTGCCGCCGGAAAAAATACGGGCATTCCTGATGGGAAAACCTACGTTCATAGCCAATATTCTTGCGGCAGTGTTCGGGATCGCCACGCCTTTCTGCACCTGTAGCGCCATTCCGCTGTTCTTGGGTTTCCTCCAAACAGGCGTACCATTGGGTGCCACATTTTCATTTTTGGTGTCGTCGCCCATGGTCAATGAGGTGGCGCTCGCCCTACTTTTCAGCGCTTTCGGTTGGAAAATCGCCCTGACATACGCGGCCAGCGGCGTCGCAATCGCCACCCTGTCCGGCATGGCTATCGGAAAAATGAAAGTCGAAAACCTGTTGGCCGATTTCGTGATAAAAAAACGGACCGACAAGGACGTACCGCTTGGAAAATTGACCGCCAAACAAAGGTTAACCAACGCTTGGCGCTACACGCTCGAAATTCTCCACAAAGTTTGGCCGTTTGTGCTCGTGGGCATAGGTATCGGCTCTTGGATCCACGGCTATGTACCGGTTGACACGTTAGCTGGTTACGCCGGTGCCGACAAATGGTATGCCGTACCATTGGCTACGCTCCTAGGCATCCCGCTCTACTCAAACGCGGCGGGCATCCTTCCATTAATCGGCGTACTTCAAGAAAAAGGCGTGGCCATGGGCACGATATTGGCTTTCATGATGGCCGTTACCGCACTTTCTTTACCAGAATTCATGATTCTTAAAAAAATAATGAAGTCAAAATTAATAATAATTTTCGCGTCGACGGTGGGGTTGGGCATCATGCTCACCGGATACCTGTTCAACGCGATATTCAAATGATTAGACGCATTATGAACTTCGCTTATTTCCGACGTTCGGACCGCACCGCGGACGACATCAAAAACTCACTCATAGAAAACGCCGCGTCTTTAGGCTGGAAAAACCTGGGCGCCACAGAGTTGCCCAACGGTTCCGGCTTCGTGGTTATGGTGTGTAGGCCGGAATGGATGGAGACCCTGCTCAAACGCGATCGCAACATGGCAGGGTTTCTGCCATGCAGCGTAACAGTCGCGAATTTGGACGGACAAACCATGGTGGGCAGCGGACAGGCTACGATCCTCAAGGCCGTTTCGCAAAACCGCGAAATCCAGGAGATGGCCGCGGCCGCCGAACGACAACTCAAAGAACTGATCCACACGGCCGCCGGAGTGGAACCGCTCAAGGCCAAGTCGGTCAAACTCTATTCCTCCACCACCTGCCCGTATTGCAGCATGGAAAAATCCTGGCTCGAGGAAAAGGGCGTGAAACATGAAGTCGTGTACGTGGACCGCGACCAATCCGCGGCCGAAGACATGGTCAACAAAACCGGCCAAATGGGCGTGCCCGTGACCGAAGTCACGTTTGACGAAGGCGAACCCGAATATGTGGTGGGCTTCGACCGCCCGCGCTTGGCGCAAATGTTCAACAGCTAAACCGACTATGCCCGTGACACACCTGACGAACGGCGACGAGTTGGACGCGCTCCTGCGCGACAACGGCCGCGTGGTCGTGGACTTCTTCTCCACCGAATGCCCGCCATGCGAAGCGTTGGCTTCCGTCTTCGAAAAAATTTCCGAAAAATATCCGGACGTGAAATTCATAAAAATCATGCGCCAAGACAACCGCGATTTGGCCGAGTCCTTCACGGTCATGAGTTCCCCGACCGTGCTGTTCTTCAAGCAAGGCAAGATGCAGGACAAACGGTTATGCGGCAGAATATTCGAAGCCGAACTCGACCAAGCCGTGAACGAACTCATGGCCTAACTTCATCACTACAATAATATGAACTGCCCCATTCCCAACGAACACTTGATTGACCGCATGATCCGCGCCCTGCTGGGCACGATTGCGGCCCTGGCCGGATACTTCTGGCTCTGGGGTTACTGGCAACTCTTGGTTTACGTCGTGGCGTTGACCTTGCTAGGCACCGCGGCCGTGGGCTACTGCCACCTGTACAAGCTCGTGGGTTGGAACACGGCCAAACGGAAAACCAAAATCAGCCCCAAGCTGATATGGGCCATCTTCCTGATCGCGTTCGTGGGCGTGACCGTGGGCGGCAGTTATGCCAGCGCCTTCTTCTCGCGCAAATTCTTCATCGAAGACTTCAACCGCATGAACGGCCCGTACAAACAAACGCTGTTCATGACCGGCCAGAACAACCGCGAAGCCGCGTTGTCCAATTACGCGGCGCTTATGGCGCAATTCGCGGCGTTCTCCGAAAAGTATACGGCTTACCGCCCCTACATCCTTAAAAACGACCCGTACTTCGCGGCCGACCTGAAAAACGTCGGCGACCTCATCACCAGCCTCAAGCCGGCTGTCGAATCCGGGGACTTGCCGCAGGCGCACAATGAATTCGAAAAGGTCAGGCCGATATTCCAAGACATGCTCAAACGCAACGGCTTCTCCATGCTGGCCGTGTATCTGGTGGACTTCCACGATGCCATGGAAAAGGTGATTGCGGCTGCGGACGCAAAGAATCCGGCAGGCGTGCTGGAGGCGTACGCCGAAGCCGACGCCAAACTTAAAGACGTGGAATCCGCGGCCAACGACGGGGAAATCCAAGCCATCCGCGGCAAGCTCGAGGAGGTCGCGTCGCTGGCCAAACAAAATAAAGCCAACGAGCTTTCGGCCAAAGCCGCGGAACTCAAAAGCAGTTTCGTTAAGGTGTACCTGCAACGCGGCTAGCCGCGCGCAAAAAACATCGACGCCTTACGGGGCGTTTTTGTTAACGCGGTTGCGCGATACGCGGCCATGCATTATCTTGTTTTTGAATATGCCTGCCAAATTCATCAAAAGCGTCACCGACACGCGGGAGTTGCCGCACGATGCCAGACCGCAGGTGGTTTTAGTGGGGCGTTCCAACGTGGGCAAATCCTCGCTCATCAACCACGTGGCCGGACAAAAAGACTTAGCCCGCGTCAGCGCCACGCCCGGCCGCACGCAAACCATCAACCTGTACGACTTCGACGGCCGGCTGTACTTGGTCGATTTGCCGGGCTATGGCTACGCCAAGGCGTCCAAACAAAAACGCCAGGCCTTCGAAGGGCTGATCAGCGATTGCCTGTATGACGCCGAAAACCTCCGCTTGGTTTTAGTCATCATCGACGCGCGCCACGGAGCCACGGATTTGGACTTGGAGATGTTGGACTTTTTGGAGACCCAAGGCTTGCCGTTCGCGGTCGTGGCCAACAAAACCGACAAGCTGTCCAAGGCGCAAATCATCGCGCTCATCAATAAACTTAAAGACGAGAATCCGGGCGCGGCCGTCATCGCCCACTCGGCCGTGGACAAGGTCGGCGCCGGAGAAATCCGCGAATTGATGGCCAAGGCATGACCAAAACAGACTGGGCTCAACGCGGAACCGGTTTTCTGTTAAGCTTTAATCGTTAATAGTCATTAACGCACAGCCTATGCCAGAACCCTTTCACACCGACGTCTTAGCCGATGCCAAAGCCAATACGTTTTTCCGCAAGGAAATCGCGACCATGACCGGCTCCCAAGTCACGCTCATGAGCATCCCTCCCGGCGGCGAGGTCGGACTCGAGACGCACCATGACGTGGATCAGGTTTTGATTTTCGTGGCCGGAACGGGCAAGGCCATCCTGAACGACGCGGAATCTCCGATTGGGCCAGGGTCCATGTACGCCATCCCCATGGGCACCAAACATAACTTCGTCAACACGGGCGCCGATGATTTGAAGATTGTCAGCGTCTACGCCCCGCCCGAGCATCCGGTGGGCACGGTACACCAGACCAAAGCCGACGCGGACGCGGCCGAAGCCGCCGAACACGCATAAAGACCCAATCCAAAATTCAAAAAACCGCTCGTCTTCGACGAACGGTTTTTGTTTTATCCTAGCCATTTTTACTTTGAACACTTATACGGAACTTCATTCCGTGGTAAAATGCGGCCGTTAACCAAAACAAACCTTGTGAAGAACTTCACCAAATTTTTTATCGCGACTTTGACGTTGGCCTTGCCCGCGTTTTTTGTTACACCGAATCCGATGCACGCCCAAACTGCGGCTCCAATGGGCAACAATGCCGCAGACACAACCGCGTCCACATGTCTGATGGGTGGCGGTCCCCTGATATCAGATGGCAAATCGAGCATAACGCTCGCCGCATCTCTAAGAAACGTCGCCGGTCAGCCGCTATCCGGAATAACCGTTACCGCGGGTGGCGGCATGACTGGCTTGACGATAACTCCGGGCGTGGCGGTTACGGACGCCAACGGACTTGCTAATTTTACCGTTACTTCAAGCAAGCCCGGTGAAACGCGAATCAGCATGGGCTTCCAAGGCCAATTCATATCCTGTCCGGTTACCGTGGGCCAAGAAGCGGACGCCGCGCATTCGACCGTCGAGGTATCGCCCAGCACCGTGCCCGCGGATGGCGCGACGCCCATCACCGTCTCCGTCACATTGCGCGACGCATCCGACAACCTGATACCAAAAAAAGGCGCGTGGATATCCGGCTATTGGTCAGGCAACGCCAACGACTTAACGAAAACGCCATCAGGCGCAACCAATTTAGGCACCGCTTATCCCAATGACGCCGGAAAAATCATCCATACTTACACCTCAAAAGGCCCGGGAACTTTGACGGCCATGGTCAAAACCGAGGATGGATACGCGGTCAAAAACGAATTGCTCATAAAATTCACGGAGTACGTTCCCGCACAACTTTCATCGACCCTCTCGACCGTAACCAAATCCTCGCCCACGGGCGCTGTCTTGGCCGACGGCGAACATGCGGCTTCCATCACCGTCTTGGTGCGCGACGAAACGGGCAAAGCCATGGCCAACAAAAACGTCAGCCTGATTTCGCCCGCGTCCGCGGTCCACGTTTCCCCCGCGCAAACCACGAATTCTTCCGGTTATGCTTATTTCACGGTCAATTCAACGGCCTCCGGGTCGTATGACATCAGGGCGTTGGTGGACGGGACGACGCTATCTTCCAAAGCCAGCGTGCAATTCGTCAAACAGACTTCGGCCAACGCCAGTCTCATACAATTCTCACCCGCCAGCATCAAAGCTGACGGCGCGGAAACCGCCACGGCCGAAGTCACGGTCAAGGACGAGGATGGCAACTTGCTCGCAGGCAAAGACGTATCCTTGTCTTCCGCGCCTTCCGGATTGCAATTCAACGCGGCCCTAGTCACAACCGACGCTTCGGGAAAAGCGACTTTCAGCATAAAAACATCGACCGCCGGAACCTATGCGGTTAAGGCCACGGTAGGTTCCACGATTTTGGACGCCCAAGCCACGTTGACCGCGACCGCGCCGGCAACTTCACAGACATCCAACCCGACCGCGCCCACCACCGTGACGGTCCAGCGCGCCTCGAACTACCATTCTTCGTTCGAAGCCGTGCCCACGCTCCTGCCAGTGGGCAAGATCGTGTCGTTCGTACTCAAGCTCCGCGACACGAGCGGCGCGGCCATCGCCAATCGTACCGTATCCTTCATGGTGACCACGAACGGCGTGCTCAAAACGCAAAACGTGACCACGGACGCGAACGGCAAGGGTCAATTGGACATCACGGTGACCGAACCGGGCGTTATTTCCACCAGCGTTTTGGCGGATGACGCCAAATTCATCGCCACGGCCACGGTCGTCGCCGCCACCAACCCCAACGAACAACCGCTGCCCACGGCCAGCGCCACCACGACCGGCGGCAATCTGACCATCACGCCTACGCAAGAAACCACGGGCGCGACCATCGAGGCACAGCCGGCCGCGGAAGAGGAAGCGGCGCGGCCCGAACCCAAACCCGGGCGCATGTTGTGGATCCGAGATACGGATACCGTATTCTACAAACATCCGCGCACGCTCAAAGTTTACGAATTCAACGACGCGGCAGAGGCTTTGGTTGCGCTCAAGGGCGCATCCATGCGCCTCTCGCAATCCACGTTCGCAAAGATACCGACGGCCAAACAGAACAGCAAAAAATTCCTGCCCACGCGCCGCCTGTACGCCGGACGTCTCTTGGTCACGGCCAACGACAAGGAACGCGTGTGGTACGTGCATCCGGACACGCTCAAACGCTACTGGTTCGACGGCAGCACGGGCTCGTACGAATTCCTCAAACAATTGGCCGACAAATCCGAATGATGAAAATCCCCGGTCCGACCGGGGATTTTTTATTTGACTTTGTTGAACAGGATGCGCGGCAGAAACGCCAACCGGTACAACCATTGGTTGGTGGGCATATCCCAAGTCCCGATCAAATCCACCTGTCCTCCGCCCCAACCGTGTTTGAAGCGCGAAATGCCTTCCCATGTGGCTTTGTAATTCAACGATCCGCGTGTAGGCGGATTCACGCCCCAAAAATCATAATGCGCTTTGCCTTCGGCTTTGGCCGCGCGGATGGCGTCCCAATGCAATTTGTACGGGGTCATGGCTTGGCGCATCAAATGCGACGACGCGCCGTAAAGATACGTGACCGTGTTCCCGTACGTCACCTCCATGTCGGCCGCGAGCATGGCGCCGTTCAATTCGGCCACACGCAACCGCGCCATGTTGGCCGAGGCCAAAGTATGGAAAGTCTTGACCAAATGGTGGGGCGGATGTTGGACGAACTTGTCGCGTTCGGCCGTCTCGTCCATGAGGCGCATGAAACGGTCCAAATCCGACGGATGCGACGTGACGCGCGTCTGCACGCCGTGGCGTTCCGCGACTTTGATGTTGTAGCGGGTCTTTTGGTGCATGCCGGCGAGCAACGCCTCCTCGGATTGGTTCAAATCCAATACCAAGGTGCTGGCCGGATTGTTTTCTGGCACGGGTTCGAAGCGCGGCGGCAACGGGCGCTCCCCGGTGCGGATGGCGAGCGGCGGCTCCCAACGCCAAAACAAAGCCTTGGCCAAACGGCCTCTTTCCTCAAGAGTATGCACGAACGTCTCAAACAGCTCGCGGCGTTCTTCGGCGCCAACGTCAAACGCCACCACCGGACCGCGGGCCGCGAACCAGTAGCCCAAGCCCATTTTACGGCGGCGATATTCCATCTGCGCGGCCACGCGCCACTTTCCGGTTTCGTCCTTGAGCGCGAACCGCAAAACTTTACAACCGGCCTGCTTGCGGAACTCGCCCCACGCCCAAGACTGCGTGAACTGCGGCCACGGTTGCGTGGATTGGAACTGTTCCCAGTCCAGACGGTCGTTGACCTCAACCAGATTCATAAGATTCATAAGATTTTTAAGATTCATAAGATTTTCCGACAATCTTATAAATTTTATGAATTTTAAAAAATTTTTATAAATTATTTCGAGAGCGACCTGAGCGCGGCCCGGATACGGGCTTCGGGCTGTTTGATGTCGGCGGGCAGGGCTTTGACCGCGTCTTTGGCTTGGGACGAAGAGTAACCCAAATTGACGAGCGCGGCCACGACTTCCGCATCCTCGGCATTGTCCGTTCCCGGTTCAACCAATTGCCCTTTAAGTTCCAGCACGATCTTTTGCGCGGTCTTTTTGCCGATGCCGGGCAATGACGAGAGCCAATCCACGTCGCCCTTGGCCACGCGCGACCGGAGTTCGTCCGGCGTGCCCGACCCGCACACGGCCAAACTGACTTTGGGGCCCACGCCTTGCACATTCAACAGCAATTCGAACATGGCCAACTCCTCGTATGCAGTAAAACCGTACAATTCATATGCGTCCTCACGGATGTGTTCGTGCAGATACACGAAGGCCAAAGCGCCGGACGACAAGCCCGCCAGCGTGCCCGTATGCGCGCGCACGCGGTAGCCTACGCCTTGGACCTCCAACAAAAAGAAGTCCGCATGGACTTCCAAAACCGTGCCGCGCAACGACCCCAACATACGCGCACAGGATACCGCATGCACGCGCGGATATCAAAAAACCGTTCGCCAAATGCGAACGGTGAGGTTCACTCCGGAGCCGACGTTGGATCGTACGAACGTTTGGTGTCGTACGTTTGGCGCGGCCGCGTTGAACGCGATGAAGGCGCGCTAGGTGTCGCGGACGCCTTGGCCGAAGCGGATGCCGCCAAATTGGCCGCGGGCGAAAGTTCGGGAACGGCCTCCGCAACTTGGACGGAAGCGGTGTCCACCAGCGGCGCGGATGCCGCGGCCAAAGGGGTGCGCGCGGGTTTGTCGCCTGCCATGTTCCTATAGGCCAACCCAAGACCGACCAACAGAACCAAGCCGAGCGCCAACCACAAGCCCCATGACGAACCGCCAACCTTGGCCGGCGGCGGCGCGCTGCGCTGCGTTTCGGGCGCCTGCTCGTCGGACTTGTCGCGGATGCTCGCCCGGGAAGCGGATTTGGCCGCCAAATCGAGTTTGGAGGCCAC
>JAKLEH010000024.1 GCA_022703155.1 Patescibacteria group bacterium | reverse complement strand
TGCATCAACGTGAACCTCAAGAACGTCAAATGGATATACCGCTGGGCCGACGAAGGCGTGCCCGTTCTCATCCACTAATCGTCAGTCGAAGGTCGGCGGTCGACGGATCGGTGTGGGTTTGGACTTTCGACTGTTGACCAGCGACTAAAGAATATACGCACCCACAATAATTTTGCCGGTAAATTCCGGCGTT
This sequence comes from Patescibacteria group bacterium, assembly GCA_022703155.1. Taxonomy (GTDB): domain Bacteria; phylum Patescibacteriota; class Patescibacteriia; order 2-12-FULL-60-25; family 2-12-FULL-60-25; genus MWCR01. The sequence goes on along the minus strand of JAKLEH010000024.1, from coordinate 21,506 downwards.
TTTTGCGCGCGTCTGGCTGAGTGTTTCGCCGTTGTCTTTTTTCCAATCGCGGCCCAAAAATTCCAGTCCGAAGATGTCCGATAGGGCGCATCCGATCCGGTTTATTTGTTCGACGTTTTTGCGGCGGCTTACGGACAGGGTGGTGGCCACGCAGTCGAAGCGTTTTTCCTTGGCGTATTCGAACGTTTTCGCCAGACGGTGGCTGATGCATTTTTCGCACCGTGGGCCGCGTTCCGGGCTTAGGGCCAAACCCCTTACCGACCTGAACCAAGCGGGGGAGTCGTAGGGCGCTTGGATGAACGGCAACCCGAATGAAGCGGCCATGGTTTTGGCCGCTTGGCAGCGTTTGTCGAATTCTTCAGACGGATACAGATTGGAATTCTCGTAATACACGGTCACGTCAAAATCCGGCACGAGCCTTTCCGGAACGTACGCCGAACATACGCCGCAACAGGCGTGCAGCAAGAGTTTGGGTTTCATGGTTTGTTCGCAGCCTTCAGGACCGACCAGGTCCGTGGGCGGGGAGTTCCCCAGCGCGTGGTCAAACCCATTTCGCCCACATATGCCGGGCCTTTGTAATACCAGTAATGCCAACCCGTATTCTTGGCCCGTGCGGCGGCAAGTACGTCTTGGATCCAACGCACCTGTCCAGTTTCTTTTTGGTGGAAGACCGTTCCGAATTCGGTCAGGACCACCGGTCTTCCGGACGTGGCCGCGGCCGCGAAAGCATCCTCGAAAGCCAGGCGCGTATCCGTGTCGGTCCAAGCGTTTTTAACGCTTGGCGGATCCGGATAAGCGGTTTTAGCCTTGTCGCCCATGACGCCCCAATAAACGCTCTGATGAGTGAATTCCACGGGTTGGTAAAAATGCAACGCATGCGCGACGTTGCCGTCGGCGATTTCTGGATATTTGAACTGGACCTGGCCTGACGCTAAAACCAACATGCCCGGTTGGATTATGAGCGCGTGTTTATCGTCCTGCGTGCGGATGGCGCGGGTCGTGGCCTGCATAAGTTTTTCGTACGCCGCGAAGTCCCAAGTGGCCGGTTCGTTCATCAGATCGTAAGCCCAAATGGCCTCTTGTTTGGAATAGCGTTTGGCGATTTCGCGCCATACGTCCACGAACCGCCCTCTGAGCCAAGGGTCGTCCCAAAATTTTTGCGTGGCCGGTGACACGCGGTAGTCCTGCGGCGTGCCGCCGGTCGGCATATGCATGTCCAAAATCAGCTTCAGCCCATGGCGTTTGGCCCAGGCCAAACGTTTGTCCAACCAGGCGAAATTCTTTTCGTTGAAACGATGTGGTGGGGCAGGGTCCTGGAAGTAGTCGGTCTTGACCGCCAAACGGATTGAATTGAAACCGGCGCGGCTTAAAGTCGCGAAGTCTTTTTCGGTTATCCAATTCTCGGACAATGCGGACGACGTCACGGTCCAGAGCGACGTCACGTCCATGTGGCCTACGCCCCTGGGCACGAAGCGTTGCCCGTCCAAAAACAAAGACGTGCCGGATGCGTGAACGAAACCGGCCTGCGCGGCAGGGGCGTACAGAGCCGATAACGCGACAGTTCCGGCTATGAAAAACAGGCACTGCAAACCGTATTTCATATCTTGACGGGCCGCTTTGGCACGCTTATGATTGAACCCATCGTACGGCACGACCCGCGTTTATGCAAACCGAATTCATCCAACTGACACTGAGCAAAGACGAAGCCGCCCGCGTTTTGGAAGCGTTGGCCGCCAGTTTTGTTGTTGAGGACGAAATCCGGGCGCAGCAAGGCCTGGAAGCCGTGCCGTTGCCCCAGCATTTGGCACGCTTGGCCGGACTGTTGCGCATCTCGGACGAGGCTTTGAAAAAACTGATGGATCTGACGGCCGAAGGTTTGTGGGAATACAGTTGGTTCGTTTACACCAGCGAATGGGCGTGGTTCCGGGCGCAACACGACGCATTGCGTCAAATGCACGCCAAGCATTCGGGCGTGACGCTGGACCATCCGGATTGCCGTCGCCGCGCGGAAATCCTGTATCGTAAAAATTTTGAAAAATACGTCCGCGAAATCGACATGCGGAATGCGCCGACCGGCCCCAAATCGCAAATCAAATCCGGCAAACGCAAAAGCGGAGAGGTTTAAGGCCCAGTGCTCAAATCCGTCTCGACCAAAGGTTCGTCAATGACGCGGACGCCGTCACAATTTTTGGCGTCGCCCACGGTTTGCGGTTCGGCGCTCAAGGCGCCCATGCGGTAGGAGATGAAGAGCGCGGCTCCCACGTAGAGCAACAAAAAAATGCCTACGATTACGAAAAACGGGTTGCGGGCCTCGATGGCGTTCTTGTCCGCGAACGACCGGATGAGCAGCGCCAAGCCCAGGATGGCCAATGCTATGGTTATGTTGAGCAGCATATGGTCCTATGGACATATCATAATTTATTTCCTGATACAAGGGCAAACCCTAGCCAAACGGCCCAAAATGTGTTAGGATTCAGGGGCTTGCTATCATATGGACTATTCCCGCAAACACACTCAGCGCTTAGACGAAATTTTTAGCTACAGTAAGCAAAATTTTAGCGAAGGGGAAGAACGCATAACTGTCCATGCCGCGGTCAGCCGGTTTGCGTTTTTTTACGAAAAAATCCGCAATTTGGTGGACTACAAAGACGAGCATTTGATACGCAAAGCCGCGGTTTTGCGCATCCTCAAACGGCTTTTGATCTTGGAACAGGACTCGCGGCAAATCGCCGAACAGCTGATTCGTGAACTGATTGCGGCCCGTTACCTGCCCAACGGGCAGATTCCGGTGTCTTTGATCGACGATATAGCGTGGCGCGTCTACAAGTTGCAGTTGGTCCAGCACGTGGCGGCTGGGGACGACCAGCATTTGGATTGGTTGCGCGCCATGGTGTCCGTGGAAATCGAGGAGGCACTGGTGGCATCGGCCAAAGAGAAGGCTTTGATCAATTTTTTGTTCGACCGCGTCCGTCGCAGCGTCAAAGTCACGCGCGCCAACCTGGACGAGTCGGATTTGCAGCTGCAATTGTACGTCGCGTGTTTTCGCACCTTGTACAAGGCGGACGACGAAATCGTGGGTTTTAAATTATTGCGCGCCTTTTTGCCCGAATGGATGTCGCCGCAGGGCTGGATGGACAATCCACGCCCCGTGGCCGAACGCTTGGTGGCTGTCGAACGGCGCATCAACCTTCAATTGAAACATCCGCTCGCGCAGCGCTTCCAGCGCGCGGTCAAACCCTGGGCCGTGGCCCTGAACATGCTGGTGCAGGCCATCGACCGCAAGCCCGAAGATCGCGGCGCGATCGGCAAACGCGACGCCATGCGGGCTTTGGTCTCGAGCCAGGCCGAAGAGCGCTACGGCACCACCAAAACCCGCGTCCGGCGCGCCACGGTCCGCGCTATGGTCTATTTGTTTGCCACCAAAATGGTTTTGGCTTTGATTCTTGAAGGCCCGGTTGAATGGGTTTTGTATCGCAATATCCATATCCCGGCTTTGATGGTCAATTTGCTGTTTCCGGCAACTCTGATGTTTGTCGTGGGCCAATTCATTAAAGTGCCCGGCGCGGACAATACGGACCGCGTGCTTAAGGCTTTGGACGAACTCATGGGCGACGAAACGCCTTCGACTCTGACCATAGTGGCCCCGGTGCGCCGTTCGGCGTTGGCCGCCACGGCATTGGGTCTGACGTATCTGCTCACGTTCGTCGTCACCTTCGGCGGTATATATTTTGCCCTGGAAGCCTTGTCCTTCACCTGGATTTCCACTCTCCTCTTCCTGTTCTTCCTATGTTTGGTCAGTTTCTTCGCTTACCGCATCCGCATGAGCGCCCGGGAATACACGGTCATCGAGAACAAGGTTACGCTATGGACGTCATTCGTGGACTTCTTTTCCATTCCCATTTTAAGCGCCGGCCGTTGGCTTTCGCGCAACATCAGCCGCATCAACATCTTCCTGTTTTTCTTCGATTTCATCTTCGAGGCGCCTTACAAGTATTTCCTGTCGTTGCTGGAAGAATGGTTTATCTTCGCCAAAGAAAAGAAGGATGAGTTGCAGCCTTGAGCGGGCGTCATGTAGCATATAACATGTAGCATGTAACAGGAGCTGAAGAAACATGGATAATAAATTGAATGTCTTGAAAAAATCAGGCGTCTCGTCGGCCAGGCGGGGCGTTTTGCGTACGCCGCACGGTCAAATCCAGACGCCATTTTTCATGCCCATCGCCACCAAGGCGGCGGTCAAAACCTTGTCCAGTTACGACATGGAGCGTTTGGGCGCGCAGATAATCTTGTCGAACACCTACCATCTGTACTTGCGTCCGGGCATGGGCGTCATGCGCGAATACGGCGGACTCCACAATTTCATGGACTGGCACGGTCCGATCCTGACCGATTCCGGCGGTTATCAGGTTTTCTCATTGGCCCGACGCCGCAAAATCAAGGAAGAGGGCGCCGAATTCGCGTCCCACATCGACGGTTCCAAGCATTTGCTGACTCCCGAACTCTCAATGGATATCCAGCAGACTTTGGGGAGCGATATCGTCATGGTTTTGGACGAATGTACGCCGCCGGATTATGATCAAAAAACATTGAACACATCCATTGAACGAACGGTCAGATGGGCCAAGCGTTCAAAAGAACATTTTGAACAACATCTTGATTCATCGAATAATCCTGGCGCTTTGCTGTTTGGCATCAACCAGGGCGCCACGGATGTCGACTTGCGGATCAAGCACGCGCAAGATTTGGTCGGCATCGGTTTTGACGGTTATGCCATCGGCGGCCTTTCGGTCGGCGAACCGTTCGAAAAATCCTGCGCCGTACTCGACGCTTTGCATCCTGTATTGCCAACCGACAAGCCGCGTTACTTCATGGGCGGCGCCAAACCGCACGAAATTGTGGCGTACGTCAAAAGGGGAGTGGATATGCTGGACTGCGTTCTCCCCAGCCGCAACGCGCGCCACGGTCTGTTGTATCGCTTCGTGCACGACGACCTGAATCGGCCGGATTTTTACGAAACCGTCCACGTAACCAATTCCAAATACGCCATGGACAAAACGTCGCTCGCTGGATCGAATCTCGAATCTGGAATCTCGAATCTGGAATCTCGAATCTCGAAGATCGAACCGGATTCGAAATTCGAGATTCAGCGAAGCGGAAATTCAAGCGTTGAGTCCGAACTATCCCGTTACACCTTGGGCTATCTCCACCACCTTTTCAGCGTGGACGAGATGCTGGCTTACCGGCTGGCCACCATGGTGAACGTCCGGTTTTATTTGGAGCTGATGGAGCGCATAAGACGGGCTATTGAAGACGGTAAATTTTAAACATACAACCGTGTGGACGCGGATTTGATGCCGCGATAACATGCGGCGCATGAGCGAACTGCTGGAAAAGTTGAATGCCGCCCAACGCCAAGCCGTGACCCACGAAAACGGCCCGCTTTTGATCGTGGCCGGTGCGGGCACGGGCAAGACGACCGTCTTGACCCAACGTTATCTGTGGCTCATGAACGAAAAGAAGTTCACCACGGAAGAATTGGTGGCTTTGACCTTTACGGACAAGGCGGCGCAAGAGATGGAAGACCGCGTGCTCCAATGCCTGCCCAACGGCGCGTACGAATTTTGGATCCATACGTTCCACGGTTTTTGCCAACGCGTATTGGAACGCCACGGGCTGGAGATCGGCATTCCCAACACCTTCCGCATCCTTTCGGAAACCGACGCCTGGATTTTGCTTAAACGCCGCTTGGACGAATTGCCGCTCGACCATTACCGACCGCTGGGCAATCCGGTCAAATTTTTGCATGCGCTCATCCGGCACATCAGCCGCGCCAAAGACGAAGGCGTGACGCCCGAGCGTTACGTGGAATTCGCGCAAAACGCGGTTTTGGACGGTGATTCGACGGATATCGTGGACAGTGAACGCCGTCGCCTCAAGGAACTGGCCGACACGTACGCCATGTACCAAAAAATATTGCGCGACGAGGGCGCGTTGGATTTCGGCGACGTGATCATGGAGACGTTGCGCCTGTTCCGCGAACGCCCGGCGGTCCTCAGCCAATACCGCGGCCAATTCAAACACCTGCTCATCGACGAGTTCCAAGACACAAACTGGGCGCAGTATGAGCTCATTAAAATGTTGGCCGAACCGCGGCGCAACGTGACCGTGGTGGGGGACGACGACCAGGCCATCTACAAGTTCCGCGGCGCGTCGCTGGCCAACATCCTGCAGTTCAAGGACGACTATCCGGAAGCGGCCACCGTGGCTTTGACCGACAACTACCGTTCGCACCAAAGCATCCTGGACACTTCGTACAAAGTCATCACCAACAACAATCCGCAACGCTTGGAGATCACCTTGGCGGACCAGGGTTTGAGCAAAAAGTTAAAATCCCACGCGGCCACGGACGCGGACGTGCGCATCGAATGGTTTCCGTCGTTGCTGCAGGAAGCGGCGTGGGTAGCCGACGATATAGCGGTGCGCCACGGCGTCGCGGCCCAAGACCAAGGCTGGAGCAGTTTCGCCGTCCTGGTCCGGTCCAATGACGAAGCTTTGCCGTTCGTGGACGCGCTTGCGTCCCGCAACATCCCGTTCCGCTTCTTCGCTTTGCGCGGTTTGTACGCCAAACCCACGGTCGTGGACGTCATGGCCTTGCTCAAATTGGCGGTCAAACCCAACGATTCCACGGCCGCATGGCGCGTGGTCGGCATGCAGTGTTTCCATATCCCTTTGGAGGCGCTGCACGAAGCCATCGGCTACGCGACGCGTAAAGGTTTACCGCTCTGGGAGGCGTTGCGTCAGGCGTCGTTTTTCCTTAAGGAGAATCCGGTCGGGGCCAAGGCCGTTGATGCGGCCATATCGACTTTGTCGAAGCTTGCGGAATCGGCGCGACGCGAACCGCCTTTGGCCGTTCTGCACAAAGCCTTGCACGAAACCGGATATTTGAATTACCTAATGTCGCAGCCCGAACGCGACCGGGTGGAATCCATCGGTCTGCTGAACGAGTTCGTCAACCGCATCCGCCGGTTCGAGTCCAGTACGCACGCGCCGCATCTGGCCGATTTCGTGGACGAGCTGGACATGGAAATCCAGAGCGGGGAAGAGGGTTCGCTCAAATCCGACGCCGAAACCGGACCGGACGTGGTGCGCATAATGACCATCCATGCGTCTAAAGGTTTGGAATTCGAGACCGTGTACTTGGTGTCCATGGTGGACCAGCGTTTTCCCACGCGCGCCCGGACCGACGCCATTCCGTTGCCTGACGGTTTGGTCCAAGAGCGTTTGCAGTCCGGCGACGTGCACATCCAGGAGGAGCGGCGTTTGTGCTATGTGGCCATGACGCGCGCCAAAAAACACCTGATCATGACCGGCGCCGAGGATTATGGCGGCGCGCGTAAGAAGAAGCCTTCGGTTTTTTTGACGGAATCGGGTTTGGACATCCCGCCGGCAGCGGCCGGCGATCCTGGCGACACTTCGCTGCTCACGGCCGCGCCCAAACGCGAAATGGAGAACGCGGCTTTGCGCGAAATCTTCCAGCTCAAACGGCGTTTTTCTTTCACCCAGCTCGTGGCGTATAAGAATTGCCCCATGCAATACAAATTCGCCCACGTGTACCGCGTTCCGGTTTTGGGCAACCACCACAAGAGCTTTGGGCAATCCGTGCATTTGGCCTTGCAACAGGTGCTGAAACGCCACATTGAGCGTTCTGGCGCGCAACAGGGGAGCTTGTTCGCCGCGCCGGTGGCGCACTCGGCCACGGCCGGCGGTTTGCTGGTGAGCGAAGACGAGGCGTTGGAAATCTATAAAGACGCTTGGATTGACGAGTGGTACCAAACTCGCGCCATGCATGACCAGTATTACGCCCAAGGCCGCGAAGCCGTGATGCGCATGTGGCAATCCTGGTCGCGAAAACCGCCCAAGGTCAAAGCTTTGGAAGGTGATTTCGATTGGCGTCTGGGCGAACACGGCATCAAAGGCAAAATCGACCGCATGGACGATTTGGGCGAAGGCCAGGTCGCGATTTTGGATTACAAGACCAGCGAATACAAAGAAGGGGAAAAGGCCGACGCTTTGGACCGCGAACAATTGTGGCTGTACCAGATGGCGTCCGAAGCCCGCGGCCTTAAGGTGGCCCGTTTGGCCTACCTGTTCGTACGCGCGGCCGCCCCCGGTTCAATCGACGGGTGCGCGGCTTTGGACGTGCCGCTTTTGGCCGAAGATGACAAAGAAGAGTTCAAGGAAAACTTGACGCGCCGCATGGACGAGATTTTGGTTTCGGATTTCCCGGCTACCCCGTCCAGGTTCTTGTGCCAGTTCTGCGACTTTAAAAACATCTGCGAATTCAGGAAATGACATCTGCGTATTGGCAATTGGTTATTGATTATTGGTTATTGGTGATTCTCGCTCTATGTCCTGGCTTTCAATCAAATCCATCATGCCGGCGGCCATCCGCAAAGCGGGCATTACCCAACAGGTCACGGCCGTCCGCGTTATGGACGTGGCGGCCAAAGTCTTGGCCTCGTTATGGGGTCCTGACCAAGCCGCGTGCGTGAAATTTTTGACCTGGTCCGGCGGAACGCTCAAGGCGCAAACGTCTTCGCCGGCCGCCAAGCAGATGTTGTCCAAACAAAAAATCCAATTCGTGAACGAAGTGAACCGTGAATTGGGCGAACGCGCGGTTTTAGATTTGGATATCCGCAGTCAAGGATTCTAGGGACGCGGTAAATCTGCTATACTTTTCATGTAGCATGTAGCATGTAGCTTGTAACAGGATGCGTGAAACCGTCCCTGTTGCATGATGCATGCTACATGTTTCGTGATTTATGTCTTTCCGTTGGTACTTGGTGTTCATGGGCGTAGGGTCGGGTTTGGCATGGGCCGCCTGGACCATGGTTTTGTTTACGGTGAATCCTTACGAAGCCGGTTTCGCGGGCCTGTTGTTTTTTTATGTGACCTTGTTGTTGGCCCTTGTCGGTACTTTATCGTTGGCCGGAGTGGCTTACCGCGTGGGTTGGCTTAAGCACGAAGACACTTTGGCCAAACAGGTACGCATTTCTTTTAGGCACGCCATTCTGCTGTCCGCGGTCGTGGTTTCGTCTTTGGTGCTGGTGGCCGGAGGCCGGTTCAGGTGGTATTGGCTGTTGACCGTATTGGCGTGCGCGGCTTGCGTCGAATACGTGTTCTTATTGGTTCAAGAATCCAAACGTCAATGAGTAAAATCCATATCCAATAAGGTTTTAGTTGTATCCATCGGCAAAAAATTAAGCGAGTCACAAAAACGCGGCCAAGTCTGAAACGCCGCGTTTTTGTGCGGCTATCCACACCTTGCTAGAAGGCGGTCTTTATGGCTAAGATGCAGCAATATCAGCCTGAATTTATGATACTAGACAAGTTGTTCGGACATCTGTCGGCTGACCTGGGCATCGACTTGGGTACGTCCAATACTTTGGTTTACGCCAAGGGCAAAGGCATCGTCATCAATGAACCGTCGGTCGTGGCCATCAACACGCGCAACGGCCAGGTGCTTTCCATCGGACACGAGGCCAAGGCCATGTTAGGCAAGACGCCGCAGCACGTGGCCATGTCCAAGCCTTTGGCGCGCGGCATCATTTCGGATTTCGAAGTGGTGGAAAAGATGCTGCGTTATTTCTTCAACAAGATCCATCGCGACCATTCGATGTTCGTGCCCCGGCCGCGCGTGGTCGTGGGCGTGCCGCTGGACGTGACCGAAGTGGAACGCAAAGCCGTGGGCGACGTGGTCCTGTCGGCGGGCGCGCGCGATTTCTTTTTGGTTGAAAAGCCTCTGGCCGCGGCCATCGGCGTGGGACTGCCTATTTCCGAACCGGTCGGCAACATGCTCGTGGACATCGGCGGCGGCACCACGGAGATCGCGGTCATCTCGCTTAACGGTATCGTCACGGCCAAAGCTATACCCATCGCCGGAGACGAAATGAACCGCAACATCGTCCAATACGCGCGCGACGTTTTCAACTTGCTGTTGGGCGAACGCGTATCCGAAGAAGTTAAAATTGCCGTGGGTTCGGCCGTGCCCATCAAGGACCGTTTGGAGGTTTCCATGCGCGGCCGCGATCTGCTGTCGGGTTTGCCGCGCGAAATCATGGTGACCGACGGCCAGGTGCGCGAAGCCATCGCGCGCTCGGTGCGTTCCATAGTCGAGCACATCAAATCCATCCTGGAAATAACGCCGCCTGAGCTTGTGGCCGACATCTATCGCCGCGGCATCGTGTTGACGGGCGGGGGAGCGTTGTTGCGCGGCATGGACCAATCCATCGCCACGGGCACGGGCATTCCGGTTCGCGTAGCCGAGGACCCCATGTCGGCCGTGGCGCGCGGCAACGGCTTGCTGTTGGAAACCGAACCCTTATTGCGAGATTTGGCTTTGCCTAAAACCGATCGCATCGTATGACGCGGCGCGCCAATACGGTCCTGACTGTGGCGGCCGCGCTGTGTGTGGCGGTGGTTTTACGCGCGGCCGGACTGCTGTTGCCTATCGAGGACTTCGCGCGCAACGCCATGGCTTATCCGGCGTCCGTGCTGACCGCGTGGAGCGGGCGCTTGACCGAACGTTGGGGAGCGGCCAAGGGCCTGGACCAATGCCTTGAGCAAAAAAACGATTTGGAACGGCGTCTCTCCAGTTTAAGTGTGGATTACGTGAGGCTGCGCGCTTTGGAGGAAGAGAATGCGGTTTTGCGCAAAACTTTGGCATACACCCAAAGCCAAGGCTACGACGCGGTCATGGCCCAAGTCATCAGCCGTTCCATGGCCCCGGACCGGGCGTATTTTATGATCGACCGGGGCAGCCGAGACGGTTTGGAGGACGGCATGGCCGTAATCACGGGCGAGGGGGTTTTTTTAGGCAAGATAACCACGGTGCGCGAACGTACGGCCAACGTGACCCTGACGGCCGATCCGACGAGCCGTGTGGCCGTATCCTTGCCCGGCAAGCACAAACTTATGGGCTTGGTCGAAGGGCGCGGCAACGGCACGGCCGAAGTCACTTTGATTCCGCAGCAGGAGGCGCTTCAAGCCAACGACGTGCTCACGACCGCGGGCACCGAGGATAAGATTCCGGCCGATTTGGTGGTCGGTTTGGTGAATGAGGTCAGCAACCGACCCACGGACCCGTTCAAAAGCGCGGCCCTCGAGCCGTTGGTCCGCCCCGAATCAGTGGAAATCGTTTCCGTGTTGCGTTCGCAGGCCTTGCGGCCGGCGCCCTGAAGTATGCGCGTTTCATCCTGGGCTTTGTTGTGCGGTGCCGCCGTATGTTACGGCATTTACGAGAGCGCTTTCGCGTCGGGCGCGCCGTGGCCTTTGGATTTGGCCAGGCCGTTGCCCGCGTTGTTGGTCATGTTGGTCATGCTCAACCGTCCCAATGGCGCGTATGTGGCCGCGGCCTTGGCCGGATCGGCCGTGGATTTGTTGACGGCCGGCCCGGGTTCGCTGGCGGCCGTGAGATGGCTGTTGGCCGTAACCGCGGTCGACGCCCTGTCGGAAACGGTTTTGACCAACCGCTCATTGTTCTCGGCGGTCGTGTTGGTTACGGTGTGCCGTGGCGTAGACGTGGCCGCGGCGTCGGTCGTGTCACTGGTGGGGGAATTTATATTGAAGCGTTCGGGCATGTCCTTGGGTATTGGCGCCTGGTTGGGGGCGTACGTTTTCGATCTCGTATTCACCTGCCTGTTGTTTTTGGCCTTTACGGTGTTTACCCGCAGGTTCTTGGTGACCGTCAGCGTCGGTCGCCCCACGGTTTATGAGCCATGAGAAAGATTCTTCGATGTTCGGTTGGGACGATCGTGGCGCTTATGGATTGGGCGTTAAATTTGAGGACAAGGCGGCCGTGGCCCATGAGGTGTATTACGAGGACGATTTGCTCAACATCCGCGACCAAAGGCTGTACCTCGGCCCAGCCATTCCGCGGCACCGCTATTACGCTTTGATGGCGGCTGTGGCTTTGGGCAGCGCCGCCTTGTTGGCGCGGGCTTTTTGGATGCAGGGCTTGCAGCGCGAAACGTATGCCGCGTTGGCCGAAAGGAACCGTTTGCGCAGCGAATCCGTGGTCCCGTCCCGCGGCATCATCCGCGACCGCCGCGGGGTCGTGCTCGCGGAAAACGTACCCACTTTCGACGTGACCGTGACGCCCGTGGATTTGCCCGCCGACCAATCGGGTAGGCGCGACCTGCTCGGTCGGTTGGCGCGCGTCACGGGCATGTCCATCGCGGATTTCGAACAGGATTTGGCTTCGTCCACGGCTCCGGAGCGGCGCATGGTTTTGGTGCGCGACGTACCGTACGAAACGGCCGTGGCCTTACGGATAGGTTTGGCCGACGCGCCAGCTTTCGAAATCAAAAGCGGCTCCAAACGGCTCTACCCATTGTCGCGCGAGATGCCTTCGCTGTCGCACGTTTTGGGTTACGTGGGGCGGATATCGGCCGACGAACTGGCGGACGAGTTCAAAGGCCGTCGGCCCACGGACATGGTGGGCAAGACCGGGGTGGAAGCTTTTTACGAAAACGCTTTGTACGGCGAGCCTGGCGAAAGGGTGACGGAAGTGGACGCGCAAGGCCGCGAAAAACGGACGGTCAAACAGGTCGCGCCCGTGCCTGGCGACGAGCTTAAGTTGGCGTTGGACGCGGATTTGCAACGCGCGACGGAAAATGCTTTGAAACAAGGTTTGGACAAGGCCAAAGTGGAGCGCGGTGTGGCCATCGCCATGGATCCGCGCGACGGTTCGGTTTTGGCCATCGCTTCATGGCCGGCGTACGACAACAATATTTTTTCCGGCCGCGTGTCCAGCACGGTTTACGGTGCGTTGCTCAAGGACGAAAACAAGCCCTTGTTGGCGCGGGCTTGGGCCGGCGTTTACCCTTCTGGTTCGACGATCAAGCCCGTCTATGCGGCCGCGGCTTTGGCCGAAGGCGTGATTACCGCGCATGCCAGCGTCTTGTCCACTGGCGGCATCCGCATCGGTTCGTCGTTTTTCCCGGACTGGAAAGCCGGCGGCCACGGCATGACCGACGTGCGCAAGGCTATCGCGTGGTCGGTCAATACGTTTTTTTACACGGTTTGCGGCGGCACGGATTCGTTCAAAGGCTTGGGCATCGAACGGATGGTGGTGTGGCTGCAAAAATTCGGTTTGGGCCGGCGTTTGGGTTTGGACATGCCCGGTGAATTGCCGGGTTTCGTGCCCAGTCCGACGTGGAAGATGGAAAAGAAAGGCGAGCGCTGGTACGTGGGCGACAGTTACAACGTGTCCATCGGCCAGGGAGATTTGTTGGTGACGCCTTTGCAGATCGCGGAAACCACCGCTGTTATCGCCAATGGCGGATTTGCCGTGCGTCCGCATCTGGCCATGGCCACTACCACCCTGGGGGAGAGAATCGTGCCCCAGGCCGCGGTTAAGGTTGTGCAGGCGGGCATGCGAGACACCGTGATCTACGGTTCGGGCCGCGCCCTGGCCGACATGCCGTTCGCCGTCGCCGGCAAGACCGGTACGGCCCAATGGCGCAACGACAAAGCCAACCATGCGTGGTTTACGGCTTATGCCCCGGCTGACAATCCCCAGGTGGTGGTTACGGTTCTGCTGGAGGAAGGCGTTGAAGGTTCTAGCACGGCCGTACCCGTGGCGCGTGAGATGTTTTTGGCTTGGGACGGAATTTTCAGGCGCCGCAAATAACAGGCGCTTGAGTTTGACGCGACAATCACGCCTGGGTATTATAATAAGCGTAAAACGGAAACAACCATTAACACGCAATTCGTGCGTGTTTTGATGATTATTTCCATAAATATATTTATGACACACTATTTCAGCCAAGAAGGCCTGGAAAAGCTCAAGGCCGAACTTCATGAGTTGAAGACCGTGCGCGTGCGCGAAGTTTCGGCGCGCATCGAAGCGGCCAAAGCTTTGGGAGATTTGAAAGAGAACGCCGAATATTCCAGCGCCAAGGACGAGATGGGTTTCGTGCAAGGCCGCATGCGCGAGATTGAGGAAATCCTGAAAGACGTCCAAATCATCAAAGAGGGCGAATCCAGCGGCACGGTACGCATCGGGTCCACGGTTGAAGTGGAGTCGCGTAACGGCAAGCGCACGTTCAAAATCGTGGGCTCGGCCGAAGCCGATCCGGCGGCCGGTTTGATTTCCAACGAATCTCCCATGGGCCGGGCGTTTTTGGGTCAAGCCGCGGGCGACGAAGTCGACGTGCAAACTCCTGGCGGAACCATTTCGTATTCCATTCTTAAGATTTCCTAGGCCGTGAGCCACGGTCGCAATAGGCTTATGTTGGACATGAAGTATATCCGCGAACATGCGGAGCAGGTTAAGGAAAATAGCCGTCTGCGCAATTCGGCCGCTGACGTCGAAGCTTTATTGAAAGCCGATGCCGAATATTTGGAATTGTTGCAACGCGCCGAGGAATTGCGGGCCGAACGCAACCGCGTGGCCGAAGACATGCCCAAAGCCGCGGACAAGCAGGCGTTAGTCGAAAAAGGCAAAGAATTGAAGCTGAGACTCGGTGAAACCGAAGAGCGTTTGGAACAGGCCAAGGCTTTACGCGGCGACCTGTTGGTGCGCGTGCCCAACCTGACCCACCCGGAAACGCCCGTAGGCCAAAGCGACGACGACAACAAGGTCGTCAAAACGGTTGGTGAAGTCGTAAAATTGGACCGGCCGTTAGACCATGTCCAGATCGTGGAAAAATACGGTTTGGCCGACTTTGAACGCGGGACGCGCGTGTCCGGCGCAAAATTTTATTTTCTCAAGAACAAATTGGCTTTGTTGGATTGGGCGATCTTGCGTTACGCCATCGATTTCATGACGCGCGAGGGATATGAGTTCGTGGCCACGCCGGATTTGGCCAAAGAAGAGGTTTTGGTGGCCAAAGGATTCATGCCGCGCGGCCCGGAAAAGCAGGTCTATTACCTTGAAGGAGAAAATTTGGCCTTGGTTGGAACGTCCGAGATACCCATGCTGGGTTTCCATATGGGAGAAACGCTCAAGGCCCAAGACCTGCCTAAAAAATACGTGGCCTTCTCGCATTGTTTTAGGACCGAAGCCGGGGCTTACGGCCGCGAATCGTATGGTTTCTACCGCGTCCACCAATTCAACAAAGTGGAGATGTTCGCGTTCACCGCTCCTGAACAGTCGGAAGCCGTCCATGCCGAGTTTTTGGCGCATGAAGAACGCTTTTGGCAAAGCTTGGGCATCCCTTACCGCGTGGTGGATTGTTGCACGGGCGATTTGGGCGGTTCGGATTATCGCCGGTTCGACATCGAGGCTTGGATGTGGGGCAAAGGCAATGGAACGGGCGGTTGGGGCGAAGTGACTTCGACCTCAAATTGCATCGATTACCAGGCCCGCGGCTTGGACATCAAATACGAGACCGGAGAAGGGGAGAGGGGCTTTGCCCATACCCTGAACGGTACGGTCGTGGCCACTCCCCGGGCGCTCATCGCCGCCTTGGAAAATTGGCAACAACCGGACGGCCGCATCCGCATTCCAGACATACTCATTCCGTATTGCGGATTTGAATACATAGGTTGATTTTTAAAGGTTAAAATTAGTGTTCATTATGTTCAACAAATATAAAAACAAAATGCGGCCCAAAACTTGGGTGGAAATTTCCAGTTCGGCCCTCAAATCCAACCTGGAAGTTTTTAAGCGTCTAGTCGGTCCCAAAGTCGGATTGATGGCCGTAATCAAAGCCAACGCTTACGGCCACGGGGCGGTCGAGGTCGCACGTATGGCGGAAAGAATCGGCATAGCTTGGTTTGGCGTGGACGCGGTTCAAGACGGTTTGGCGTTGCGCGAAAACGGCATCCAGGGTTCGGTTTTGGTCATGGGTTATACGCCACCCGAAAATTTACGGACTGCCATCGAAAGCGATTTGTCGTTCGTGGCTTACGGTCAAGAACAAGCGCAGGAACTCGCCAAATTGTCCCGAGGCGGATTTTTAAAAACCAAACGCGCCAAAGTCCATCTTAAAATCGAAACCGGCACCATGCGCCAAGGGTTATTCGGCAAGGAGCTGGTGGTTTTCGCGAAAAAATTGTCTGCCATCAAGGGCGTGGAGATCCAGGGCGCGTATACGCATTTCGCGAATATCGAGGACACGACCGAACATACGTTTGCGGCTTCCCAGATGCGGCGTTTCGATGAAGAATGTGCGCGTTTGGCCGCCGTTGGCATCAACGTCAAAGTCAGGCATTCGGCTTGTTCGGCCGCGGCCATCCTGTTTCCGCAGACCCATCACAACCTGGTGCGTTTGGGCATTTCCATGTACGGCCTGTGGCCCAGCAAAGAGACCAAAGCCGTGGCCCAGCGCAGCCGTCGCAACAATCTGAATCTCAAACCCGTCCTGGCCTGGAAAACAACGGTCGCCCAGGTCAAAACAGCAGCCAAAGGCACGGGCATCGGCTACGGTTTGGCCGGACACGCCACACGCGTCACTAAAATCGCCATTCTGCCCGTAGGTTATTGGGACGGTTACGATCGCAAGCTGTCTAACGTGGCTCACGTGCTTATCCGCGGCGCGCGTTGCGAAGTGTTGGGTCGCATCTGCATGAACATGTGCATGGTGGACGTGACCGACGTCAAGGGCGCAAAACCGGGCGATGTGGCCGTGCTGTTGGGTGCCGATCGCCGCGAAAACATCAGCGCCGAAGAATTGGCCGGCCAAATCGGCACTATCAATTACGAAGTCGTGACCCGCATCAACCCGTTGCTGCCCAGGATTGTTGTGCGTTAAACCGTCTGGCACAATACGACCATGCTCGAAGAGGTGCCAAAAAAAGAAACCGGCATGTTCCGGGGGGAGCGCCAAGGCAAACAAAAGCAAACGCGAGGCATCATTTACGCTTTGCTCGGAAGTTTTTGTTTATTAAGCGTCGTTTGGGCGCTGTTTTTTTCCGGTTGGTTTGACGTAAAAAAGTACGAAATCGGGGATTTGCGCGTCATGGGCAAGGTGGCAGTAATAGGGGAGACGAATGCATATTTTGACCAAGCGCTAGGTTGGACGTGGAGCAAGAAAAACATTTTCTTTTTGGATACTAAAAGTTTGGAAAAATTTTTGATGGACAGGTTGTTCATTCAAGGAGTCACTGTGGATAAAAAATATCCTAATATTTTACGACTCAAGATTTGGGAAAGGCAGAGAAGTGTGATTTTAGTCACGAATAATAATTATTATATAGTTGACGACTACGGCGTGGTTACGGATTTGGCGGATGAAGCCACGGTTTCGAGCACCAAGAGATTTTTAACCAGCACTACCCCCATTGAATCGTCAAAAGAGATTTACGTTTACGTGTCCACGTCAACGCAATTTAACAAAGGCCAAGAAGTATTGGCATCCAACAAGGCCAGGGCTTTATTGGACATCGCGGCCAAGCTTAGGGATGCCGGTATATGGTTTAAGGCGTTGGAATACGATCCTATGGACGTAGGAGC
Organism: Patescibacteria group bacterium; assembly: GCA_022703155.1. Classification (GTDB taxonomy): domain Bacteria; phylum Patescibacteriota; class Patescibacteriia; order 2-12-FULL-60-25; family 2-12-FULL-60-25; genus MWCR01. The sequence goes on along the minus strand of JAKLEH010000024.1, from coordinate 4,045 downwards.
CTTTAAAATCGTTTTAAAGCAAGATAAACGGGTCATATTTGACCTGACGGACGCCTTGGACGCGCAAATAGAGACGCTGAGGTCGTATATAGCGTCCAAACCTAAATGGGAAGACATAAAGGAATATATAGACGTGCGTATACCAGGACGAGTTTATTTTAAGTAGAAAATTTATTTTATTAGATAGGTGAGACGCCTTAACGGGCGTTATTTGTTTTAACTACTATTATGCGGCGTATAAGATATATTGTACGACGCTAGATTATAGCCAATAACCATGGTCTTGCCACCGCCCTACCTCACTTCCCCGCCGTCAATTTCATAAATTTCATACCTTTGCCGTGAATACCCATTGAATGATTTTTTTATAGTGATTTATAAAACTCAAATTAATTATTTTTATTCTTATCTTTAAAACTTATATCTCTCGGTCGTGTTATTTGGCCCATACGTCTTCCGAGTCCTTTTCAGGTTATCGCCTCTCCCCCATGGATTGACTTTTATGTTATTTCGATATACCCTTCGCCCTTGGATTGCGGTAAGGAGGTTCCAGATGCCCGGGAGAGCCATGCTGCACCTTATCAATCGTACGTTGGGTGAATTCGGCCGAGACGTATCGTGCCGAAACCTTCCGCATCTTTCTTCGGAATGCAAAGTCTTAGCCGATAGGCGGGTCGTCATGGTCGACGACACGGCGGTCGTGCTCCAGGCGTACATCCCCAGCCTGACTGTAGCAACTTTGGGCCAAGCCAAGTTCGTATTGCATGATGCGCAGCGCTTGGACGATTTGGCCCGGCAGGTGCTTGAGCACAAGCCGTACGCCGTGTTGCTGGACGGACAACTGGCCCAGGACGCGACCGGCACCGATTTGGCGCGCTGCTTGCGCCACATGAGATTTCGCGGCCACTTGGTGGGCTTTTCCACCAATCCCGACGCCTTCAAAGACCAGGAATCGCAATGCTTGGTCGATGCCTCGGTGGTCAAGGAATTCGCCAAGCCCGAAGCTGTAGTCGGTGCCCTGGCACTATGCCTCAGGGTGCTTGAAATGCGTCGACGGACCAACTGATCGGTCCGTTTTTTCTTTTTCGTGCAAGGATTGCTATGATGTGGGGCATGGATCGCGTATCAAAAGCCAAACGCAGCGAAATCATGTCCAAAATCCGTGGCAAGAACACCGGACCCGAACGGTTGGTGTTTAAGTATCTACGCGACCGTAAAGTTTACTTCCAGCGCCATTATAAACGCGCTCCGGGCTGTCCGGATGTCGCCGTGCCGTCCAAAAAATTGGCCATCTTCATCGACGGCGGGTTCTGGCATGGCTACGGTTTCGCATCGCGTAAAAAGAAGTTGCCGGAATTTTGGCAGAATAAAATTGAAAAAAACATGCGTCGGGACAAACGCAACAGACGCCTGCTCAAACTCGACGGCTGGAAGGTTTTACGGATTTGGGACCACCAGTTGACGTCAAAGAAGCGCGAAAAGAATCTGCGGCGCGTCATGGAATTTTTGCTAAGTTGGTGACTAAACCAATTCAATATCAAACCCCCTCAGCAAAGACACGGCTTCGGGCAGCGAGAAGCGGGTTTTTTTGAGCGTATTGGCCGTGGGGTCGATGGCGTAGTTTTTGGCGCTTGAAAAGTCGGCTTTGGTCAAATCCGCATGATGGAACGTCGTGCCTTCGAGGTCCGTTCGGTCAAATGACGCCTGTGACAGGTTCGTTTGTCCAAAAGTACAATTACGCACGGTGCATCCGTCGAATTTGGCGCCTTTCATGGGCAGACCCGAGAAATTGCATAAATCCACGAGACAGTCGTCAAATAAGATGAAAGGTTGTGAAAAAGCCGGTTTCCTGACGGCCGAGAAGTCCGAGCCGACCAATTTGCTGTGCGTGAATTCGATATCGATTAAGGTGGCGTTGGCCAACTTGCATAGCGCCAGATTGCAACGGTCAAAAACGCATTCGCGGAATTCCTTACCCGTCAGGTTGCAGTTCGTGAAATCGCAAGATTCAAAAACACACGAAGAAAAGTTTTCTTCGTCGTCCAATGCGCGTTTGAGATCGTCGTTAATGATCTTGATATTTTCCATAATTCGTCACTTGGCCGCAAGATAAGCCTGACGTGCAGGCTCCGGCAATTTTTCAATGGCGTAACGCAACATAGTGCGGGGCATGCGGGTCGCATGACGGTCCAAAAAGGCAATCAGGTTCGGTTTTGACCGTTTGCCGACCTCGCGCAGCATCCAACCGCAGGCTTTGTGCATCAGGTCGTGTTTGTCGTTTAAAAGCAAGGTGCAGATTTTGAGCGTAGGCTTGTAATCGTTTTGCCGAATGAAGTGGAAGGTGGCTAACACGGCGATGCGGCGCTCCCAGAGGTCTTTGGACTTGGCCAATGCGTACAGTTTGTCGGCGTACGCGCGTTCGTGTGACCAGTGGCCGATTATTTGCGGCGCCGACGTATCGACCAAATCCCAATTGTTTATCCATTTGGCGTTGGCCAAATATGTTTTGGCGATCGCATCCTGTTCGTCATGGCCGGCTTTTTGGTATTTGCTGACCATGAGCACCAAAGCCGTAAAACGTTCTTCATGGATTTTGCCCCGCAGCAGTTTTACGATTTGACTAAGCGGCATGTCGTAGTGCCGTTTTGCGATTTTGCGCTGCTGGGGGACGGACAAGCCCAAAAACACGTCGCCGTGGCCATACTCCCCTTTTCCGGTCTTGAAGAACCGCTGCATCAAGTGGGCGCGTTGTTTGTCGGCGTGGGTTCTTATTTCCGACTTAATGCTGTTTAATGGCATGTGTCATGTCCCTCTGTCATCCTGAACTTGATTCAGGATCTCGATTGTTTGTTAATCGTTAAACTAGATGCCGAACTAAATTCGGCATGACGAAGGCCATCAAGTGACTTACACCGGTGGCCTGGGCGTCTGCACGTTCACGTCCCACCAGGCTTTGACGCTGGCCAAGAGGTCGCGCGCCTCGTTCCACCACCAGTCCTGATAATGCTCCAAATCCGCCGACACGCCGACCGCGTCCATGCCCATCTTGTTGCACAAATACAAAGCGCGCGGCAAATGGAAATTTTGCGTCACGAGCACGGCTTTTTTGACGTTCAGGACTTGAACGGCGCGGGCACAGGATTCATGGGTCCTGTAGCCTTGCCCGTCCACTTTCACGTCCCGTTCAGGCACGTCGCGTTCCAAAACGAAAGCTTTCATGACCTCTACCTCGTTGGAATGGTTTTTTCCGTCGTCCCCGGTGAGCAGGATTTTTGGCGCTTTGCCGACCTTGTACAGGGCGATGCCTGTCTCCAACCTGTCCCGTAACGCGTCCGAAGGCGTCCCATCGGTCTTTAAAGCCGCGCCTAAGACGATTATGGCTTCGTAAGTTGAAGTCGCCACGCTTTCGCCCTTGAGCATGCGGTTGCGGTACTGTAATTGCACGTTTAGACACATGGCCGCGACCACGGCCGCGAACGCCAAAACCAAACCTAAGAATATCTTAAGCCGCAGTCTGCGGGGCGGGGTTGGCGGTTGTTGGATCAGTTGGTCGGACATAATGTCGTGTCATTCCCGCCACTGGCGGGGCAATCCATGGATTGCTTCGCAGGGCATCTCAGTGACAAAAGTGTTTTTTAATTTAGTTTTCCCGATGTGCGGTCGGCGGTTCGAGACCGAGCGATTGTACGCCTATCGGTTCGCCCGTAACGCGCAAAACGTCCTTGTCGATTTTGGCGAATTCCTTGTAGCCCAAGTTGTATTGGTTGACTACGGTCTCCAAATTGTTGCCGATGCTGCGGTAATGTTTTTCGTATGCCGCCAAATGCCGTCCCAACTCCCCCACGCGCAAAATCACGTCCTTAGCCGTCTCCTCGATCTGCATGGCGCGCAAACCTTGGAGCACGGTCTGCAGGTAGGCCAAAAACGACGTGGGCGAAACCACGATCACGTGGTATTTGGATGCGGCGCGTTGGATGATGTTTTCCGTATCCTCCGTGACGTTGCCGATTTTGTTGACCAACAAATCGTAATAGATGGCCTCGTG
>JAKLEH010000023.1 GCA_022703155.1 Patescibacteria group bacterium | reverse complement strand
GGAGGCCACGGCTTCGATGGACGGGCTGGAACCGGGCGTGTTGCGCTTGGGCGGCGGATCGCTGGCCTTGTAGTCGGTCTCGGCCGCCGGATCGCTGCTGCGGAATTCCGGCTTGAAAGCCGAGATGGGCACGCTGACCGACTGTTCGCTGGACGGCAAGTTAAGGTGCACGCGCTGCAACACGCTCAGCACCTCTTGCATGCTGGCCGGCCTGTTTTCGAGCTCGTGCTCCAAGCAACCGGCGATCAGGCGCTCGAGTTCCTCGGGCGCGTCTTCGCAATAATCCGACAGCTTGGCCGGCGAGATGGTGCCGTGGTAAACCTCGGCCCAGACCGCATCCACCGGACGCTCCTCGTACGGGAACGGCAAACGGCCGGTGGCGAACTGGAACAGCGTGACGCCGAACGACCAGATGTCGTTGCGCAGGTCGTAGCGGCGCGAATCGTCCCCGTCCGGCCTGGGGCCGTAGCCCTGTTGCGGGCTCATGTACAACGGCGTGCCCACGCAGCAGCCGAGCTGGGTCAACTTTTTGTTGGCCTCGGCCCGCGCCGCGTCCAGATACCTGGCGATGCCGAAGTCCATGACCATGGCCGTTTCGATGCCGCGGTCGCGCTTGATGAGCGCGTTCGACGGCTTGAAGTCGCGATGCACCACGCCGGCGCCGTGCGCCGCATGCAGGCCTTGTCCGGCCTGCATCATGAGATGCAGCGTGCGCGACAAGGAAACGTAGCCTCCGCTGATCTTTTGGTCGGCCGGATGCTTTCCCTGGTGTTCCTCGAGAACGTTGTCGAGCGTGCGTCCGCCTTCGATGAGCGGCATGACCAAGAACAGGACCACGCCGTCGTCGAAGATTTCCATGCCCGAATCGTTGTAGGGCAGGATGTGCGGGCTCAAACCCGAAAGCCGCTTGTTGATCTCGACTTCCTGGTTGAAGCGATCGCACAACTGCTCCTCGGCCACCGAGGCCTTGCCCGGAAAACTCGAACGCATGGCCCGGGGACGAACGATCTTGACCGCAACATTCACCGGCCTGCCTTTGTTGGTCGCGGCGGCTTTGGCGTCCAAAGCGCGCCACACCTCGGACAAACCGCCCTCGCCAATGCCTTTGACGAGTTCATAGCGGCCTCCGAGAATCCTGCCAGCCAATGGCGACATGGGTTTGCTCCTTGTTGTATTTTTTTGCCCAAAGGTCGTATCTGCAGTTATAGCCGAATTGCCTAGCCTAAGCCATTTTTTGATTTTTGTCAAGCGTATAAGGTAGGGAAAAGGAAGGATGGAAAGAAGGAAGGAGGAAATATATATCGCTAAAATATAACAAAAGAAGGCCTTTCAGCCTTCCTTTTTCCTCTTTCCCCTTTCCTCTCTTCTGTGGTTTTCTACCCCGCCTTCTCCACCACTATCAACACTTCCCTGCCCTCCCAGTCCATGGTGGATTGGTTGGATTCGTCGGCGGAAAAACTCGAGGGGTCGAACAGTCCAACCAGGATCTCGTCGGCGCGCACTTCCTTGGCCACGTCGCGTTTGACCGCTTCGAGCGATTCCATGTCCTGCACGTCAGAACTGGCCAGGCGGATACGCACGCGGTCCGAAGGCGTGAGGCCCATCTGTTTGCGCAGTTGCATGATGTGGCGCACGGTTTCGCGCATCAAACCTTTACGCTTGAGTTCGGGCGTCAGATTCGTGTCCAAAGCCACGGTCCAGTCTTCGGCGAGCGACGCGTCGCCTTTGGCAAGCGCCACCTGTTCCACGTTGAGTTCGTCGCGGACCAAGGCCAGCAAATCCTTCTTTTGCGCCAAACGGTCGCGCTCCTCTTCGGATTTCAGGCTGACTGCGATTTGGGCCAACGCTTGGCGCACTGGGATCTTGACCTGCACACGCGCCTCCAAGCCCTTGGTCACGACCGCACGCGTCCAAACCATGTCCGCCTCCAACCGCTCGTCGATGGCGCGCTCGTCCGGCTTGGGCCACTTGTCCAAATGCACGGACATCTTTTCGCCTTCAAGATCCTGGTACAAACGTTCGGCGAAGAACGGGGCGAACGGAGCCAATAGCTTTGAAGTTTCGAGCAGAACCTCGCGCAGCGTGCGCAGCGCGTCCAGCGCGTCGTCCGCGTCAGTTTCGCCCTTGATGCGTTCGCGCGACCGGCGCAACCACCAGGTGGAAAGGTCGTCCACGAACGGACGCACGGGGCGCAAAGCCGCGGCCAAATCGTAAGCGTCCATGGCCGTAGTCATCTCGCGCATCACCGAATACAGCCGCGAGAATATCCAACGGTCAAGTATATGCATGCTGCGCGGCTTGGTGAGCACGATACGCTTGTCGCCAGCGTAGGTCAGGTAGAATTGGCGCACGTTCCACAAAGTGCCAAGGATGGTGCGTTGCACTTGGGCGCATTCGGCATCGGAAAAATTCATGGATTCGGCCTGCACCACGGGCGAACCTAACAGATACAAACGCAAGGCGTCAGCGCCCAATTTTTCCATGATTTCGTACGGGTTGGTGTAGTTCTTGAGCGACTTGGACATCTTTTTGCCGTCAGCCGTGAGCATCATGCCCGTAACCACTATGTTCTTGGCCGCCGGTTTGTTGAACAGCGCCGTGGCGATCACGTGCATGGTGTAAAACCAACCGCGCGTCTGGTCCTGGCCCTCGCCGATGAAATCCGCGGGGAAATGCGCGTCAAAGCTCTCCTTGTTTTCGAATGGATAATGGACCGAGGCGTACGGCATGCTGCCGGATTCGAACCAGCAATCGAACACGAAGGGCGTGCGCTTTTGCGTGCCGCCGCACTCGCAGGGGAATTCGACCGCGTCAATGCCCGGCCGGTGCATGTCCCAATCCTTGGGCAACTTACCGCCCGCGGCTTCCTTCATTTCGGCCACCGAACCGATGACGCGTTTGGCGCCGCAACCCTCGCATTCCCACACGGGCATGGGCGTGCCCCAATAGCGGGTGCGCGAAATGCACCAATCCGGAGCCATCTCCAAGCCTTTGCCGAAACGCCCTTCTTTGATGTGCTCGGGTACCCAATTGGATTTGCGGCTGGCGTCGAGCAATTTGCGTTTCATGCTTTGCGTATCCACGAACCAAGCGTCCTGGGCCCGGTACATGAGCAGCGTTTGGCAACGCCAACATTCGGGCACGCTGTGCACGAGGCGCGCGTTTTCCATCAGCAAACCCCGGTTCTCCAAATCTTTGATGACCAACGGATCGGCCTGTTTTATGGGCAAACCGGCGAACGGGCCCATGTCGGAAGACATGCGGCCTTCCTCATCGACCGTGAGCAACAGCGCCAAGTTATGGACTTTGCTGGCGTTGAAGTCGTCTTCGCCAAAAGCCGGTGCCGTATGCACCAAGCCCGTGCCGTCGGCCGCGGTCACGTACGGCATGTCCACCACGCGATACGCGACTTTGCCCTCGGGAACGACCGCGAACGTGAACAGCGGTTCGTATTCGGTGCCCACCAGCTCCGTGCCCAACATGCGTTTCTCCAAAATCGCGTTGCCCTTGCCCACGGCTTCGCCCTCGTCGTCCATGAGCGTGTAGTCCTTAAGCACGTCGTCCTTGCGCGCTTCGGCCAAAATCCAACGCTCGTCGAGCTGCGGTATGTAAACCTGGATGTAATACAGCTCCGGATGAACGGCGATGGCCGTGTTGGCCGGCAAGGTCCAAGGCGTGGTGGTCCAAGCGAGCAGATAGGTCTTGTCTTCGCCTTTGACTTTGAATTTGATGGTGATAGCCGGATCCTCCTCGTCGCGGTACGCGTGGTTGGCCGTAACTTCGTTGGCCGAAAGCGGCGTGGAGCAACGCGGGCAATACAACGACACTCGGAAGTCCTTATACACCAACTTCTTCTTGAAGAATTCGGAAAACACCCACCAGACGGATTCCATGTACGGGTCATCCATGGTCTTGTAGGCATGTTCCATGTCCACCCAGCGGCCCAAGCGGCGGATGTAGCGCTGCCATTCCTTGTCGTATTCCATGACCGACGCGCGGCAGGCCGCGTTGAACTTGTCGATGCCGTATTCGAGCAACGCGCGTTTGCCGCCCAATGCCAGTTTCTTCTCGATCAAATTCTCGACCGGCAAACCGTGGCAATCCCAACCCCAGACGCGCTCCACGCGGAAACCGTTCATTGTCCAATAGCGCGGCACCGCGTCCTTGATGGCGCTCTGCAGCAGATGGCCCGGGTGCGGCAAGCCCGTGGCGAACGGCGGACCGTCGTAAAACACGAACTGCTTGTTCTCTGAACGCTCGTCGATGGAGCGCTGGAAAATCTCTTTTTGGTCCCAAAATTCAAGGATTTCCTCCTCCATTTTGGCGAAGTCCGGACGAGCGGACGGTACGGGCAGCGGATTGGACATAAGTAGCGATATATTGAGGGAAAAAACCGCTTATGGCAAGACCGCAAGCGAAGCGCGAGCGATTACGTCACCCTGAACTTGTTTCAGGGTCTCGTTATTATGTTGAATGTCGTTCCGGTTTACATGCCTTCAATCGAGATGCCGAACTGAATTCCCGCCATAGGCGGACAGGCGGCATGACGCGCAATAAAAAAACCGCCCGCGATCCAAGCGGACCGGGGCGGCAGGGAACGGTTCAGATCTCGAAACTAGCCACTCGAAACTCGAAACTAATCCATCTACACCCTACTCGCTACTTGCTGCATCTGCTATCATTGGCACGTATGAAACTCATCATGGCCGCGGACCACGCGGGATATAAACTCAAGCAAAAGCTAGCCGCGGAGCTTATAAAAAAAGGGTACGAGGTCATGGACCTGACGCCGCATTACGCGGAAGGTGATGATTATCCGGGGGTCGCGAACTCGCTCGTGCGTTTCGTCGCAACGTCGCAACGTCGCAACGTCCTAGGGACGCGGGACGCGGGACGCGGGACGATGGGCGTCCTGATTTGCGGCTCGGGAATCGGCGTGTGCATCGCGGCCAACCGGCATAAAGGAATCCGGGCAGGCAACGCGCACGACGTGGCCGAGGTGAAATTGGCGCGCGAACACAACGACATAAACGTGCTGTGCCTATCGGGCTGGAAAACCAAACCCGCGGACGCGCTCAAGCTCGTGGATGCGTTCGCTAAGACCAAAACTTCGACCGCGGCGCGACACAAGCGGCGAATAAAACAACTCGGGTAAAAAATTCCGAATGTCATCCAGAGCGGAGCGAAGGATCTTCAAACTAGAACTATGAGCCGGCACTATTTCGTGTACATTCTGACCAATAATTTGAAGACGGTTTTATACATCGGAGTGACGAACGATCTGGAAAGAAGGCTCTGGGAACACAAAAACGGCGAAGTTGATGGCTTTACAAAAAAATATAACGTAAAATATCTAATGTATTTTGAGGAGACGGGCGACGTCGAATCGGCCATACGGCGCGAAAAACAACTCAAAGGTTGGTCAAGGGCAAAAAAGTAACGGCTAATCGTCGAAACGAATCCGCACTGGAGAGATTTATCAGAAAATTGGGAGTAATCTATGCTCTCGGTAGCTGTCACGACATTAACACTATAATACTTAAAGTTCTCGACAGCGGTTCTATTTTGAAGGCCCCTCGCCGCTCCGACTTACCTCGGGATGACATTATGAAGAAAACCATAATCCCCGCCATATTGGTGAAGAACAAGAAAGATTTTTTTGCGCGCTTGGACGTGGCCGCGCAACTCTCCGACACGGTACAAATCGACGTCATGGACGGCTTGTTCGTAAAAAACGAAACCCCGCGCGACCTGAACAGCGGCAAGTGGTTCGCGGAATATTTAGTTGCCCATTCGGACTATCGGACCTCGGACCGTCAAATCCCTAGCGTCGAACTGCACTTGATGGTGGTGGACCCGTGGAAGGTCATCCGGCAGTGGCATGAATTCGAACAGCTCAAGCGCGCCATCTGGCATTTGGAAGCGCCCATCGAGCATGCGGAACTGACCGAAGTCGTGGACGGTTTAGGCATCGTGCCCGGCTTGGCCATCAACCCTAAAACCAAACTCACGGAGCTGACGCCGTATCTCGCGAAAAAGGACAACGTGACCACGCCGGACCACGTCTTGGTCATGGGCGTGACGCCCGGTTGGTCAGGACAAAAATTCGAAACGTCTTCGCTGGGCAAAATCAGGACCTTGCGGAAAAAATTCCCCAAACTTTCAATCGGCGTGGACGGCGGCATGAATGAAAAAACCATTCCGAGCGTAATAAAAGCCGGAGCCAACGTCATCAACGCGGCCGGCTCCATCTTCCTTGCGTCCGACCCGCGCGTTGCGTATCATCAACTGACAAAGTTCGTTCATTAATTATCACGTCACGCTTCCGTCATCCCGAACTCGTTTCGGGATCTTGATGGAATGCGGGACTCGGCCGCTTGTCGGTCGATTAATTAGACCCTGAATCAAGTTCCCTCCAGAGGCGGACTGACGCAGGGTGACGCATCAAGAATATGAAGCAATACTTCGCCTTACTCGCCTGCTTGAGCTTGCTCGTGGTGGCCATGCCGGCCAAAGCCGCGGCGCCCGCGCAAAACACGCTCATCAAAGGCTCGCTCTCCACGGTCTATTATTACGCCACCAACGGCAAGCGTTACGTGTTCCCCACGGAAAAGACTTACAAGTCTTGGTACGGTGAGGATTATTCCAAGGTCATCACCATCAGCGACAAGGACCTTTCTGAAATCCCGCTCGGCGGCAACGTAACCTATCGCCCGGGCGTCAAACTCGTGAAGATCACCACCGACCCCAAGGTGTATGCCGTGGGCGCGGGCGGCACTTTGCGCTGGATTTCGACCGAAACTCTGGCCTCCGCTTTATACGGTTCCAACTGGGCCAAGAACGTTGACGATTTGCCGGATCCGTTCTTCGTAAACTACCGCTACGGCACGCCCATCTCGGCTACGATCGACTTTGAACCGACCCGCGAAACCTCCAGCGCCTACGCCATCTGGATCGACAAGGGCTTCCCGGCGCCGACGAACTAACATCGTTTATAAAGTCGGAAAGTTCATAAAGTCCGTAAAGCAAAAAGGCCGCGGAAAGCTCCGCGGTTTTTTGTTTAACGCCAAATCAAAATTATAAACGCCCATGCGTTGTTGGGCGTCAGGAGTTGGCGGCGGCCTTACGGCTGCGCTTGCGCGGCTTACGCGCGGGCGGGGGTTGTGGGTTACGTCGATGACGCGGTATCGCGGATCTTCCTCGCCGGACTCGCGCATCTTCAATTCGAATTCGTCGTCACGCGAAGCTATCGCATCAAAGACGCGCTTCATCGTACCCGTAATGTCTGCGGCATCGCCGCCAGAGCTGTTAAGGATCAATAGCGTGACACCACCGGTTGCACGCGCTAGATTCATGGCGCGCACCAATGTTTCCAAACTCTCGAAATCTACGCGGCAGGCCGGATACGCGACGTATTCGACATATACGACCGTCGGCGCGTCTGATTCGGCGAGCTTCAGGACCATGGCATCGATAGCTTTCATCGTTTTTCATTTCAATGGTTCGAACGTGGCGCCAATTAAGCATTTATTTGCATGTACATCAAGCCTCGAACAAAGGGTTTAACCCATTCCGGCGGTCTGCTATACTGGTTGGCATATGCGAACCATTCCATTGTTCATCGCCTGCGCCTTGCTCTCCGCGGCCGTCGGAGTTCCCCAAGCGCGCGCGGCTTCAATCAACGCCGGGGACTTAATCAAAGCCTCGGGTCCGGCCGTGTATTATTATTCGTCGAACGGCAAACGCCTGGTCTTCCCCACGGAAAAAACGTTCAAGACCTGGTACGCGGATTTCTCGACCGTCAAAACCATCACGGACACTGAGCTTTCGTCCATCATGCTCGGCGGCAACGTGACGTACAAGCCGGGCGTCAAACTCGTGAAGATTACGACCGACCCCAAAGTCTACGCCGTCTCGACCGGCGGTGTGTTGCGCCACATAGGTTCCGAACAAGTGGCGTCCGCGCTTTACGGTCCGGATTGGAACAAGAAAGTCGACGATATCCCGGATGCGTTCTTCGTGAACTACAAACTCGGGTCGGCCATCAACTCGACCGGCGAATTCACGCCGTCCAGCGTCACGGCGCTCGCCACGAGCATCGACGCGGACAAAGCGGCCATGCCCGTCACTCCGCCGTGCACCACCTGCCAGGTGACTCCTCCGGCCACCACAACCACTCCCACGACTCCGACCGCGACTTCCACCGATGCGACTTTGACGCTGGATAAAACCAAGGTCAAACCCGGCGATATGCTCACGCTCACGGCCAACGCCTACGACGCCACGGGCATGCAGGAAATTAAAATCTTCTACGACAACCAATTGGTCAACTCCTGCAACTACGCCACGGTATGCACTGGCAGCGTGGTGGTGCCGGTCACGGCCGATAAGGATACGTACGAAGCCCGGCTCGAAGGCAAAGCCATGGGCGGCAACATATATACCAAGACCGCGACCGTGACGCTCGATAAGACCGTGGACACGAACCTGGTCAACATCCGCGTGGACCAATCCACGATCCGCAACGGCCAAAGCACGGGCGTGACCGTGGACGCGCCCAACGTGGCGGTTTACCGCATAGACATCTACATCGACGGCTCGGCAGTCAAAGTTTGCCAATCCGGCTTACGTCTCTGCCAATGGAGCCAGATTTATTCCGGCGCCATCGGAGCCACGCATACGGCCTACGGTTTGGTCACGGACACGGTGGGACGCAAATACAATTCCGAAACCAAAACCATCACCATCGCGGCCAACGACACGCCTTGGGTCAACATACAAGCCGGAAAATCCACGCTCAACGTCAATGAAAACGTGGACGTGACGGTTACGGCTTCGGACGAAAACGGCATCCAATCCATCGACGTCTTGGACGGCAGCAAAAACCTGCTCAAACACTGTGAAGGCGCCGCGGCTTGCACGTTCTACACCGCGCCGTTCGCGCAAAAAGGCACGTTCACCTTCTACGGCCGGGCCAAAGACCTGCTTGGCGCCACGGGCGAACAATCGGTCAGCGTGACGGTGCAGTAAAAGTCGGATGTCGGACGTCGGACGTCATGTTCATGTGGTCAAACGAAAATTCCGAATTCAGATAAAATTACCTTTGACTTCCGACCAATTCTGTTCTAAACATTAAGAGTTACTCTTAAGCCTCATTCAACGTTTTATGCTCAAACGTCTCGCCAATTTGGCCATTACCGGCGCCTTCGTGCTCGGTGCGGCCATGCCCATGGCCTCGCAGGCCGCGGTCACCAACGTGTTCAACCCCGGTTCGCTCATCAAGGGTTCGGGTGCGGCCGTGTATTATTTTGCGGAAAACGGCAAACGCTACGTGTTCCCCAACGAAAAGACGTACTTCACCTGGTACAAGGATTTTACGGGCGTGGTCCAAATCCCCGACCTCTCGCTCTACGCCATCCCCATCGGCGGCAACGTCACCTACCGCCCGGGCGTGAAGATGGTCAAAATCACCACGGACCCGAGAGTCTATGTCGTGGATCGCGGTGCCATCTTGCGCCATGTGGGTAGCGAACAGTTGGCCCAAACCTTCTACAACATCAATTGGAAGAACCAGGTCGATGACATCCCGGACGCGTTCTTCGTCAACTACCGCATCGGCAACCCCATCGCCACGGCCACGGAATACAAGCCTGCGGACGTTACGGCCATGACCACAACCATCTCAATGGACAAGGGTTTTGACGATACGGTGGCCGCCATATCCATTGGCAATAACCTGACGGGTTACGTGCCCTCGACCATTACGGTCAAGCGCGGCACGACCGTCACCTGGACCAACCAGGACAGCGCCACGCACCGCATCGTGGGCCCGGGCTGGTCTTCGGAGAGCTTGAGCTACGGCCAATCGTACAGCCACAAGTTCAGCGAATTGGGTTCGTTCGAATACCACGACGAAGCCAAAACCTCGATGGTTGGAACGGTGAATGTGAAGTGACATGTCTCATGTAACGTGTAGCATGTAGCAGGGAGGGCATGAGAAACCTCGGCGCAAGTCGGGGTTTTTTTTATTCATGCGCTCTCATTCCCATTTCCCGCAGCCTGTTACATGATTCATGCCGCATGTTACATGTTGGCACCCCTTGACTTTCCCCTCTTTTTGGCTTAGTTTGTGGACCGGTCCCTTGGACATCAAAAGAGGTGGGAAATGGACATCGTCCGGCCAAAATCGTTCGCCCAATTCCCGGAAATCGTCGCGGCGTTTTCGACCAAAGACTGGGGAAACATGTCGTACCGCCGCGATTATGACGGCACGGCTGACCAAAACAACCGGGCCTTCCTGGCTTCGCTGTATATCAACCACGAGTCCGCGCCCATAATTGACCCGTGTCTCAACCACGGCAATACCGTGGCCTGGGTGCGCAGTTGCCGTACGGGTTACAGGCTCGTGACGCTCAACGACCCGGAGGTCAAACTGTTCTCCATCCGAGAACCCATCGCGCCGCCGGACCCCAACGTATGCGAGCCGTTCCAAGGTATCGACGCGTGCTGGACCGACGAGGTCGGCGCGTGCCTGACCATGCGCCCGGCCGACTGCGCCATCGTTATGGCTTACGACCCCAAGACGCGCGTCGTGGGCCTGATCCATGCGGGCACGGTGGGCGTACTTTCGGACATCGTGACCCACGCCATCGATTCGGCCGTGCGTATCCGCCACGTCAAACCGGAAAATCTGTACTGCTACGTGGGGCCAAGCGTCAGCGCCAGCGCTTACGATTTGCGCAAAACCGGCTTGTGGCACCGCGGCCTGAGCCACCGCATGAGCGAAAACCAAGCGCGGAGCTACAACCCCAAAGAAACAATCCGCCGCCAGTTGCTGCGCGCCGGCGTGCCGGACAAGCAGATCGAAATCAGCGCCGAATGCACGGCCTCGCAACCCGAACGTTACTTCTCGAATTGCGCGGCCAAAACCGCGCAAGACCGATTGAAGCTCGGGCGCATGTTGGCCGTCATCGGCAAGCGCAGATGAACGACTTTGCCGGTCGCGCTAAGTACTCCACGCGGTAAGCCGATGCTTTCGACCGGCCAATCTTGTCCGGCATAATCCACGATTTCGATAACTGCTCGGTACCGGACACCTACCTCACCAACGCGCATAAGCAAGTGGTAGCAATGACTGCACCATGCGCGTTGGCCAACTTCGCCGTCATATACATCCAGACCAACAGAGGCAGAATGACGGCATCCTCAACCGCTGAAAGGCGGTTTTTTGTTGTCTTTTATATAACGATTCGCTTTTTTCCGTCATCCTGAACTGGTTTCAGGATCTCATTTGAACGCCAAACGACGCATCTAGTCGTCAATCAAGATACCGAACCACTCTTTCGCTAAAGCTTAAGCGGGCGACGTGAGTTCGGCATGACGTGGAGTTAGGCATGGCGTTTAAACGTGCTACAATATGCGCGTTATGCCTTCCGTGATGCAAATGGAAAAAATCGCCAACCGAATCCGCCAGGACATCATCAAGATGTTGGTGGCCGCGGGTTCGGGCCATTCGGCCGGCCCGCTGGGCATGGCCGACGTGTTCACGGCCGTGTATTTTGGCGGCGTGGCCAACGTGGACCCCAAAAAACGCCACCATCCCAACCGCGACCGCGTGGTACTTTCGAACGCCCACATCTGTCCGGTCTTATACGCGACGCTGGCGCATCGAGGATATTTGCCGGTTTCTAAGCTCAAGACTTTGCGCAAGCTCGGCTCTCCCCTGCAAGGCCATTCCAACAACCACTTTGACATCGGCATCGAAACCTCGGGCGGCCCGCTCGCGCAAGGCATCTCGCAAGCCGTCGGCATGGCGATTGCGGCGCGGATGGGGACTTCGTCGCACGTCGCACGTCGCAACGTCCCAGTGCCCGCGACGCGGGACGCGGGACGCGGGACGGCCTTTCACACCTGGTGCCTCATGGGCGACGGCGAGTTGGACGAGGGGCAATGCTGGGAGGCGTTCATGCTGGCCGGCAAAATGGATTTGCGCGAACTCACGGTGCTCATCGACCGCAATAACATACAAATCGACGGAACCACGGAACAGGTCATGCCGCTCGAAAACCTCAAGAACAAGCTCGAGGCCTTCAACTGGTTCGTCATCGAGGTGGACGGCCACAACATGCGCGAAGTCTTGGACGCCATGCGCGAAGCCAAAGCCCGCGCCGCCAACCCGACCGCCATCATCTGCCACACCATACCGGGCAAAGGCGTGGATTTCATGGAAAACAAATTCGAATGGCACGGCAAACCGCCGACCCCGAAAGAAGCGTCCATCGCTTTGAAAGAACTTAGGACTTTGGGAGGGAAAATCAAATCAGAACACGAATAAGGCACCCAGTCGCAGTGCGCAGTCGCAGTGGGGACGATGACAATATGCAAATCAAACGTTTCGAAGACATTGTAGCTTGGCAAAATCAGAAGAAATTTCCAAAATACTGTTCGGCTTTATCAATTCAATGGTCGTTGAATAACCTACCCACTGCGACTGCGCACTGCGACTAACATATGAAACCCCTCACCCTCAGCCCCTACTGGATGTACCCCACAGTCGAAAAAAAGCCCACGCGCGACGGCTACGGCCAAGCGCTCTTGGAGCTCGGCGAAAACAATCCGGACGTGGTGGTGTTGACCGCGGATTTGGCCGAGTCCACGCGCGCCTTGCCGTTCGGTCAAAAGTATCCGGACCGGTTCGTGGAATGCGGCGTGGCCGAACAGAACATGATGGGCGTGGCCGCGGGTTTGGCGCTCGCCGGCAAGATACCGTTCGTCTCGTCGTACGCCGTGTTCTCGCCCGGACGCAACTGGGACCAATTGCGCGTATCCGTATGCTATTCCAAAGCCAACGTCAAAATCGCGGGCGCGCATACGGGCGTGTCGGTCGGGCCGGATGGGGCCACACACCAAGCGCTTGAGGATTTGGCCATCACGCGCGCGTTGCCAGGCCTTATCGTGGTCGCGCCATGCGACGCGGAGGAAACGCGCAAATGCGCGCTTGCCGCGGCCGCGCACCAAGGTCCGGTTTATTTCCGCTTCGCGCGCGAAAAGACGCCGGTCATGACGGTCAAGGAAACGCCGTTCGAGTTGGGCAAAGCTTACGTGTGCCGCGAAGGCTACGACGTTACGCTGGTGGCGTGCGGCCCCCTGCTCCATGCCGCATTGATGGCCGCCGAAAAATTGGCCGCGCGCGGCATCGAGGCCGAGGTCGTCAATTGCCACACGCTCAAACCATTGGACACGAAAACCTTGTTCGCCTCGTTCAAAAAGACGCGTTGCGCGGTCACGGTCGAAGAACACCAAACCACGGGCGGACTGTTCGGCGCCGTAGCCGAAGCTTGCGGGCGCGGCTTTCCGATCCCCCTCGAGTCGGTTGGCATGCCGGACAGCTTCGGCGAATCCGGCGATCCGGACCAATTGCTGGCAAAATTCGGCATGACGCAAAACCACGTCGTCAAATCCGCGTTGAATGCCATCAAGCGCAAATGACATTATGAACCCAGAACTTAACAAGGCCATGGTCATTACGCCCGAAATGCGGGCGCAACTGTCCGCCGAAGCCAAAAAAAGAGGTCTCGAACCCGCCGCCAATCCGGCAAGGCCCGTCGAAAAACAAAAAAACGCGGAGCTCAACGTCGCCTTAGGCGCCTTGGACAACGAAATCCGCCGGGTGGCCATGGATATCCAAACGACCCGCAGCCAATACGCCAACATGACCAAATCCGACCTAAACCGGCGCCACGGACAAGGCGTCGAACTTCCGACCTTTTCGCCCCAAGACATTGCCAATAACGAAAACCAGCAATTTGGCTACGTCATGCGCTCGCAAATTCTGCACGAATCTTGGTCAGCGTTAAAAAACGGGCAAGCGCCGCCGTTGGACTTAAGGCCAACGTTGGAAATCTTGGCGCGAGAAAGCGCTAACGATCCGGAACGCCAAAAGATGCTTCGGGCGCTAGCCGATTACGTGGCCAAATACAAAGCGTAAAAAAAAAGCCCGTTTAAGACGGGCGCGGCAGGCTTACGTGGTTGGCATGAGAGGAACCCAAGACGCGCGAGGCGCGTCTTTTTCTTCGACCGATGCGGCGGCCCCGCCTTGGGCCAAGGTGCGAACGTACAGCTCCGGCAGACTGAGCCCGGACCCGTCGAGCATAACGCTCCAAGCGACATAGACCGAATGGCACATGCCGGCGCACACGCCATGGGTCTCGCTCGAATCAAGATACGGGTGCACCAAGGTACGTTTGCCGCACGCCATGCAGACTCTGATCATTACGCCTCCCTTGTACGTGCCGTTGCGTAAGCGAACTAAGAAAGTGCGGGAGCGGCAGTTAACCACCTATCGCCGAACCGGTCAATAGTGTACAATTTTTTGCGTATGTTCAGCCGAAGCGTCGATTTCTTGGCCGTAGGCGAATGTTTGCGCGATGTCTTTTACCGCATCGACGAAGCCACGGTCAGCTGTTCTTTGAACAAGGACCGATGCCTGCTCTGTTTGGCGTATGCGGACAAGATACCGATCCACCAAATCGACAAAGTCGCGGCCGCGGGCAATTCGGCCAACGCGGCCGTGGCCGCCAGCCGTTTGGGTTTCAAAAGCGCGCTCGTGTCTTGGATAGGCAACGACACGGAAGGGCGGCACCTCAAAGACGCGCTCAAACGCGACCGGGTCGACGTGTCCCAGGTGCGCGAAGACGCGAAATCGCGCACTAACGAAGCCACCATCCTCAACTTCAAAGGCGAACGCACCCAACTCGTCTATTTCAATCCACGGACTTTTTACCTGAAGCCATGGCCCAAGGCCAAGTGTCTGTATTATTCGGCCATGGGCAAAGGTTACGGCACAGTGGATCGGGCAGTCTTCAAATACCTAAAAAACCATCCGGACACGGTTTTTGTTTTTCAGCCGGGCACGACCCACATCCGTCACGGCCTGCCAAAAATGCGACGCCTGATAGCGGTTAGCCACGCCCTGATACTCAACAAAGACGAAGCGCACTACCTGTTGCCCGACGGCGAACGCACCACGCGCAACATGCTGGCGGTTTTGCACGCCATGGGCGCGGGCCTGGTGGTCATAACCGACGGGCCAAACGGAGCCGACGCGTTCAACGGCGAAACTTACTGGCACATGCCGATCTTTCCCGGCAAACCCGTCGAGAGCACGGGCGCGGGCGACGCTTTCGCCTCGACCATGGCTTGCGCGCTCATGCGCGGACACGACGTGGAGACCGCCTTGCGCTGGGGCACGGCCAATTCATGGGGCGTAATCCGACAAATCGGCCCGCAAGCCGGGTTGTTGGACGCCAAGGGATTGGAAGCTGCGCTTAAAAAATTCAAAAACATCAAAGCGCGCGCGGTACGGTAGGAACTTGCGCGCGTCATTTGTTTCTGATAAGTTTTTAAGGCACCTTCCGCACCATAACCCACGGAGAATCGCGGATGCCACAAGATCCAGACGGCGAACTAGCCCAACAAACGCAGGATGTCCGTAGCCGGCCAGCCGACGGCGAAGAGCAGCGCGCCGACGTTCCGGCGAACGACCCTAGCGCCATGGACCGCAATACGCTGGAACGTGCCATCCGCGGCGCGCACCGGCGGTCGCGCATACCCGGCAAGCACGGCAAACAGGCACTGCTCGAATACAACAAGCTGCTCTCCGTATTCAAACAACGTTTTCCTGGATGCAAACGGCGATTCTGGGATTCGGTCCGGCCTCCTCCGAATCCTTCCTCAATCTGATGCCCTCATGGGCTTTTTCTTTTTGACATCTCAGGCCGAAATCCCTAACATCAAACCGCACCTTCAACGTTTCGGAGGGACATGAACCGATACGAACACCACTTCTCGTGGACCGTCAGCGTCGCGCCGCAAACCCTCCAGACCCAAGACCGGCCCAGAGTGGCTGTGCCCGGAGGCACGTTGCGTTTCGCGTTTTTATGCGCGGCCGTAGCCTTCTTCTCGCTGGCCACATTGTGCTTCGCGCAAGATCTGGAATTGCACGCTTGGGAAGCGCCGTTCGTCGTTGCGGGCGCCATGCTCTTCGCCTACAAATACGACGCGCACGACGAGCCGCGCTACGACGCGCCGGCCCGTCACTTTCTGTATCTGGCCATGCCCATGTTCGTGGCCATGGCCTGCATGTTGGCCAACTTCTCGGCACAGCATCACGACGCATGGAGCGCGACGCCTATCGGAGCGCTGTTCGTGGGCCTCCTCGGCCTGCAAAGCGCCTTGACCCTATTGGCCCATCTCCTGCTCCGCCTCTTCGCCTAACCAAGGCGTTTTTTATTTAATTTTAAGCTTCTTCCGACTTCCGACTTCCGACCTCCGACTGTCCCGCCCCATTGACAAAAACCCATTTTTATGCTATATTCAAACGTTCGTAACGCTCGTTTTCCAATCCCCTGTCCGCCTCTGGCGGGAGAAAGAGGATCAACATGAACAGCGCACAGATTTGCGACACGTTGTATGCGGAGTACGGCACGACCGACGTCGGCGAACTCGATACGGCCTGCGCGCCCGAACCCATGGTGGAAGCGGAAGAACGCAACCTCGAGCTCACGCGCCGCGAGCGCAAGATGCTCGGCATGTGCGAAGCCCACCCGTTGGTCGTAGCCGTCCAGGAACTGGTGCTGAAGGTCTGGGAGACGTTCAAGGAGGTGGTACGCACCGTCAAATTGAACGACATCTGGACCGCGTACCAAGTGCAGTACATGCCCGACCACATGCTGAGCCCGCGCCAGCGACAGCTCAAGCGCAAAGGCGTGGCCCCGCTCCTCTCGAGCTACCGCCGCACGTTCGGCAACGCCACGGTGCCGGCCTACCGCCCCATAGGAGCCAGCTGGCGCCGCTAGCCGCAACTTCAAACCTACCCAACGCTCAAAGAGCCCGACCCTCCGGGCTCTTTGTAATTTACCCAATAAATCTGTCACTTACCCTTGATATTTTCATAAATCCGTGCGAACCTGCGAAATCCTTTGCCCATTCGCAAACCCCAACCAACGCAGAAAGGCACGCCCATGATCCGACATGTATTTAACGCACTCTTCTCCGCCGCCCTCACTCTCATCGTCTCGCAGGCCCTGGCCCAGGACAAACCCGCCGTGCAGATCAAGGACCCCGCGCCTTTGCCCATCGCGGATTTTGACCGCGACGGCGTGGTGGACGAGTTGGACAACTGCGCAAGCAAACCCAATCCGGACCAGCGCGATACGGACGCGGACGGCGTGGGCGACGCGTGCCAGACGCAGAGCTGGTACGAAAGCCAAAGTCGCGGATTGGTGCTGCAATACGGATATTGGCTCGGAAACGGGTTCTTCATGCGGCCCCGCGAGCGGCACGACGTAGTCTTTGGCGATCCGTACCGCCAACCGCTATGGATCGTGCCGAGAACCGAAAGCGCGGAACCTCCACGACCCGCGTGGCCGTACGACAGTTGCCCGTGCGACTGCCGGTGCGGAAACGGCAGTACCTTCGTCTGGTGACTCACGAAGCCCGATTAGGGGCTTTTTTGTTACGGCGTGATATACTTCGGTTATCGATTCACGCATTCGTCACGCCGATCATGGCTTAAGAAGTCGACAAATCAAGGGATTTCTCCACTCCGCAAGCTCCGGTCGAAATGACATATATTTTTTTACATATGCTCGTCCCAGCCCTGCAAATATTGCGCAAAGCGCGCGCCGGCCATTACGCGGTTCCGGCCTTGAACGTCAACAATCTCGAATTCCTCAAAGCCGTGGTCGCGGCCGCGGTCAAGATGCGCTCGCCCATAATCGTGCAGACCACGGAAGGCGCCATCGAATACGCGGGCATGGAATATCTCGTAGCCATGGCCAAAGTCGCGGCCAAAGCCCCGATTCCCATGGCTTTGCATTTGGACCACGGCAAGGATTTGAAGACCATCAAGAAAGCCATCCAAAGCGGTTACACGAGCGTGATGTTCGACGGCTCGTCTTTGCCGTACAAGGAGAACGTGGCCAAAACCAAACAAGTGGTCGCCTGGGCGCGCGCCAAAAAAGTCAGCGTGGAGGCGGAAATCGGCGCCATCGCCGGCATCGAGGATTTCGTGACCGTCAAAGACAAAGACGCGCACCTGACCAACCCCGAACAAGCCGCGCAATTCTCCAAAGAGACGGGCTGCGACACTTTAGCCGTGGCCATCGGCACGGCGCACGGCGCGTACAAGTTCAAAGGCGAAGCGCATTTGGACATCGAGCGGCTCAAAAAAATCGCCAAACTCATGCCCAAACCCATCGTGTTGCACGGCGCGTCCGGCGTGCTCGAAGACGTGGTGGAGTTGGCCAAGCACCATGGCGCCAAGTTGGGCGAAGTGCGCGGCGTGCTGGACGCGGACATCAAACAGGCCATAAAATTCGGCGTCTCCAAAATCAACATCGACACGGATTTGCGTTTGGCCTTCACGGCCGGCATGCGCGAAGCCTTGGACGAACTGCCCACGGTCATCGATCCGCGCAAATTGCTTGAACCGTCCAACATCCTGATACGCGAAGTGGCGCAACGCAAAATGCTGTTGTTTAAGAGCGAGGGAAAAGCATAGAATCTCAAACAGCAAATCTCAAACAGCAAACAGCAAAGGCGGCGGTAAGCCGCTTTTTTGTCGTTTAAAACGTACCGTTGAAAAATTTTTGCCAAGCGGCTGACAATAAAAATTAAAAAAAAGGCTTTGCATAGCCACGTTTACGTATTTTGGCATTATTAAAAACTTTAGCTTAATAAAGCAAAAAAAATACGTCTTGCGACCCTTGACAAAAAGGCTTTTTTGTGCTATATTAGTCTGTTCCTTAAATAGGTCTTTACATCCTTAACGGAGGAAGAAAAAGCGTTATGTTTACGCTGATTCTGTCCCTTTTGTTGCTGGGTGCCAACAAAGCATCCAAACGACAAGGTTCACAATCCAAAAATTGACCGCAAGCGGTCGAAACATTTTCCGGAGGCATTCATGAAGCCCTGTCTCAAGGCAGCGATGTTCGTGCTGCCGCTCGCCCTCATGGCGTGCGGCAAACCCACTCCCCGCTCCGTGGGCCAGCAGACGGCCGCGCCGCGCATGCAGGTCACGTACCTGCAGAACGCCACGCCGCACGGGCTGATGGTCCCCGAAGCCGCGCCGTGCGAGGCGGACCAGAACTGGCAGTACGCGGACATGAACGGGCAAGAGATCCTGTTCATCGCCCCCGGCGCCACGGTCTGTGCAGCCTTCCCCGAGCGGCAGATCACGGCCAACTTCGTGGCCCTCAAGCTCGAAGGCCGCGCTGACGACCGACCCGTGGCCAAGGCCGTACGCATCGACCAGGGCAACGTCTGCGGCGGGCGCATGGATCTGCGCAAGATCACGCCCCAGGCACCCATCGAAATCGCGGCCAACTGCCAGGAGGCGAAGCAATGAACCTGGACATCACCCTGCTCTGGTTCTGCGGATTCGAGGACATCCTCGTGATTGCGCGTAAGAACGCATTCCCCCGCCTCGCGCCCGCACCCAAGCCGGCAACTCGCGCCTGCGCCATCAACCGCTGCTTGCGTGCCAAGAAGTTCGGCAAGAAGCTGTGGGGCGTGTGATGAACAATTTCTGGCGCGCCATGGTCGTCATGGTCATCGCCGGCGGCATGTTCGCGGCCGGCAATCCCCGCGGCGCCGAACTCGTTGCCCAGGACGTCGAGTATGCGGCATGCAAACTGACCCACGCCTGCGGCTACTGAACTTTATACGCTCCCCGAACCGTCGCGCATCCTTGCGACGGTTCGGCGCCCCTCCGCGAACCGGATTCGCATCCGATGCGCGGCAAGGTTGCCAAACACAACGCACGTTCAGAAAGGCAAACAGACACATGACGAACCGCATCGCTTCGGCCCTCGCGCTTGTCGTCGTCACGCTCTCGTCGTTCGCGATCAACGGCTGCGCCACGCATGGCCAGGTCGTGAGCCTGCAGCGACAACTCCTGGATCAGCGAGACGTCGTACGCCAGCAGGAGGAGCGCATCAACGCACTCGTGTCGCTCACGTCCGCTCTCGAAGAGCGCAACACCAAGCTCGAAGAACGCGTCTGCAACAACACTCCCGGATGCGTGGTCATCGAGCTCCCGGCGCCCACCGAATACGAAGACCGCAATGGCGTCGCCCACTTTGACCTGCCGGCGCCCGCGACCAAGTAGCGACCCCACCTGAACCTTCCACTCTCGCCCACTCCATTCTGGAAATTGGGCTTCCATCCGAATCCGGCATCACGTACCGCGTACTCCGTACAGCGTATAGCGATGATTGATTCAGATGGGGAAAACAACAAACAGCAAATTCCAAACAGCAATAACCACAACGCACCCTACAAGGAGTTCAAAACAATGTGGGATCTGATTTACCTCGTGGTGATCGTGGTTCCCATCATGCTCTTCGCGTAATAACGGAGGTCGTCATGCTCAATATGTTCCAATTCGGTATGGCAGCGGCGCACCTCAACCCCCAGGCCAACCTCGCGCTCAAAGCCATGGCCTACGCCAAGCTCGGCGGAACGCTGCTCGAAGTCTTCGACGGCGATCTGCATGTGGGCTACAAGCTCACGAACGTGGTGCCTGGCGAAGCGTGGGACTGCAACGGCTTTTGCGAAGGCGACCTGATGCTGTTCGACAGCGACGCGCCTTGCGCCTTGGAAACGCCCGAGGACGTGCTCAACCTGATCACGAGCCGCGCCGCGGGCTACAAGGTGATGCGGACCAAGAACCCCAACTGCTGACAAGGAGCTGCCATGAAGAGAATCGTCCTGACCGGAGGGCCATGTAGCGGCAAAACCACGGTCATCAGCGCCCTTAAGGAAGAGTTCGGGGATCGGATCATTCTGGTTCCCGAAGTGGCCACCATCCTGCTCGGCAACGGCTTCCCGGCGCCGGGCAAGGACCTGCAGTGGAGCGAAGCGTGGCAGGCCGCGTTGCAGAATGCGGTCTTGCCCCTGCAGTCGTCCATCGAGGCGGCCTGCGAGCTCATGGGCCAAGAAAAGGGCTTGCGGATCCAGATCTGTGACCGTGGCCTGCTCGATGGAGCCGCATACACGCCCGGTGGGCTCGACGCGTTCTGCGCGAGCTACAACGTGGACAAAGCCGAAGCGCTCAAGCGTTACACGGCCATCATCCACCTGGAGAGCCTGGCCACGGTCGAACCCGAGAAATACGGCAAGATGGGCAATGCCTCGCGGTTCGAGCCCTTGGAAAGGGCCGTGGAACTCGAGCGTGCCGTCCGCACCGTCTGGGCCGAACATCCGCGCCACATGGTCATCAACGGCCGCCGCGGAATCGACGGCAAGATCGCAGAAGTCATCGGCATCATCCGTTTTCTGCTGGCCGAAAAAGAGGCCGCATGAAAAACGGAACGGTCCTATTGCTCGTGGTCTTGGGTTTGATCGTCGGCGTGCTCATCGGCCGGTTGTCCCTGGGCAACCAGGAACCGCCCGGCACGCGCATCGAACAAGAACCGCTTCGGGTCCTGAACCCGACGCTCGAACACGATCTGTGCCTGACGCAAATCGACGGCCACGTGCGGATCGAACGCTGTTCCAAAACGGTAGAGGTCAATCAACCCATCTTCCTGTGAGGTAAACCATGTCACGCAAAATCGAACGTCATGACGGCCCCACGCCAGAAGAGACGCGACTCCAGTGCGCCAAGGCGCTGCTGCGGTTCAACTACGCGCTGGCCATCTCGCGCCAGCATGTCCGCATCCTGGCCGACCCCAACATCATCCTGTTGCCCGCTCGTCCGCGTAAGCGCCACGGCCGATAGCGTGCTTCCTCCCCAACGTTCATTCCACCTCGCCCACTCCGTTCTGGAGACTGGGCTCCGATCCGAACCCAGCAGCCCGTACCGCGCACTTCGTACAACGTACAACGTTGGTAGGTTCAGACCGGAAACTAACGGAAAACAGCAAATTCCAAACAGCAAACAGCAAAACACTCAACGTTCCATACAACCCAGTTGGAGAAAAATTGACGACCATCGCGATCAAGGTTTTCGTAGTCCTGACCAGCACCGTCATCGTGTTCTACATCAATAGCAAGGAGAACAAGGAATGAACAAGTTCACGCTGACCGTTGTCGCGACCGCTTTCTCCGCCATCCTCATGGGCTGCGGCGACGGCGCGGATTCATCCGAATCCACCGTCCCCGCACCCACGCCCACGGCATCCAACACCTCGTCACCGGACGCCACGTGCGTGCCCAACGAGCAGAAGGATTGCCAGTGCAAGGACGGCGCGGAAGGCAAGCAGGCATGCGCCAAGGACGGCAAGTCCTATAGCGAATGCATCTGCATCGCCAAGCCCGACGCCGGCGCTGACAGCGAAGCGCCGGTCACCTGCGGCCCCATGGACCGTCCGGTCGGCTACGTCATCGGCAGCAATTGCTGTCCGGACGGAGGCACTGGATACATGGTCTGCCAGTTGAGCGGCGAATTCGAAGGCTGCTACGGCTGCCCACTCGAGCAGCCAGATGCCGGCAACGACGCGGCCAAGGAACCGGTGCTGACCGTGGACATGAATCCACTCCCCGGGCTCCAAGCCGAGTTCGGCACCAAACGCTCGCATCTGTTCAACGCCGTGCTCTGCAGCGCAAGCAATCTGGAAATCATCCTTTACGAGTTCGTGCTGCAAGGCCAGAACGGCTCCATCATCGTCGGCAGCCAGGGCACGAAGTACTTCAGCAACCTCAAGGTCGTGGACGATGACGGCAACCCCGTGACATTGTCCGGACCCAAGGAGCTGACCTCGCCGGCCAACAGCACGAGCGAGGCCATGCCCTTCACGGATTCATTCAGCGTCAACAACACCTGCCGACATGTGGCGCTCGTGGCCGACCTCTCGGACTACGAGGACGCCTTGAACGAATTGGGCGGCAAGACCTTCACGATCTCGCACACCCGCGTCGAAGCGCGCTACGCCGGTACTTACCAGCAAGTCGCCGCCGAAAGCATCATGCTCAACGCGGGCCAGACCCAGTTGACGGTCAAGGCGGCACAACCCACGGACGCGCTCAAAGCCGTCCTGTCTGGTGCCACGCCGCCCTCCGGCATCCGTATCGCGGGCAAGGCCAATGACGCGGCGTTCACGACGTACACCGTGACCAATACCGCGAACGTGCCCATCGTCTTCGACCACATCAACGTCCAGGCCATCTCGGCCGACGGTTTCAGCGGTCCGGAGTACATCAGCCTTTTCTGGGCGCAGATCAAGAACTTCAAGATGATCTCCTCCGGCGCCATCGATCAAGTCGGCGCGACGCAAATCGGACCGGTATCCAACGGAGACAGCGTCACCCTCGACCCGGGAGAATCCACCGATCTGCACATCGGCGCGTCGCTGCAAGGCGCGATGCCGACCAGCATCCCCGACCAGCCCGGACTCAAGCAGCCCCGGAGCGGCGGCCAGCTGAGGCTCCAGATGTACGCCCTGTACAAGGGCACCCATCAAGTCGTGGGCATGGCCGGTCCCGAATCGCCCAACCTCATGGTCGTGCGCAAGAGCAAGCCCATCGTAAGCAAGGTTCAGGTCGCCAGCAACGTGCTTGCGAACATCGACTCGGAGCTCATCAAACTCCAGATCGCTGCCGATCCGCAAGCTCCGGTTGCCATCAAGAGCCTGAAGTTCAATGTGGCCAAGGCCGGTAGCTTCAAGGTCACGGGCTTCAAGTTGTATCGCAACAGTTCCATGGTGCCCATCGACGAGTACGACATCGTGCTTGACGGCACCATGTTCCCTTCTGACCTCACCATGAGCCCTGACATCTTCCAGTCCAACGTGATCATTACCTTCAAGAACGAAGACGTGATCAACGGTCAGGGCAACGTGTACAGCCTGCGCGCAACGGTCACCGGCGCCAACTACGCCTGCGCGGTCACCACCAGTTTGCTGGGCAAGAGTCAGGATACCCAGGTGGTCACGGGAAAGGTCTTCGCATACTACCCTACCTACCTGTCCATCACCGGCGTATCGCCCGATTCCATGGCCCAGTTCTTCATCTGGTCTGACATGAGCGAGCTGCCCCACAGCGCCCAAATGGACGGCTGGACCGGCAACCCCGTGAGCAGCGCCGACTGGACCAACGGGTTCATGGTCCAAACGCTGGAAATCTCGCAGACGCTCTCCAACTGACTCGCCCTTTACACCCTCCTCAATGGTTCTGACCTCGCGTTAACTCGCTTGAAGGTCGGAACCCCATCCGGTTTCGCAACTTAGTTGCGGACCCAGACGGGAATCTTCCCGAAATCACCAAATTCGAAAAACCAAGTTCCAAAACGCACCCTACAACCCAGTTGGAGAAGAAGAATGAACATCAAAAGAAGCAATTGGTATTCAGCGATCGCGACCATGGCCTTGGTTCTAGCGGGCTGCGGAGGCGAAGCCGATTCCAACGAATCGATGCTGTCGCCCGCACCCACCGCCTCGAACACCTCGAAACCGACGGCTCCGTGCGTGCCCGGTCACCAAAACGACTGCCAGTGCGACGACGGCGCCGAAGGCAAGCAGACGTGCGCCAAGGACGGACAGTCCTATGGCGATTGCGTCTGCATCGCCAAACCCGAAGCCGGAACAGATTCCGAAGCGGATGCGGGCAACGATGCCCAACCCGAAGCGGACAACGACGCGGGAACCGACGCCAAGCACGAATGCGAGACCGACCAGGACTGCGCCAAGTTCAATACCCAGTGCATGTTCTTCGGCTGCCTCAACTTCATGTGCTTCGAGACGCACGACACGTGCGGCACGGCTGTGAACGTAACGCTCGCGGCTGACACCCCAGCCGGCATGAACGTGACCAAAAACGCGATCAACGTTCCGGTCGTCAAGGTCAATTTGACCGCGAACTACGACGCCACGATCAGCAGCCTGACGTTCCATCGCGTGGGCACCGGCGCCACGAAGGACATCGCCAAAGCCTATCTGTTCGACGAGTACAACAAGACCACGACCGCGGGCAAGACTCTCGACCCCAGCACCGACACGGTGCAGTTCGATGCGTTGAGCCTCACTGTGCCCAGCGGCACCACGCATTCCTACTCCGTGTACGTGGATTTTGCGGGTGACGCCATCGGCATCACGGGCGGCCAGCACGCGTTCGAATTGCAAGATGCGACCAGCGTCACGCTTGCGGATGCGGGCCACCAGGTCCAAGGCTCGTTCCCGGTGCGTGGCAACACGTTCACCGTCAGCTCAGCCTCGGCTGGCACGCTCAAAGCCGAACTTGCCACTTACCCCGTCACGGGCACGGTGGTCAAGAAGTCGCAGAA
>JAKLEH010000022.1 GCA_022703155.1 Patescibacteria group bacterium | reverse complement strand
CCGATTGTATTCACTGAAATTAAAGTTTGCATTAACAATGACAAGTCCAGATGTTTCGTGGTTATCAGGATACCTCAAAGCAACCTAACCCCTCATGCGGTGATGTCATCCAGGGGTATATACGTAAGAACTGGGCAAAGAGGAAATTCTGAAGCTGTGGTGCACCCTGACCAAATAATATGGTTATTCGATAAAAGGAATAAGTCGAAAGCCTTGAGAGACTTGATATTGCATAGAGCCGAGATTAGATTCGGAAATTTCCTAAGTTGGATAGATGATAGACCCCAAAATTTCCCCGGTATATTAAAAAGCACTTTAATTCCATTGTACCCACAAGGCCCATTATTCGAGTATAAAGACCTTGAAGGCACATTTATAAACGACATCGTCGCTTATAATGGAAGAAATAATGATTTTCCGGATGTACGGCTATCAAGAAAATCCATTCAAGATGGCATTGTGCTTCACTGTCACTCAAAAGAGTTAAAATCATTTAATTATATTCAGCTTGGTAGCCATGGTGAATATATATTGAAAACTGATTTAGCTGATTTCAAATTAGATCAACAAACTGGTAAAAAAACTGAAGCGATAATTCATTACTATCGTGTTTTGAATTGGGTCGATGGTCACTTAGCATCTGCACTAAGATTTTATAAAAAAATTGGGTACTGGGGAAATTTGTATTTGGAAATCAACCTTGTGAATCTTGATGGAATTAAGGCGGAGCATCCAGCAAGAGAGACTGCTTTTTGGGAAGAAGAGGATAAGCGCCCCACCCTGTTAGATGGTGAAATCAAAATAGTAAAAGAAATTTCAATCAATGCATTAAATATAAACAAAAAGACATTTATTAAAAAAATTGCACAAGATTTGGCATGGTCATTGGGTCTTAAAAATATTTCAGATCAAATGCTGGAGCAATATTTAGTATCAATAGGTTCAATAATGTTCAGTGAAGGTGTTTAAAGTGACATATCCCCACCTGGATTCACAATAACCGGCGGCTCCCAGACAGTGATATCGTGGTTAACATCCTCGGTCATGCCAAGATTGTTCTTGGCGAAGAAGATGGCAAAACGCGAGTTGTAGACGTTCAAAAGCGCACCCTGGATAAGAGTGTCTTTTTGCATTTGCTTAACCGTGCTCATAGCATCGGAAAAACCCGGAAAGCCTTTTTTGTCCTTAGCCCACTCCATGAGCGTCTCGGCCCGGACGCCAATGGAATTAGCGAAACCTTCCATGGTTGGAAAGCGGGTGGCAACGGTCCTGATGCGCCCAGACTTATCCCTAAACGTCTTTAATGTCTTTTGTGGGTCAAAATATTGTACGATGGCCTTATTGTATTCTGGAAGCCATTTAACAGGCCTACCGATAGGCTTCTTGGTACACGTGGCTCCACCGTCGCAATTACTGTGGCCGTAACGGCAGCGCGGTTCTTGTCCGTGGAACTTTGGCATAATGATCTTGGTTAGGCGCTCCCCAGCGACGTTGCCAGTATGTTCATTCTGGTGAACACCTGGTGCCCAAGATTTGGATAATCGTGGTGATGTTGGTGAATTTGATTAAGCTTGAGAATGGCCGTTTTGCTTCATCGTTTAGCGATAAGTTGATGATTTAGCGGAAATGCTTGAATTGTGCCTTGAGGGTTCGAATCCCTCTCTCTCCGCCACGTAAAAGCCGCAGCAAAAGCTGCGGCTTTTGCTTTGCGGCTCACGTGGCGCGGCCTAGAGAGAGGGATTCGAACGAAGAAAGGGTGAAAAAGGAAGTTTTCACAAGCGGAGGAAAGCGCACGAAAACCCGAAGGTTTTCGTGGGAGCGCAGCGACGTGAGATTACCTCTCTCTGCCACGCAAAAACCGTCGTTGTGCGACGGCTTTTACGTGGCGATGTTTTTTGGACGAAGTTCGAGCGTTTTTTGACGAAAATGCCGAAAACTTATTTGGACTCGGCGGGGCAAACTATTTTTCTGGGGGAATGCCAGTCCGCCTCTGGAGGAGAATTGCCCCGCCTCGGCTTTCTTCCAGCCCGCAGGAGGGGTCTGGGGAGGCCCTCCAGAGGCGGGTAAAAATGCGGGCGGGATTTTGAACCTTTTCTTTTTCGCTTACGTATTTCGTATTTTGCAAAACAAAATGCGCCACCAAAAGAGATGTTGCCCTTGCCTGCCCGTCCGTAGCCGATAGGCGAAGGCGGGACCCACCCAACCCATTCGCGGGCAACGCCAAGGAACTCCCTAAAATTTTTCTTTGACCAAATGCTGAAAATTTCATATACTAACTATTGATAAGTGATATTTTTAATACCATATCCCGCCAAATGATTCTTATTTAAATTAAAAATAATTTATAATAAAACCATGAAAAAAATTATTATCATCTCAATTATCGCTTTGCTAGTCCTGTCGGCTGGTATTTTTTATTTTTTCAAACAGCAAGACACGGATCAGACGGGGGAGCAAGCGGTATTGGAACAGACTTTGGAAATCTCAAGACGCTATCTGGCTTTGCGGTATCAAACTGACAATGTATTGATCAATGCCAAAGATTTTTCTTCCCATGACAAATGGGATCAGGAAATGACAAGAATTGTCAATGATTGGAATACACTGGAAAAAGAAGCGACCGATCTTGAAAAAAATGCGGAGGCTTTGTCGGTTCAGGAACTCGGCTTCAGTCTAATTAATACGGCATATGCATATGATCGCAGTGAAATATCAGATGTTTTTGATAATGCCCCGGTTGGAAAAAAAATCGCCACACTGGCTAAATATTTGGGCGTTGATGCCAAAAGAGCGCAACTAATTCTCAACCAAGATCAAGACCAAGTTACGGCAGATGCATGGAATGAAGCCGGAGATACTCTCAATAAACTGGAGAAAAGCGCGGTTGTGATTAAAGACGGCTGTAAAATTGCCGGATTCGTCGGTACGACCGCTTTGACCGGTGGAAGCGCGGCTTTGATGACCGGTTCAGCATTATCCAGAGCCGCAGTAGTGGTTAGCGGAGCAGATCTGACGCTTGAGATAGGCAGTGATGCGGCCAGTATTGCCTTGGGTAACCATAACAAAATTTCCTCCATTGCCGATGATGTTCGCAAAATTACCGAACCGGTCTCAGGATTATTGACCATAAGCACCATGCCAGGAAATTTGTCCAAAGGAATCGAAAAATTAAACCTAGTTACGTTTACCGCCGAACAAGTCAATAGCGGAGTGCAAGACGGGAAAATCATCGGAATTGAACTTCCCGAGGTAAATATTGAATTGAACAATAAATTTGAAAACATCAAAAAATATAAAGCGCCGGTCTATATCTCAAAAATTGATCCAAATGAAGTTGATAAATGGTTAAGCGAAAACAATATCAAGTCTGAGGCGGATACAAAAGCGGAAATAGAGGACGTGCTCAAAATTGCGCCAATTTCGCAAACAAATGACAACAAAACAAGTGAGCCGAGTAAAGACGCGGATAACCAGATTGAAAAAAACAATTCTGACTTGGCCGGCACTACTTGGAAGGGCGTATTGGTAAATGTTTCGGGAGGCGATCAAAAAACAAGATCCAATGATTTTGAAGTAACTTTAAATAAGGATGGCACATGCACCATGGGCGATATGGGTGAGGATACGGAAGACTCGTCCAATACTTGGAGCCAAGAGGGCAGTAGCATTAAAATATACGGTGACAATAAAGAAAGCGGCTATTACGTATTTGAACTTTCGGGAGACACGATGGTCTTTAGTAAAATCGTAGTCGAAGGCAAAGATGTCATGGCAGGTTCTGATTTTATGGGTGGAAAAGCGCCGACAGGGACACTCTATAAACAATGAAGCAGGCCAATCTGCCAACAATTGAAATAAATTTATGAAAAACAACCTTATTAAAATTTTTACCGCCCTCGCTTATGTTGTCATGATCGCCGCAAATGCCCTGGCCAATATTTTACCGATCAATAATCGCACCACCGGAGCGGTTTCGGACAGCTATCCCAATCTTTTCGCGCCAGCCGGCCTGACTTTTTCCATCTGGGGCCTGATTTATCTCCTACTAGCCGGCTATGTCGTGTATCAATTTACCAAAAGAGCCGCGAACAAAGAAAGTTTATTAGGTAAAATAAATCCGCTTTTTATCGCAACTTCGCTGGCTAATTTTTTGTGGATTTTCGCTTGGCACTATGACTATATCGGGTTTTCGGTGATTTTGATGCTTATTCTATTATTCTTGCTTATCAAAATTGCTGATATTTTGCGCCGGGAAAAATTTTCTGCTTGGGAAAAATTATTCATCATGGCGCCTTTCAGCGTCTATTTCGGTTGGATTACCGTGGCGACCATCGCCAATATCACGGTTTTTTTGGTAAGTATCGGTTGGAACGGCTTTGGAATCGCTGACTTTATTTGGACCAGCATCATCTTACTTGTCGGAGCATTGATAGGAATATTGCGGATGCGCAAGGATAAAAATATCGTCTATGGGCTAGTGCTCATCTGGGCGTATCTCGGAATACTGATTAAACACGCATCCGGGAATGGTTTTGACGGAAAATATTTAAGCATTATTGCCACAGTAGTCGTTTGTTTGGTTTTATTTACAATTTTTGTTGGGAGAGTTGGCTTTTATGGCAAAAGTAAATTATATAATAGATCCAAGTAATCTTTAAATTACTTTTATTAATTTTTAATCTTAAAGAACAATATGGAACGAACAGAACAAAATAATATCATCGTGCCCATGCCAAGAATCGGTGATAAAGCACCGGACTTTAAAGCAGTAACAACGCAAGGTGAAATAAACTTTCCAAAACAATATGAAGGTAGTTGGGTAATTCTTTTTAGTCATCCGGCGGATTTTACTCCGGTTTGTACTTCAGAGTTTATGGCCTTCGCTACCTTAGAAAAAAAATTTAATGCTGCTAATTGCAAATTGGTTGGTTTATCGGTAGATGGTCTTTATAGTCATATCGCTTGGCTTCGTACGATTAAAGAAAAGATTGAATACAAGGGAATGAAAAATGTAGAGGTTACTTTTCCTTTAATTGAAGATATTACCATGGAAGTGGCTAAAAAATACGGCATGATACAACCTGGGGAAAGTAATACCAAGGCAGTTCGCGCCGTTTTCTTTATTGATCCCAAAGGAATAATCAGAGCGATAATTTATTATCCTTTGAGTTTGGGTAGAAACTTTGATGAATTATATCGAGCCTTGATTGCCATGCAAGCGGCTGACAAATTTTCTATTGCCACACCGGCTGATTGGAGACCGGGTGATGATGTGATTGTTCCGACTGCCGGCTCTTGCGGAGTCGCCAAAGAACGGATGGAAAACCAAAAAGATATCTATTGTCATGACTGGTTTTTTTGCACAAAAAAACTCTCCAAAGAGGATTTGGAAAAATAGTATCATTATTCGTGACAACGAAATAAGCTGGCGGCAAGCGCTTTCGGCAATGCGGGAGTATTCATAAAATAGAGGATTTGATAACCAAATCAGTTTTCGGGATTTGCGTCAAAAAACGTTCGAACTTCGTCCAAAAAAACACCGCCATGGGAAAAAAGCTTTGGCCGAAAGGCCTGAGCTTTTTTTTCAATTTATATCAGCTGGTGGCTGGCCAAGAGCCGTCCAAGCCCGAGTGCAAAATCCAAGCGTTCGCGGATCTGATGGTGCCGGTGGGTGCATGGCGAAAGGCGCGATCGAAGTTGACTTCAAGTCCGGTTAGAACCGGGCATTTTTAATGCCCTTGGCCGGCAATTGACTTTTTAAGCGAAAATTGATAAAGCATGGGTCAAACCATCGTGTCAGGAGAGAGGCCATGGCTCTGAAAAACGAAGGCGAGGTACCTTCGGAACTCATTTTGCGGGCCACGTACGACGTGTCCACCATCACGCCCAACCGCGTTACCCACGTGGAACGGTTTAGGTACGACAAGGCCGCCGGCCTGATCAAGATAACCTATGCCCGACGCCGCGCCACGGCGTTCGTGCGGGGCTGTTTGGATGCGGAAAAGCGCATCGGCGAGTGCGAACTGCACGTCTTTCCATTGGTCAAAGGCGCGCGCGGTACGGCCGAAGACGGCAAGCCGTCGCATTTCACCGTGGCTTGCGACTTGGTGGCCGCCTTGGACGTGGACGTTTACCTGTGTTGGACCAAGGGCCTCAACCAGCCTTGGAACGAACAGAAACTCGAAGCGTTCCCTGACGATAACGCGGCGCGTTGGTCCAACGGTCGAGCGTCCGGCGAATACGCCACCGTGCTCGAGTTGGCGCAGGACGACGACGTGGGCGTGCTGTACCACTACTTCCGTCTGGTCGGCGCCTTGAGCGCGGATCGGTCCAAGGCCGTGTGCCGCAAGCGCGAGCCGGTCCAGTACCATGGCGCCTTCGAATCCGAAATCGTAGGCCACGTCTGGCACTTCGCGGACGGCCAGCCGCTCGGCCAGATAGCGCTGTGCGACAACCCGTATGGCCCTTTCTCCAACTACCACTTCTAAGCCCCTTGAGGGGTTTTTTTTGTTTCTCCCTGAACAATGAGTCGCGGGGCGTGGCATTCGGTTGCCGTTGACGGTTGGGCGCATATTGGATGGGTGCGTGACGCTCTTTACGGCCCGCAAGACCGCGCTGCAAGGGCAAGGCATGACCGTGAATTCGGATACCCGCATTTCCATGCAGAATTACGTGGCGTGGCAGAACAACGTGGCCAAAGAGGTGGGCCTGGCCTTGTCCAGCGACAAGTACTTATCCATCACCCAAAGTTCGGACGACATTCTGGCCAGCGACCGCATGGTGCAGTTCGCGGCCAACTTGGCCAAGGACATAAAAGGCTACAAGTGACGTTCGAGAACAAAAAACGCCGTCTTTTCGGACGGCTTTTTTCGGTGCATTTGAAAAAATCCAGAGCGTGTTAAAAAAGAACGGGAATTCGGCGGCGACATTTGGGCGCTTCGGTTGCCTAGTGCCCGTTCGTGTGTAAAAATATAGGGTAGATATGGAAAAAATACGCCGTTATTTTTTTGAGATTTGCGCCATAGCCCTTTGTCTGTTGTGCGTCGGTTTGGCCAAGCCGGCTAAGGCCGCGACCATCATGGCTCTGGATACCGCCGGTTTGGCGGGGAATGAAGCGACCGTCAACGCCACCACCAACGACCCCAATCTGCAGACGGTTACGCTGTCGCGAGGCTCCGGAATCAACGCCGTGGCGCTGGCCAACGCATACGCGTCGACCGCGTTCGTCGTCGGAGGAAATAAGGCGGCGGCCGTATCCAATGCCGAATGTCTGCAGTTCACTTTGGAGCCAAAGACGGCTTACCGCATGTCTTTAAGCGCAATCAACGTCAATATTCGCCGTAGCGGCACCGGACCAAACGCGTACCAATGGCAGTACAGTTTGGATAATTTCGCCACGGCTGGCGTGGATGTGGGTGCAGTCGGTTCGTATGTGGGCACGGAGGCCAACGGTGCGGCCATGCCCACGGTCGATTTATCCGGGGTTTCGGCTTTACAAAACGTGGCCAGCGGACAAAAAGTGACTTTTAGGCTTTATGCCTGGGGTGCCACGGGCGCGGCTGGAACTTTTTCCGTCGGCAGGTTGGCGGGCGACGATTTGGTCGTCATGGGCGACGTTTCGCTGAATAAAATCGCGGCTTTCGATCCGGTGGGCCGGAATGGCGACGAGGTCGATTTTTCGGCCACGACCCTGGACGCGCTGCTGGAGAGCGCCCGCCTGACACGCGGGTCCGGCATCGAGCCATCCTTTCTGCTGAACGCTTTTTCCTCCAGGCATTTCACGTTGAACGGTTCCAAGACAGATGCCTTGGCGGGCGGGGACTATATCCAGACATCCATTCGCGCCAAAGAGTTCTACCGCTCGCAATTCAACGGCATAAATTTCAACTTGCGCCGCAGCAGCACGGGTCCGGTTGCGTACCAGTGGCAATACAGCCTGGACGGTTTCGCCACCGCGGGCACGGATTTGGGCGCCCAAGGTTCGCATGTGGGTCTGGATGACGACGGCTCGCCCATGCCGGCCATCGATGCCTCGGGCGTCGCGAATCTGCAAAAGGCCAAAGAGGCGACTTTTAGGTTGTACGCTTGGGGAGCGACCAGCACGGCCGGCACTTTGGCCTTCGCGCGCCGCTCCGGTGATGATTTGTCTTTCACGGGGCGGATGTTGCCGAATAAAATCGTGGCCTTCGATCCGATCGCGAATAACGGCGACGAGGCCTCTTTTGCGGCGACGACTTTGGATGCGGGTGTCGTGACTTCGACTTTGGTCAGGGGGGCTGGCATCGATCCCTCGTTCCTGTTGCGCGCTTTCTCGGCCAACAACTTCACGGTCGGCGGCAACAAAGCCCAAGCCGTGGCTGCGAACGAGTATTTCCAATATGCGGTCGCGCCCAAGACGGGTTATCACCTCAAACTAAAATATTTGGACGCCAATCTGCGGCGCAGCGGCACCGGACCCAACGCGTACCAGTGGCAATACAGCCTGGATGGTTTCGCCACCGCGGGCACGGACTTGGGCGGTCAGGTTTCTTACACGGGTACGGAAGACGCCGGAGCCGCGGCACCGCAAATCGACCTGTCCGCATATCCGGCTTTGGCCAATGTGCCCACTGGGCAGACCGTGACCTTAAGGCTTTACGCTTGGGGAGCCACGGGAGCGCCCGGATCTTTCGCCATCGGCAGGTTGGACGGCGACGATTTGGCCATAACT
Organism: Patescibacteria group bacterium; assembly: GCA_022703155.1. Classification (GTDB taxonomy): domain Bacteria; phylum Patescibacteriota; class Patescibacteriia; order 2-12-FULL-60-25; family 2-12-FULL-60-25; genus MWCR01. Next base: position 18,011 of record JAKLEH010000022.1, on the reverse strand, counting down.
GGCGAGGCTTACCTCAACACCTACGCCCTGGCTTATTCCTCTGGGCCCAACGGCAGCGTCTCGGGCTCCTCGACCCAGCTCGTCGCCCACGGCTCCGACGGGACGGCGGTGACCGCCGTACCGGATGTGGGTTATCATTTCGTTGACTGGTCAGACGCTTCGACGGCCAACCCGCGCACCGACCTCGCCGTCACGGGCAACCTTTCGGTGACCGCCAACTTCACCGTCAACGTCTATTCTCTGTCCTACGCCGCCGGGCCCCACGGCGCGGTCGTGGGCAATCTGTCCCAGAACGTAAGCCACGGCTTGGACGGCACCGTAATCACGGCCATGCCTGACCAAGGTTATGTTTTTGTGGACTGGAGCGACGGCTCGACCATGAATTCGCGCGTTGACAGGAATGTCACTGGCAACGTCAACGTGGTCGCGAATTTCCAACCGATTACGCCGACCGGGGGAGGGGCTTTTTTCCCGCCTGCGGGCATCGGCACGGGCAAGTACGACACGACCGTCGCGATGCAGGCCACGCGCGACATCGGGAACGTGGATGAGGCAGGCGTGAATCTTTTGGCCTTTATCGGTTCGACCGCGCGGTTCTTTTTGCCTTCCGGCAAAGCCGTCTCGTTGAGCGTCACGGATGTGGATTTGTACCGGAATCGAATTGCGTTCCAAGGGGCTTCGGGCGCTAGCGGTGCGGTTTTGGATTTGGATCAATCGGTCAATTGGGACGTGGACGGCGATGGCGTAGCGGACATGCGGATTGTCTTTGCCGGAGTGTATATAAATCGGGTCGAATTGACGCTCAAGGCATTGCGTGCGGAAAACGTCCGTGCGGACAACGATCGGGTTGCGGAATCCAAGACAACGTCCGTGACGCCCGCAAAAACATCCAAAGCGCCTTTTAACCGCGATTTGAAATCGGGCATGACGGGCGCGGACGTCAAACTTTTGCAGGTGTGGTTGAACAGAAACGGTTTTGTCCTAACTCGGACCGGTCCCGGTTCGCCTGGCCACGAAACAGAAAAATTCGGCGCTTATACGCGTCAGGCAGTAGCCGGATTCCAGCGTGCGTCTGGCATAAAACCGGCTTACGGCTACTTCGGGCCATTGACCCGCGAAGCCGTAAATAAACGATACTGATTCTTCACTTGCGCGCCTCCTTGAGCGCGACCAAGAGTTGGGCTTGGAGTTTTTTGGCGTCTTTGGCCTTTTCGCAGAATTCGTCTTTGTCCGCTTCCATCATGCTGATGTCTTGGACGTTGCCTTTGAAATGCGCGGCGCGGAATTCGTCGGTGATGGGCCCGAAGTTTTTAAAGCCCAAGGTTTCCATGAGTTTGGCCATGGTCGGACTCGCGAGCAGTGCCGAAGTGGCTGATATTTTTTTGACCGAGTCGTCGTTCAGTATGCGGTGCGCCAGTTCGGACAAGCCGTTGGCGAAAGCGCGCAATACCATGAGTTTGGCCCCAGGCGTGTCCGCGTCCGCATATGCATACGGGTTGTTGAGATGGATATGGACAAGGCCGCCTTTCTGTTGGAAATAAAAAACGTCATTGATGAAAGTGTAGCCGTCTTTTTCTCGGTCTGCGCGGAAAAGCTTGGCCTTGTATTTCAACGGGTCGTCGTATTTGCCTTCGCGTTTCCAGACTTCGACCGCGAGCGGCAGGATGAAGCCGATGGGGTCGTCGCCTTGGAAGTCGTCCAACTTTCGGATTAAATCGCTACCGGCGTTGGGATCCACGAACAGACTGCGGCTGCCCAACAAATGCCGGATGCGCGCTGTGCGGTCTTTCGGATCTTGATAAGTTGCCAGGTCCTTCTCCAACGCCGCCCTGGCGAGTCGCATGTCCTCTTGCGCGGGATCCGTGCCGTGGTTTTCGAAAGGGTTGGCCATATCCCGATATTATAAACGTTGCGCGGCCTTGCCGTCCAAGTGCGGCGCGGATAGACTGGACGCGAACATATGAACAAGAATCTTCTCACTTGGTTGGCCTTGGGTTCCATGGCCATGTCGTTGGTCGGGTGCGGACAGCCCAAGCAACTCGGTTCGGGTTTGCCCCAACCCGAAGAGGAGGGTCCGCCGATTCCTAAACAGGAATTTTCGGTCAAATCCCAGGAGGGCGGCAGTATCGCGTTGAAACAATCCGACGGTTCGCGCGTCAAAATCATTTTTCCGCAAGGCGCGTTGGCCAATGACGCGGATATTGAAGTCGGCGAACGGACCGAGCGCGGTCCGGACATCGCGTCCAGCGGTTTTTCTTTGAACCAAAAGGGGAGCGACCAGGGTCCGACGCTTAAATATCCGGCGTTGATCGTATTCGGTTTCGACAAGGAACTGGATAAAAACGTTTCCGTCGTACGCCTCAAAAACGGCGGCGCGTACGACGTCATCCCTACGCGCGTGTCCGTCAAAAACGGCAAAACGTCGCTCGTGGCGCAAGTCGACCATTTTTCCGACTACGGCACGCGCTACATCGACCCGGCGGCCGGCGAGCGGGCAAAGCAGGACCAAAAGCCCTCGGATTTCAATTGGGTGATTTACGTCAAGGATTCGGCCAACGTTGACGCCGGTTCCATGCAACGCAAAATCACTTTGGATTTCAAAGCCGTCAACGCCTCGGGCGACATCGGCGGCGCGTATACGGGTTACGCCCACGCCACGACCAACAATGACATGGAAGCCATGGGCGGCAAGATGGACGCGGATTTCCAAATCAAGGACGACAACGTGACCTTCGAAGTCGCGCCTTACGTCGAGTTGGCCGATCTAGTCGAGCGGGATGACGGCTTGGCCAACCTTGAACCGGAAAAATTGCCCGACTTTTTCGGCAATGGTGTCATGCATATGTCGGGTTCGGGCGTGGCCACGGGGCGCATCGGCGCCTACGGCGGTTCGCGCGACGTGAAAGCCGAGGATTCCAGCGATCCGTTCACCGTCGCGGTCACGGGTCCGTTGGTGCGCTTGTCGGTCAATATCACGGGCGTGGGTATGGTCTACTTCGACGGGTATATCCGTGGCGAGGGCAGGTAGGGGATGATATAATCAAGCCATTATGCCAGAACAACCAAAGAAACCCGCTTTGCGGTCTGCGACTTGGCCGTTCGTTTTGAGTTTGGCCATGGCCGCGGCGTTCGTGGCGTTTTTTTACGCCTTTAAATCATCGTCCGCGTCGTCCTTTGACGCGACCATCAATTCGTTGCCCAGCGTCAAGCTCTTCGGTTCGGGTTCGGCCGACACGGTGCGCGGCTACTTCGCGTCATACGGCGCATTGGCTGGGGTGTTGTTCGGATTGTTGTACGCTATCCTGGGCTATGTCCTGCTCGGCTTGTTCGCCGTCGTCCGGTTGACCAAGGCGCCGTTCGGCGTGGCGCTATGCTGTCTGCTGGCCGCGGTGCCGTTCGCCGGTTTGGGCTACGTGCTGGCCAACCAATCGGACAAGTTTACGCCCATCGCGGCCGGGGCCGTGTATTTTGTGGGCCGGCCTTTGATGTATGCGGGTCTGGCCGTGGCGGCGTTGGCCGTCGTCTTATTCGCGTTATCCTTCAAATATGGCAAAGACAAAAACGTGGCGTAGTTGGCTGTTGCCCGTGGCGGTTCTGGGCACGGCTTGGACCATGGCCGGTTGCACCAATTTGACCGAGGGCGCTACGGACATGGCGTGCGCCTTCTCCGAGGACAGCGTGCACTGCAAACAGGAATCCGCGGTCCAGAGCGGCGACCCGACCAAATGCGACAAAATCGGCCAGAAGGCCGAGTTCAAGGACGTGGGCTCAAACCCGCCACAGGACAAATGCTACATGATGGTGGCGGCCAACAAGGAAGATCCGGGCGCGTGCGACCGCATCAAGGGCGGCATCGGTTCGTATTCCAAGGAGGATTGCCTTGACGGCGTGGCCAAAACCGCCAGCAAGCCCGACACCTGCGGCAAGCTTTCGGGTGCGGCGCAACAGACTTGCATGGGCAGCGTCACTTCCAACATCAGCGCGCAAATCCAGGCGGAAAACGCCAAACCCTATCCGGACCAGGCCAAGTTGGACCAGCTCCAAAAACAGATGCAGGACACGAACAAGATGTTCGAGACGCTGTCCAATACCATGAAGGCCAACCAGGACATGCAACGCGGCATTATCCAAAACATCAAATAATCGGAGCGCGTCAAAAAAACCGTTCGCAGAGGCGAACGGTTTTTTGCGTTTGGATCAAAAAGAGTAAGTCCGTCCCGCGACTTTTTCCAACAATTCTCCGGTTATGGCGTCGAACAGGTAGGTGTTGACTACCTTGCCCAAGATTTCTTTGCCGCCGTCCGTATCCGTGCGGCTGCGTTCTTCCACGACCCAAGTTTTACGGCCTGGGTATTTCGAGGCCGATCGCGTATCGCCGGTCATATAGATGTGGTAATTGGCTTGGTCGTCAAAACCCGCGGCTTTAGCCAATCCGTACACCACGCACGAATCGAGCATGTCCTCATGTTCCGCGTAGATGGACGGCGGACTTTTTTCGTCGGCTTGGAAAGTCTCTTCCCTTACGGCTTGGGGAATCGAGCCGCCCGCTTCCTCGTCGATATACGCGAGATACACTTCTTCCTTTTTGGAGGGGGAGTAGAAAGTCGCGGACCAAGCCCATTCGGCGCCGCGGGCGGATCCGTAATGCGCACGATCCTTGGGGTCGGTCGTGGTGAAGGCCGCGCCGTTGCCGCGGTAACCGCCGCGGATTTTGGCGTCCGGAGCCCATTTGCGCGCTTCGGCCCACAGTTTGGGTATGGCTTGGCTGCTGGTGAAGATTTTCGACGCGGGATATTTGTATTCTTTGCCTTCGGCGTTGGTGCTGGTGGGTGCGGAGAGCGCAGGCGGAGGAATGTCGCACGTTTTTTTGATTGCCGGTTTGGCCGCGTTCAAGTTGTCGGCCGAGGTGGGTTGTCCCGCGGTCACGCCGACGCTTCTTCCCTTGCTGGCGCCGGTCGTCGGCGCTTCGGGTTTTGACGGTGCGCAACCGGCGGCGAAAAAGGCGAGCGCGGCGCCCATTAGGACGACGGATGCGGCCATGGTTTTTGGTGTAGGCATATGGTTCGAAAGTGATTATAACTAAAAAGCCCCCGGTTGGGGAGCGGAAGGATTGACGGTTCAACGGACGAAGAACCGCACATAATGGTCGGCCAACCAAGCGCCGCGCGGCGAGATGGCGCCGCAGACGGGGTCGCCGATGGCCACGGTTTTGGCCAAAAAGCTGTGCGGTCTGTCCATGTTCGCGAGCCAGACCATGGCGTCGTCGTGTTTGATGCCTTGTCCTTCCATCAGGCGTTCGTGTTGTTTGAGTTCGTGGCAATCGGACGCTTTGCCCACGAACAGCACGGCATAGTCCGTGGGTTCGCCTTGGAAAACGTCCGCAGCTTCATTCCCAAGCTCCAACGGAAAGAAGAACAACACGCGCCAAATGGTTTCGCCCTTGGTTTCGCCAAGCCATCTAAGGCAGGGCGTCTCCCGTCCGGCGATGCGTCGCGTGACCACGACCGGCACGACGTCTTCGCACCTGATATGGGGTGACGATTTGTGGAACGAAATGGGATTTTTGTGTCCGCTGGGCATGTGGCGCCTCGCTAAAAAGAGCCCACGGTATATTAAGCCCATGGACGCGTTTGTCAAGGCGAGAAGCCTTTAGCGTTTTTTGGACTTTTGGCCCAACAGCATGGCGATGGCCACGGCGCCTAAGCCGAAATACCGATAAGCGGCGTGACTTTTGGCTTGTTGATAGGCGTCAAACGCGACGGCTGTCGTAAGCCCAATGCAACAGCGCTTGGCGTTGTTTGCGGTGGCAATCCGCATCGCCGGCGCGGCAATGTTTGACGATCTGTCCGAGGTGTCGGCGCATGGCTTTCCAGCGTTTGATTTGCCGCGCGTCGTCCGCATGCCGGCGGCCCATGTAATAGCGGCAATACCATTGGAACCAGCCGCGCGGGTCGTCAGGATGGATCCATCTCTTGGCGCGCCAGACTTGGAGCGGTTGGCTGGCGTTGATTTTGAAAAAATTGAGCTTGGGGTCGTGCCGTTCGCGGCAAAGTTTGGCTTTAGCGAACCAATCCTTGGGGAATTCCTGTCGGCAATCTGTCATGTACTTTCCGCCGAACACGCCGAGTTCCAGCATCTGTTTTGGCGTCAGCTGGGGTTTGAATTCGGGGTCGAAGTTTTTACCCGTGGGTTCGGTCAACAGGTAGCGGTAGCGGCGTTGCATCTTGTCGTTAACCGTCACGGGTTTGCCTTTGGCTTGTTTTAAAATCCAGCGATAGACCTCTTCCGGCGCATGGATTTTGGCCGGTCCGGCATGTTGCGACATGCCGATGGAACGCGCCACGTATTCGCCGCAGCTGGTGCCGGACGTGATTTCGGATTTCAAACGTCGCTCGTCGATCGCGACCGTCTCGAACACGGCTTTGGACGATTTTAGTTCACGGCGCTTGGTCGCGTTCCAGTCGGTCACCGAATGTTTGCCGTGCCCGAAGCATTCGTAAACTTTGCCCTGGTGGATTACGCCTGTATGCCAAAACCGACCAAAGCCTTGGGGCAATGGCGGAAAGTCGTCGGGCCTGGTCGCGGTCGGCAGAAAAAATATTTTTGTCTTCATGTTCGTCAATCCAAATCAAAGAGTTGGTCAATTTTTTTGCCCATGGCTTTGGCTACGTCATTCGCCAGTCCGAGCGATGGGTTATACTTGCCCTGTTCCAAAAACACGATAGTTTCACGTCTAACGCCGGCTTTGGCCGCCAACTCTTCCTGCGTCATGCCGAGTTTGGTCCGGATTTCCTTGATTTTATTCTTCATAAGCTCATTTGCATTCGGTTTGCGGCGGCGCGAATGACGGATTGCCGTGTTTGACCCATTGTCCGTTTTTGCAGATCCAATCGTCTTCGCCGGAAAGGGTCCTGATGGCGGCTATGGCCGCGACCAAAAAGATGACGGCCACGATGACCGTAAATAGGAATTTTTTGTCCGAAAACTTGAATTTATCATAATAGCGGAACATGACCGCGTAGATGAGCAGGAGAATGGTGGTGGAGAAGGCGAGTGCCATGGCCACGGGCTGGTAATACGGGTTCAGGTCGGACGCCGAATACAGGGCCAGCATGCCGAGCACCGCGATCCAAGAATATATTTGGATGGCGAGCAGTGCGGCTTTGCCGCCCGTGGCGTAATCGCGTTCATCGGCCAAAATGCCTTTGACGCGCCGGCGGAAGTACATGAGCAGCAGGGAACCGGCCACGAGCAGGACTACGGGAATGAAGAAGTTTTTGAACACGAAGGACTGGCTGAAAGCCAGGGCCAAAACTACGACGGTAGCTATTTTGATGTTCCTATACTGGCCAACGGTTAATTGCATATATACGTTAGTGTTAATTATATCTAACATGTTATATTATTCTAACATTTTGTCAAGTGCGATCAATCTAGCAACAAAAACGCCAGCTTGCTGGCGTTTTTGTTGCGTTGAAGCGCTTATCGGAATCCCGCTGCATGGCGGAGGGGGCGAGATTCGAACTCGCGGTGGCCTTGCGGCCACGCAGGATTTCAAGTCCTGTGCATTAGACCACTCTGCCACCCCTCCGCCATGTTTCGGGACGATTAATGCGTAGTTGCTGGGCCGCTTCTCTCCAAACGTGCCTTAGTTTAGCCAAGGCGTTTTGACTTGTCGAGGGCTTGGGAAACGCATGAGTATGGTATATAATGTTCAGGTATGGCCTACACGACCGAAACCTTGCGCGAAATAGCCAATGCGCAAAACGTTTTTGTATGGGAGACGCCCGAATTCGAGGAGCGTCCCCGGTCTTCGTACTGGTATCTGGTGGTCAGTTTGGTGGCTTTGGGGTGCGTGGCCTACGGGGTTTTGACCAACAATTACCTGTTCGCCTTGATTATCGTAGTCGGCGCGGTCATCCTGATATTGGCCGAAAACGAAGAACCGAAAGACGTCTTGATTCAAATCGGCCATAACGGGGTGGTGGTGGACGGCCGGTTCGTGGAATTCGACAAAATCAACAACTTTTCCATCATCTACCACCCGCCCTATACCAAGGTCCTGTATTTGGACTATAAATACAGCTTTCGGCCCAGAATCAAGCTCTATTTGGAGGACCAGGACCCCATAGCCATCCGCAGCCACCTGCTCAATTACCTGCCCGAAAACCTGAACTTGCGCGATGAGCATTTATCTGATATCTTGGGCCGGCTGTTAAGGATTTAAATCCCGGCGGCCGTATCATGGATACGACCGCTGCATTCGCTCGGATTGTGTAAAAATCAGTTTTTACCCGATCCTCACTCATTTGCGGCCGTAGCTCAGCTGGATAGAGCGCCTCCCTGCGAAGGAGGAGGTCAGACGTTCAAATCGTCTCGGTCGCACCATGAAAAGACTCCTAGCGGAGTTTTTTTGTTTGTCCACGCATTCTCGCCAGCGGTTCTGTTTTGAAGATTCCTCCCATTCGACTCGCAAACTACTCGATGCTCGCTCAGGGCAGGTTCTGCTCCGATTTGCCTCGGAATGACATGTATTATTAAAAAAACCGACTTGCGTCGGTTTGAGGTCAGGTGGCCTTTTCCGGTTCGGGGTTTTCCGGCGCGGCCGTTTTCGCCAAGCGTTTTTTGAGTTCGTCGGCACGCTGCATCTTTTGCATGGCCTCTTCCTCGAGCTTGGCGATTTCGCGCTCGATGGCCTTGGCGCGCACGCGTTCCACGACTTTGAGTTGCCGATGCAACTTCTCCAGAGAGTCGTGGATTTGTTTGAGATAACGCTCGGCGTTTTCGTCGTCCATCTCGACAATGTCTTCTTCGTCGAAGATTTTGACGCTCACCAGTTCTACCGAGCGGCGGGTCGCCGCTCCGCCCGTTCCAGGCGCGTCGGCTTTCGCGGATTGTTCCTGGGACGGTTCGGCCGGTTTGCGCGCGGCCGGAGGCGGGTCCGCGTCCACGGCGCCGCCCACGGGCAGAAAGTCGTAGGCCGTGAAGCCGCGCACCGCGAAGAGCGAGACGCCGGCGCGTTTGCTGGGGTTGTCCGGATCCGCGATAAGCAGGCCGAGGTGGTCGTACTTGCGTTCAGGATTGAAGCCAGTCAGTATCACGTAGGCCGTGCCCTGTCCGATGTCCGGAAAGTGGGATTTGGCCCAGTTGTTGAAGGCCGGAATGACGGGGCCGCTGTCCGGCAGTTTGAATTCTCCGTCCAGCAGCTTGTCGATGAGCTTGAGCCAGCGCGGTTGCACGAAACGCGACTTGCGCGCCTCGATCAGCACGATTTTGAAGGCCGTCGGCGGAGTCACGAACGCGAACCTCGCGCGCGCGGTGAAGTCCGTGTCCAGCGTCTTCATGTGTCCGGCCGCGACCAAACGGTTGACTACGTTCATTTCGACCGCGTGCCGAGGCAGGTCATTCAACTCGATGTTGTGACATTGGTTTTTGTCCAGCATGCCCCAGGCCTTGGCCTCTTGCGGGGTCAAGAACAGGACGAAGCGTTTTTTGACGTTGACGGGTTCGTCGTCCGGCGGTTGGGTTTGCGTCTTGGTCTTCATGACGTTTTTTTCTTCCTTGGTTTTTTTGTTGCGTATCAAGTCGCCGATCGTGGCGCGCGGCGAACTGCCGCGGTCGAAGGGTTGGCGCCGCAGGACCTTGATTCGCATGTCAGGGTCGTTGGGCGGCAGCGGTTCTTGTTTGCGGCCGATGGCCGTAAGCACGTCCTGCAGGCGTGGCAGGTCGATGTACACCTTTCCGCGGCTGTTGATGAGGATGCCGTACTTGACCATGAAGGAACGCATTCCGAGCATGTGCCGCAAATCGCGGTACACTTCGTGCGCGTTTTCCACGGCCTGGACTACGGTACGGTCGTCGAGCGGACCGATACTGTCGTGGGACAACTCGAAGATTTTTGAGCCGATGGTTCCAAGACAAGGCGGTTGGTTGTCGATGCAATCGTAAATCACGCGTTTTGAGTTGGCGGTCATGAGTCACCTTTTGTCCAAGAAACTGGGCTTGATTTAGCACGATTAGGCGCCTTTGTCAATCTTCGGACATCCTCTTAATCGGTCGTATTTATGGTAAAAAGTGGCTAATTTAAGCACTTGTCTAGGCATGGTTGCCGTGGCAATCTGATATATATGTTGTCCTGGAACGACCCGGTGGCGTTCGTGCACGGCCTATCCCCGCAACAGCGGCGGGTTTTGAAGACTTTGGAAACGCAAACCGTGGCCGACCTGCTCTCCGTCTTGCCGCGACGTTATGACGATTATTCCAACCTAGCGAAAATCGCGGATTTGAAGGCTGGCGAACCGGCCACGGTCAAGGTGAAGATAAAATCCTTAAACAAGGTTCCGACGTTCAGGCGGCGCATGGTTATCGTGCGCGGCTTGCTCGAAGACGCGACCGGCGCCATTTCCGCCACCTGGTTCAACCAGCCGTGGATGTTGGAACAGCTCAAAACCGGCGACGAGATTTACGTTTCCGGAACGGTCACGCGCCATCCGCGGTTCGGCCGAAGTTTCGTGAGTCCGATTTGGGAACCGGCCACGGCCGAAGTCGTGGCCGCGGGCAACATCGCGCCGGTTTATCCGCTGACCGGGCAAGTGGCGCAAAAGACGTTGCGCAAAATCACCAAAGCCTTGATTCAGGATTTGACCGAAGTGCCGGATGACATGCCTGCGGACATCAAACGCCGCCACGCGATGCCGGATTTGTTGGATGCGGTCAAATGGGCGCATTGGCCAGATTCTTTGGATCAGGCCGAGCGCGGACGGTTGCGCTTTGTGTTCGACGAGATCCTTTTGTACCAATTGGCTTTGCGCGTGGCGCGGAATCGAGCCGATCGCGGCGGCGCGCCGACCATGCCTTTTGACGAAGCGTTCGCCAAAACGTTCGTATCCAAGTTGCCGTTCGAATTGACCGCGGACCAGAAGCGCGCGGCTTGGGCGGCATTTCAGGACATGGGCGCGTCCCGCCCCATGCGCCGGCTGCTGCAAGGCGACGTAGGGTCGGGCAAGACCGTGGTGGCGGCTTTTTGCGCGGCCATGGCTTACCGCGCCGGCCTTTCCGCCGGCCTCATGGCGCCGACCGACATCCTGGCCAAGCAGCACGCCAAAACGCTCGAAAGGTTTTTGGCGCCGCACCACATTCCGATTCTGCTCATGACATCGGCCAGCCGCTTTTTGTACGAGAACGGCAACGAAGAAAAACTGACTCCGGCCCAAGCGCGCGAACGGTTGGCGCGGGGCAGGGTAGTGGCCGTGGGCACGCATGCGCTGCTCGAAAAGGGGCAATGCCCGTCGGACCTCGGTTTGGCCATCGTGGACGAACAGCACCGGTTTGGCGTGGCACAACGCGAAGCCCTGACCGTGCTCGAACGGCCCGACGGTTTGGTGCCGCATCTGCTCTCCATGAGCGCCACGCCCATCCCGCGTTCTTTGGCCCTCACGTTTTTAGGCGATTTGGACGTGTCGGTCATCCGCGCCAAACCGGCAGGCCGCAAGCCCGTGGCCACGCGCGTGTTGGTGGGCGAGCCCGGGCGCGCCATGGCATACGGCGCCATCCGCGAGGCCGCGAAACGCGGGGAGCAGGCGTTCGTAGTCTGTCCGCTTGTGGACCCGTCGGACGTCTTGGGCGTCAAAAGCGTGGAAGAGGAAAAATCGCGTTTGGCCTCCGGTCCGCTCAAGGGCCTGCGCGTCGCGGCCGTGCACGGAAAACTGTCGTCCGCGGACAAGGATGCGGCCATGGGGGATTTTAAAGACAAAAAAAGCGACGTTTTGGTGGCCACTACGGTGGTTGAAGTGGGCGTGGACGTGCCCAACGCCACGGTCATGCTTATCGAAAGCGCGGAACGCTTCGGTTTGGCCCAATTGCACCAGTTGCGCGGCCGCATCGGGCGCGACGACAAGCCGTGCACGTGTTTTTTGGTGGCCACGGACGAAGAGGCGCCGCTCGCCAGGCTTAAGGTTTTGGAACGCACCAACGACGGTTTCGAAGTCGCCGAAGAGGATTTGCGTCTGCGCGGCCAGGGCAACATTCTGGGTCTGCAACAGAGCGGGCGCGGTGCGTTCCGTTATTCGCGCCCCGAAGACGTGTCCACCATGGTCCAGGCGCGCGACGCGGCATTGGAATTGTTGCGCGAGGATCCGTTATTGGAAAATCATCCAGACCTGCGCGCACACGCCGATAAATTGCGCGAAACCGCGCACGGGGAATAGGGAACGGGTGTCATTTCGAGCGTATGTGAGAAATCGCTATAGTCAACTCTTTGTACAACGCCTTCGTATGCTGACTCGTAATTATTACGTCTACATAATGGCCAGTCCAAGCGGTACATTATACGTCGGCATGACAAACAATTTGGCCGCACGCGTCGCGCAACACAAAAACGGAGCGATTGACGGTTTCACTAAAAAATACGGATGTACGAAATTGGTCTTTTACGAATCCACCGACGACGTATATGGAGCGCTTGCCAGGGAAAAAGAAATTAAAAAATGGCGTCGAGATAAAAAGGAAATGTTGATAAGGTCCATGAATCCCGGTTGGCATGATTTATATGATGAAATCACCGGGTGATGTTTGTTTAACAAGATATTTTATATAAGCGATTTCTCGCATGCGCTCGAAATGACACGGGACGCTCCGGGTCTCGTAATTCGTAATTCCGAGCGTCATTCGTAATTCCCTTGTCACCTCATCGCCCTCTCGATCGCGTCCCGGACCGTTCGGCAAGTCTTGAGTTCTACGTCTTTGATTTGCGGTTGTTTGGACGCGGCAGGCAATATTATGGTGGAAAATCCCAGACGCGCGATTTCCTTGACGCGTAAATCCGTGAGCGGCACGGGCCGCAACTCGCCGGTCAAACCGATTTCGCCAAACAGCGCTGTTTTGGGGTCCAAGGGTTTTTTTGAGACTGCGCTCGCGATGGCAGCGGCCAAGGCCAGATCCGCCGCCGGGTCGCGCACGGCCAAGCCTCCGGCCGCGTTGGCGAAGACGTCCTTGTCGTACACCCCGATGCCCGCGTGCCGGGTCAGCACCGCAAGCAGCATGTTGAGGCGCGCCGTATCGAAGCCCGTGGCCTTGCGTACCGGCGCGCTGTAGCCCGCGGCCGTAACCAAGGCCTGGAGTTCGGCCAAAAGCGGCCGGCGGCCTTCGAGCACGCAACCGATGGCCGAACCGGGCGCGTCCGAACGGTCGGCCAGAAGCGCGCCGGACGGGTTTTCCAAAACCTCCAAACCGCGTTCGGTCATGTCCAGCAGCGCGACCTCGTCGGACGAGCCGAAACGATGTTTGATGGCGCGCAAAATCCTGAAACGGTGCGTGCGGTCGCCTTCGAGCGAGAGGACCGTATCCACCACGTGTTCCATAAGCCGCGGCCCGGCGATGTCTCCGTCTTTGGTGACTTGGCCTACCAGGATCACGGGCACGCCCGAACGTTTGGCCGCTTGGGTCAGGATCGCGGCGCAGGTTTTGACCTGGGAAACGCTGCCGGCTTCACCGCTCGCTTGATTCGAGACCGCGGTTTGGATGGAATCCACGATGGTCAAGTCAGGTTTGTTGTCGGCCAAGGTTGCGGCGATGTTTTCGGCGCACGTGTCGTCGAGATAGGCGAGGGTTGGCGGGACAACCGAAGCCAATCGCGCAAGCCGCAATCCGATTTGTTTGGGCGACTCTTCGCCGGCCACGTACAAAACCTTTTTGCCTTGAGCGGCCATGGCCAAAGCGACCTGCGACAACAATGTGGACTTGCCCATGCCCGGTTCGCCTGCAATCAAGGTCGCGGAGCCGTGGGCCAAACCCCCGCCTAAAACCGCATCCAACGGCGCCAAGCCCGTGGGTTTGGCCGTCGCGTATTCCGCGGATTTCAAATCCGCGAACGCCTCGACCTTCAGCTTCCTACCACCTGCTTCCTGACGTCCGACGTCCGACGTCAGGCTTTCACGCGTGTCGCCGGAAACGTCTGTCGGATCTTTGGAGACGGTTCCCCAATTGCCGCAGGATTCGCAGCGTCCGGACCAGCGGGGGAATTGGGCGTCGCATTTGGAACAGATGTGCACCAGTATCGGTTTAGGCATACGCAAACATGGTCGCAAGCGGCGGGTTAAAAGTCAAAGACGCAGATTGTTTATTTGGCGTTCCTGGGCATGCAATACTTGAACGTGGTCTTGGAAGCTTTGCTCGGGTCTTGCAACAAGCCGGAGTAGGCGTTGGCTGCGTTTGACCAGCAGGGCAACTCTTGCATGGCGCGGGCGTTCTGTCCGGCGTCTCCCTTAAAGATCCATTGGTCGCCTTTTTGCGTCATCCAGCCGTAATTGATGGCTTCGTCCAGCGTGCAAGTGCGGCATTCGAAAGCTTTGCCGCATTCTAGGGGTTTTTTGTTGCCCATGGTCCAAGGGTTGTAACACACCATGCCGGGTTCGATTTTTTGACAGACGCCATTGCCCAGGCAGACGTCCGCTGGATTCGGGCAGTTGTCTTTTTGGGGATTGCAGCGTTTGGAATTGTCTTTGAACAACCTGACCACGTGGATGGGTTCCGTGGGTTTGGTCGTTTGGTTGCCGCAACCCGGGCTCATGGCGTCGAGCGTTGCGCCAAAGCGAATGATGACTCCGGCCGGATTCACTGTGCCTTTAGGCGTTTTGATGGGTGAACCGCCTTTGCCGAAACCGCCGTTGATGGCTTTGGGGTTGCCGACGTCCACCGAACCGCCGCCGCCCATCTCGATCCAATTCACGTCACTGCCGTTCCATTTCAATCCACCGCCGCCCACGTACATCCAATTGTGGCAATCGGTCAGATAGAGATCGCCGAATTGCGGACCGCCTACGCTGTTCATTGATGTGGCCCATTCTTGCACGTCCACGTGTCCGTCGATTTTTTTGTCCTTCAAGTCGTAAAAAAGATATGCGTTGCGGTCGCCGTCAGAAGGCGCGCAGGCGTGTGGCGTACCGACTTCGATAGATACAGGTTGCCCATCGAAGCCTTTGTAATTGAATGTCAGTTTTGGCAACGGTGCGGTGGTGCAACCCCCGACCCAATCGCCGTTACCCGGGCTCATGCCAATGCATTTGAAGTATTGCTCCCAAGTGGACAGGCAATCGCCCGCGAAAATCCCGTTTTCGCCTACCCATTTGGTGTAGCATTCCTTCATATTCTGTTGTGCGCTGCGGTTGCATTCGGTGTCGTATCTTTGCAAGGCACGATAGACCTTGGCTTGCATGTCCTTTTTTGCGTTGCTTATGGCTTGGGACATGCCGGACAGTTCCTGCGCCGTAGTGGCCGGGGTTATTTGCTGGCCGCCTCCGATCAATTGCAAGACCTGGTTGTAATCCGCCGGCGGGTTCTTCACAAAATCGGACACGGCTTGCGGCGAACTGTTGGCGATATTGGCCAATTGGGCCGCGTAATAATCGAAACTTTGGTAATTACTGCGCGTGCCCTGCAGGTTTCCGGTGCGGGACATCTCATAAGCCTCGTTGCAGGATAATTTTAACGGACCGACTTCGATGGTTCCGGTCAGCGCGGCGTAAGGGCAGATGCCGGGATTTTTTTGAGCAAACGACAAATAAAACTCGGTATCGTTGGCGCCTTGCGTCAGAACTTTGCTGCCGTCCGGCGCAACTGTGGTCCAACCGCCACGCACATAGGAGGCTCCTGGCGTTCCACCTCTGCCGCCGGTCAAAGCCTCGACCATCCAGACCCTCATGACCGCGGCCGCGTATTTCATCTGTTCGTCGCGGCTTTTATTGTGGAGAGCTCCTGATTTTTGTTGGTCTTTGGGTAAGCAGACGCTCAACATGCGTTTTGCGGGAGAGTCTCCACGCACAAATATTCCGTCTTTAGCGTAGGGATTGGTATCAGGATTGTCCGAGTACAAATCCACGACTTTGTCACTGTCCGCGAAGGGCACGGGCGGGGATTTGACGGTTGGGGCGTTGGGGTTGTCGTAACGTTGAGGGTCCCAAGGTTCCGTGGGCGGGGGATTCAACTGGTAAAAACCCAATTCCTTGTCGAATTCCACGGGCTGCATGTAGATGATGTTGATGGTGCCGGGGCGGACGGTTTCCGGATTGATGTTCATCATGAGTACCACGGATGAAATTAGCAACGCTAAGCCCACCAAAGCGTCTTGGATTGTGTCCTTGGCCGATGCCACGCCCGCGCCCGTGGCCGAAAGCAGGTATTTGAATCCGCCATAGACCAACATGATGGCCGCGGCTATCAAACCCAAGCCGGTGGCGTATTTTTGTATCGCCGCCACGTAAATGGCCAAGTAGGGAATCACGATGTATTCGCCTTCACGCGGCAGTTCGCTGGGGAAACTGACGCCGGGGATGGGTATGCCTAAAGTGGGGACGGCGGGCGCTTTGGACCCGGCCGCGGCCGCGGCTTTGGCTTTCAGGCCCAAATATTGGTCGATGTAGGCGGGCCGGAATTTTTCCACGGCTATCGGATCGTTGACGCATATCGCGCCCGCCTTCTTGCCGTCGTTGCGTTTGCAAGCCGCGTCTTCCATGCTGGCGCATGAAAATTGGTATTGGCCGTCGCTTAAGAGCTTCAATTGGTTCTGTCCGTAATCCTCGCACAACTTGCCTTGGGGCAAAGTAAAACACAAATTTTCTCCCGTGCCCTCAGTGGCAGTCCAGGTGCAATTGCAGCAATGCAGTTCGATGGCTTGGGCCGGTGGCGAAAACAGCGAAATCCATGACGCGGCCGTCAAGCACATGCAAACCACGCCTAAAAATCTCTTGGCGGATGCAATGGAGCGTGGCGTGAGTTTAAGCATAAGTGCAATTGGTCTTGGCGTGTCTATTTATTGTAGGGGCATTGGGAATAGAATCCAATTTTGCTTTTAATTAAATCTTTGATGGGGCCGCAATTGCCCTTGGTACGTCCCCCGTAACCGCAGAATACGGCTTCTGGGTCGGCGCCCTGTTTGACCGACGGATGGGCCAAGATGCTGGCCACCGCCCCTTCCTTGGTTATGAGTTCAGGAATGGTGAAACATTTGCCGCCGATGTTGTAACCGCGTGTGCCGTCTTTGCAGCGCGGTTTGTTGGGTAGGATCGTGGCTTGGCTCGCGCCGATGCCGTGGCTGAAGCGCCAATCCAAACCGTAGTCCGGCGGTTTGCTTAAATCCAAAATGTCGTCGTTGGTCATTTGGTCGTTGGCGTTGCGCAGGTAGTCCATGGGGTAGGCCGCGGCTTTTAGACAATCTGTCCGTGCAGCGCCCGTGCAACTGGCCGGCATGACGGGGATGGAAGCCTCGAACGCCTTGCCCGAACCGAATTTGCGGCTGCGCATGAAATCCAAACGCGCTTGGATTAGGCTGGAATTGGGACCGAAGTATTGGTTTTCATCGTGGCCGATAGAGGTTTTGCCGCGCGATTCGGCCATTATGATTGCATACACTATACATGGATCGATATTGGCATCTTTGGCGGTTTTTGCCGCGTAATCCATGAGTTCCTTGGTCGTCGGCGCGTCAGCCCCCTTAACGCCCGCGGCCGCGGCCGCAGACGAGTATTGGCTTGAGTTTATGGCTTCCAACTTTTGGCGTTCGACGATAGGTATGGTCAGCGATTGGGTTACGGCCGTATTGGGGTTGACGTTGGCCAGAATCAGGTACGAACCCAAAAGCAAAACCAAGCCGATGAGCGCGTTGACGATGGTTTCTTTGCCGTCTTGCATGCCGGCCGCCGTGCCGGACACGATGTATCTGAATCCTCCCCAGGCTATCATGATGGCCGCCGCTATCAGGCCGATGCTGATGGCGAGTTTTTGGACCGCGGCCACGTATTGGGCCAAAAACGGAATGATTACGGCTTTGCCCTGGATGTAAGGCTGGCCGATGCTGGCGCCGGGAATGTCCACGTTGAAAGAAAAATTGACCCCATTGTCAACGGGCGTGGCGGGCGGCGCGGTGTCCGAAGGTTTCGCGACGGAATTCAATCGAAAGTCCAAGGGCTTGGCCGGCTCGTTTAGGCAGACGCCTTTGGGTATTCTGGCGCAGTGGGCTA
>JAKLEH010000021.1 GCA_022703155.1 Patescibacteria group bacterium | reverse complement strand
GCACGATTTGGATGTCCGTGCCTTTGACCGTTTTGGTCGGCAAGGTGGTGGTGGGCGCGCCCTGGATGGTCGTTTCCGCGGGTTTGGCCAAAGACACGAACGGATTGGCCCGGCCGATGGGCATGTCGGGTATGGCCGCTCCCCTGTCCTCAAGCGTGGTGAACGAAGGGTTTTTGGAAATGTCGGCCCGCGGATCGAAATTCTTGGCCTGGCGCAACGGAGCCGGCGGCGGCTGCGGGGCTTCCTCCAAAGCGCGCGAAGCGAAGAGGTAAACCACGCCCACCAAAAGCAAGGCCGATAAGGCCAACAGGATGCGCGAGAGCAACGGCGGTGCCGGTCGGTTTAAATCCATATCACGGCGCGGGTTGGGGCGCGGCCGCGGCCGGCGCGACGGTTGCGTCCGCGGTTTGCCCGATGGGATAATAAAAGACTTTGGCGCTTAAGGTGAAGGTCACGTTGCTTTTTTCCGCCGATGAGCTGAAAGACAGGTTTTGGATCTCGATGACGCGCAGGTTGTTTTCCAAAGCCCGCAGGAAATTCTTCATGGACGCGTAATCTTGCGCCTCCAAGGTCAAATTCAAATTCATGCTCTGGAGTCCGGCGGACGCGACGGCCGCCTTGCCCGCTTCGAACGCCACGCTCGAAATCTTTACCCCGTTGTTGGCTGCAATCCCCTCCAATTCCACGATGCGTTCCGGGATTTGCGGCATCCGCGGCATGGCCTTGTCCATTTTGGACAATGCGTCCGCGGGTATGCCTTCCGAAGCCGCGACCGAACGCGTCAGCCCCTCGTAATACGCGCGGTCGCTTTCGGCTTGGGCGCGTGTGGCTTGGGTTTGCGCGCGCAGGGACTTCCAGTCGTCCAACTTTGGTTTGATGACCAGATAACCGGCGCCGACCAGAATGGCCGCCAACAGCAAAACCATGGAGGAATAATACTCCACGAACAGTTTGGACGGCTTGATGGCCTTGCCTTGGGGTTCGGACGCTTTCGTCTCGTTGGACGCGCCGTTCGCGCTCATCGCGACGATGGGTTCCGTCCCTTTAGGTTTTTGGTCGTTGGTCAGGTCCATGGGCGTTCACTTCGCGCACCCCTGATTCAGAGGCACGCGAACAAACGTCTAAGGCTGCGCGGAGGTGGCCGTCGGGGCGGATGGCGCGTTCTGGCCGTCCGCGGAAACCAGCGACTTGTACGACAAGGCCGCGGGCTTGAACTGGACGGACAGTTGGAAATTCACGCCTTTGTCCGGCGAACCGGCGAACGCGTTGGCGTCGTAAGTCGCCAATTCCGGAGCTTCTTTGAAGATGGCCAGTTGGCGCGCCACCGCGGCGTAGGAAGCGGCCGTGACGGTCAACGAAGCTTTGCCGCTTTGGTCGACGGTCAGGTTAGAATAGGCCACGTCGGCCAAAGTGTTGCGCTCGAAGAATTCGAACACGCGCGAGAGCGCCTGATGCTTGTCCAACAAATCGTTGAACGCGATCAGACGCGGCTCCAAATCCTGGTACGCCGACCATTTGGCTTGGGCGTCGCCGATTTGCGCTTTGAGTTGTTGGTAGCCGGAATCGACCTGCGCCTGTTCTTGGGCCGCGGCCGTCTGCACGCGATCCAAAAGATAATACGAGCCGGCGAAGATGGCCCCGAAAAACACGGTCAAAAACGCCAACACGAACTTGCGTTTGCCCACGTCCACCTGCATGGCGCTCACGAACTGCTCGTCCAACAAGCTGACCTGCACGGGCTTGCGTACGCGCTTAATGATGCGCACGCGCTTGCCTCTGCTTGGGGCCGACGGGATGATGCGCGCTTTGGGCTTGCCCGGTAACGTCGGCGTCCCCGGTTTGGTTTCGACGGGCTTGGCTTCGGTCACGGCAACCGGCGGCACGGCTGGCGCGCCGGGCGCCGGAACGGGCGCAGCTTCAGGTTTGGGCGCGGCCATGGGCTTGGCCGGCGCTTGTTCCGGGGTTTTGAAGAATTGGGGCGGCAGTTTTGGCGGCGGCTCCACCGGACGGGCGTGGAACAGCTTGTCTTTGGCCTCCTCTACCCACAAGCTCATCCGATAATAGAGCCGCGAATAAAAAGGTTCGCCGACCAAAAGCTGGTCGACTTCGCCTTCCTCGACTTCGATGACCTCGATTTCCTCTTCCTCGATTTTGGGCACGTGCATGCTCAAACTCCCGGTCGGCTGTTCGGCCACCGTTTCCTGGTGCACTATTTCCGCTTCTTTCTCGCGGAATTGGTCGGGTAAGAGTGAGATGTCGGACATGGCTCTAGATGACTAATACGATGACGGGAACTGTGAAACGGATGGCAAGATGGTCGGATGGTCGGATGTCGTTATTCTGGTAGTCGGATTCGGATTCGTCGCTTCGACCTCCGACTTCCGACCTCCGACTCTATTCCGTGATATCCCTCATGGCGCAACCGATGGACACGGAAAAGCGCGAACCGATTTCGTCCAGGACCGGTCTCAGGTCCAAAGGATACACCACGCGCGCCCAAGGGTCGCCCAAATACGTGTTGACGTTCATGGTTTGCGTCAAGTATTCGGACAAGCTTGGCAGGAGCGACGAGCCGCCGGTGATGATTATCTTGTCGATGCGCCGCTGTTCGCCCACGTCGGCTTGGCCTTGGTACAAGGAGAATGAGTATTTGATTTCGTTGATGATGGGTTTCATCAAAGTGTCGAGCATGGGCGTCAAATCCCCGGTCGGGGCGAACGCGCCCATGGCCCGGATGTCGCGCTTCATGGTCTCGGATTGCGCATACGGCACGCCGAGCATCTGCGAAATCGTCTGCGTGATGGCGTCGCCGCCGATGGCGATGGAGCGGTTGAGGAACGGCACGCCCTTGTCCACCACGGAAATGTTGGTGCGCTGGAAGCCGATGTCGATGATCATGATGCTGGACCTGTCCTTGCCGATCAGCGAACGGATTTGCGCGAACGTCTCGGTTTCCAAGGATATGAGGTTCAAGCCGCAACGCTTGCCCAACAGGTCGATATAGCGGTTGACCAAGGTCTTGGGCGCGCCGGTCAACAACACGCGCGAAACTTTCTTTTGCCCTTCGGTTTTGAACGCGCCTTCGATGACTTTACTGTCCAACTGGATTTCTTCAAGCGGCACGGGAATCAGTTTTTTGGCCTGCCACATGATGGCTTCCTTCAATTCCTTTTCGTTGGAGGCCGGCACGCTGATGATGGACGTGAAAATCGAGGACACGGGCACGGCCGCCACGCAGGCTTTGGTGGTGCACTTGGCCTTGGCCACCATGTCTTTTATGAGCGCGGCCGTCTCTTCCACACGCTCGTTGAACAGCTGGTCGAAATTCTCGACCGGCCGGTCCACATAACCGTAAGTCACCAGCCGAGCGTGCCCGCCTTCGTTGGCCAGCTCAACCAATTTGATGCCCGAAAGCCCGACGTCCAGGCCGATGAAACTGCGGATAGAGGGTTTGAACCAAGACATATTCTGGTTAGAAGCTCGCGTCAGTCGTGCGGGGTAAGGATTTGCTGGCGTCCTGCATGCCGGGCGGCGGATTGACCACGGCGCGTCCGTCGAAGATGAATTCTTCCGCGGGTTTGGTCGGATCCGTATTGTTGGCGCGCTGCAAATCGAATTTATAAGCGATGTATAAGCCCAACAGCTTGAGGTAGTTGCCGCCCGTTCCCGTATGGATCGTACCTTCGGCGAAAATCGCGCCCGAAACCTTGGTGACCGCCGAGTTGATGGTCACGTCGCCGCCCGCGCCAGCCGAATCTTTGACCACGATGACGCCGAACGAAGCCAAGTTCTTAAGCCGTTGCTGCACCGGATCCGAAGTGTAGGCAATGTCGCCCGTAATGTTGAGGTTGGCGCCCTCGATGAGCAGGGTCCCTGCGCCATTGCCCGTGGTGCCCAAACCGTTCAAAAAAGTCTTGGCCGGCAAATCGAACGTCGTGCCTGACTGGGCGTAACGATACACTTGGCCGTTGAGCCCTCCGGTAGGCGCGATTTGCGACGCGTCGGACACGGTCACGACCGTGCCGTAACGCCCGCCGCGCAAACCGGCCAAATCCAAGAAGCCGAGCGTGCTGCGGTATTTGTTTTCTTGCGTGGGCAACGGAATCGATCCCGCGCTGGTTTCCCTGCACGCCGCGTAGGACGACGGGCTGGTCCACTCGATGCTCGCGTTGGCGCGCAAACAGAAGGCCGCATTGGGCACGCCGGCTTGGGCCGGGGCTTGGGTGCCGGTGATGCCGCCGCCCGCGTAGATGTTGCCGCCCAAGGCCTTGGTCCAGGCCGAACATACCGGCGCCTGCGCTTGGCACAACGGGTCAATGCAATCGACCTGAACCTGTCCATTCAATGAATTGTCGCCGCAACAACAATTGGCGTGCGCTGCCGGGTCCGCGATGGCCGCACACGCTGCGTTGTCCACGCATTGCGGTTGGGGAGGGGTGCAGGCGGGGTCCAGCAGACAGCCGGGGTCGGCGCAATCCTTCAGGCCATTGCCGTCATTGTCCACGTTGTCCACGCAAGAAAATTCGGTCGTGCATTCCGGACGCGTGCTGCAATCCGTATCCGCACAGTCGATTTTGGTGTCGCCGTCATCGTCCGTGCCGTTGGTGCAACCGTTGGTAAAATTCCATTCAGGCGTACAGACCGCGCTGCCCACGCATGACGGATCGGCGGGAGAAGCGCCTACGCCCGAACAGTCGATTTTACCATTGAAATTATTGTCCAAGGTGTCATGGCAAGCCAAATACTGTTGGGTCAGCGCCGGCCCGAACCAATTCAGCTCCGACGTGGTGCAGATTGCCCTCGACGCGCAATTCGGGTCCGCGCAATCCTTAAGGCCGTTGAAATCGTTATCCAAACCGTCGCTACACAATGGGTCCGTGTTTTCCTGCGGCACGTTCAAATACATCCCGTCGGTCGTGGGGTAGAACTTTATGTAACCAATGCCCGAACCGTCCGTGTTTCCGTTGTAGCCGAACGGCGAGCCCGTAACCGCAACCGAATGAAATTTGTAATCCGCGGGATTGTAAACAAGTTTGTAATAAACCGTGTTGCCGCCGGTACACGACCCCGTGTCTTTGCAATTTAGCGAAATCCAACCTGTGTCCTTAAGGCCGCAAATTAAAGCCCAACCGTGGACTTCCTTGGGGCTGGAGTCGGTTATGGGTTCAGTATAGGCGTAAAACGTGGTCGCCGAAGCCCCGCGGCACGCAGGAATATTGCACGACGACCCGAAACATATGAAACCTAAATTATCCGACCAAACGAAACCGTTGACGCTCTGACCCTGTTGTCCGTCAGCTTGCAAAGTGGCCGTCGAAGCCAAATTGATGCCGTAAACGCCTCCGCCGGGCACGATCTCGCACGTGGCCGAAGGGGGCGAAGAGCAATTAGGCTTCAAATTATTCAAAGAAATCCATCCCACGTTCGTCGACCACGCCCAACCTCGGATGTTGTCGGACAAAGCTGCTTGGGCCGCATGGGGCCTGAAGGACGAATTGTGGGCAATGCCCAACGCCATGCCGATGGCCAAAAGCGCGATGGTGCCCGGAACCATGTAATGGGCGCGCCAAAAACCCGGCGTCATATATTCATAAAACGCCTTGCTTTTCCTAACCTTGGGCAAGCTCGGCTTGGGGTTTTGCATTTAAGCTCAATTATAACATAAAAGCCGGTTCAACCGGCATGCGTCGCGCTGTGGATAGAGGCGTAAAGGTCAAAAAGTCGGAAGTCGGAGGTCAGGTGCGGCAGGACCCATTGATTCTAAACGGCTTAGGCCAAAAAATCATCCAAGACTTCATGCTTACCGAACTTCCGACTTGAGACGCCCTTGGCGATTTCATCTTTCGTCCATCGCTTTATTCGCCAACTCGTCGGCGCGCTTGTTATGTTCTCGCCTCACATGTGTATAAGTCACTCGACCGCGCAACAACGTTTCCAGGTTCTTGAGTTGCAGATACCTTTGGGCCAGATCCGCGTTTTTTACCTTATAAATCCCCCGCGCCTGTTTTATCAACAACTCGCTGTCAGACACCAGTTCGACGGCTTGGGCGCCCAAAGCCACGGCGCGCTCCAAAGCAAAGACCGCGCCTTGGTATTCGGCCTGGTTGTTGGTCGTGCTGCCCAAATATCTGTTGTGCTCCTCGATGGTTTCGCCCGTCGCCTGGTCTTTAATGACCACGCCAAAACCCGCGGGACCAGGATTGCCGCGCGCCCCACCGTCGGTGTAAACGATCAAGTTCATAACTATGTTCTAAGTTTAGTTGAAAAACAGCAAACAGCAAACTCCAAACAACAACTTGAGGGATTGGCGTCGCTTGCTGTTTGCTGTTTGGAATTTGCTGTTTGGCATTCTCATGCCGTTGCTCTCGCATCCACGATCTTGCATTGCACTTCCCTGCGTCCGTTCCATTCTGATGCCGAAACTTCATACGCCACGTCGACTTTCAAGCCGGGCGCCATGATGTCGGCCAAATCCGCGCGGTAAAAACCCATGAATTTTTGGACCGCGCCATCCGACGATTTGAGCATGCAACGCATATGGTTCTGCGCCGCGCCCACCAATGCGGCCTCCACCACGGTCAAGCCAAAAGACACGAAGATGGGTTTGGGGTTGCTCTCGCCAAACGGTTCGAAGGCTTCAAGCGTCTGCAACAGGCGGTGGTCCAAATCGCGCAAACCCAATTCGGCCTCCAGATACAACCTAGGCATGAGTTCGCTGTCGGCCAATGCTTTGGCTGCGTGCGCGCGTAAAGTCTCGGCGAAAACCGGCACCTTGTCGTCATCGGCCAAACTGAAACCGCAAGCTTGGGCGTGCCCGCCGTGGCGCGTCAGCAAGCCCTCGCCGGCCTCGCGCACCGCGGCCGTGATGTCGTAATTGGGTATCGAACGCCCGGAACCTATCCACACGCCGTCGAATTTGCCCACGAACACCGATGGTTTGCCGAACATGTCAGTGTACCGGCCGGCCGCCAAACCCACGAGCGACGGCGACCATTGTTCGGACCAGGCGAAAATCAAGGAATGGTTTTGCGGGTCAGAGACCAGGGTCTTGGCCTCGCCCATCAGGTTTTCCGTGGCTTTTTGGCGGCTTTTATTGACCGCTTCCAAGGCCGCGGCCTTCCCCTTGGCCCGCTCGGCGTCCGTCTCCATGAGCAAATCCACGGCCAGGTACGCGTGTTCCATGCGGCCAGCCGCGTTGATACGCGGTCCGATGACGAACGCCACGGTCTCGGCGTCGGCCACGTCCTTTTTCCAGCCCGCCGACTCCAACAGGCAACGCAAACCCGTGCGCCGTTTGTGGTTGAGGACCTTCAAGCCGAATTTTTCCAAAACCCGGTTCTCGCCGCGCAACGGCACGATGTCCGTAACCGTGGCGATGGCCACCAAATCCAGCAGCCACTTGTCCCAACCGGCGGGCACGGGCAAACCGCGTTTGGTCGCTTCGGCGCTCAAGGCGCACGCCACTTTCCAGGCCACGCCCACGGCCGCCAAATCCTTGAACGGATAATTTTCGTCAGGCAGTTTCGGATGTATGAGCACGGCGTCCGGCAAGTCCTCGCCGAACTGGTGGTGGTCTACCACTACGGCATCCACGCCTTTGGCTTTGGCCGCCGCGAGTTCCTTGGCGTTGGCCACGCCGCAATCCACGGTGATGAGCAGGTTGGCGCCGCGCGACGCGATCATGTCCACGCTTTCCGCGTTCAAACCGTAACCTTCCTTTTCCCGATGCGGGATGTATATGTCCAAATCCAAACCGTCGCTAGCCGCTTTGCCCACGTTCAAAAACCCGTCTTCCAAAACCGAAGTTCCCGGCTGCAACGGATTTTTGGCCAAGCCCCCGGCGATCATTTTAAGCGTCTCGGCCAAAACCACGGAACCCGTCACGCCGTCGGCGTCGTAATCGCCGTGGATGACGATGCGCTCCCCGTTTTCCAAAGCCGTGAACACGCGGGCGACGGCCCGCTCCATGCGCACGAAAAGGCCCGGATCATGGATGCCCGTTTCCCATTCCGGAGACAAAAAATCCCGAATGGCTTCGGGCGTCGTCAATCCGCGCCTGGCCAACATGCGCGCGGCCACGGGATGCAATTCCGGAGCGTTTTCCCCGGTCTGGACCGGCGCCTTTTCTTCCAATACTTGCCAGACCTTTTGCATAGCCGGAACAGCCTAACACGCTGTTAAAAAACCCGCATGTGGACAGGAAACATCGAAGGAATTTGTAAGATTTTTAAGATTCATAAGATTTATAAAATTATCGGCAATTCATAATTCCAAATTCAGAAATATTCTAATCCTGGATTATCCCAAAATCTTATGAATCTTATAAATTTTATGAATCTTGAAATTCACTAAAATCAATTCACGAACGGCAGCACCATGGACAAAATCGTGGCTCCCGCCACAAAAATGACCAGCGCCCGCCAAATTACCATCTTGGTTTTGTGATGCATAAAGAGGGTAAACAACAAATTTCAAATTCCAAACAGCAAAATCCACCTTTGGCCTTCCCCGACCCCCTTGCTGTTTGCTGTTTGAAGTTTGCTGTTTTTTTAAATATCAATTTCTCCTCAACACTTTGATGAAAGCTTCGCTCGGGATCTGCACGTTTCCCTTGCCCATGCTCATCATACGCTCCTTGCCTTTCTTCTGTTTCTTCAAAAGCTTGTCCTTGCGCGTGCGGTCGCCGCCGTAGAGTTTGGCCAACACGTCCTTGCGGAAACCGGCCAGCCGTTCGCTGGCGATGATTTTGCCGCCGATGGCCGCTTGCAGTTTAATCATGAATTGCTCGCGCGGCAAGCTCTCCTTGAGCGTTTCCACCACGTACTTGCCGTAACGGTAGGCTTCGGATTCGTGGATGAGGGTGGCCAGCGCGGCTACCTGTTCTTCGGCGACCAGTATGTCCAGCTTCACGATTTTTGACGGCCTAAAATCCGCGAACTCGTAATTGAGCGACGCGTAACCGGCCGTGGCGCTCTTAAGCTTGTCGTGGAAGTCCACGATGACCGATGAGAGCGGCATGTCGTAATGCAGCACGGCGCGCTGGGCGTCGAAATATTCCGTGTTCTTGTATACGCCGCGCCGATCCTGCACCAAAGCCATGACGTTGCCCAAATAATCCGTGGGCGTGACGATGTCCGTCTTGACCCAAGGTTCGCTCACTTCGCGCAAATGCGACTGGTCCGGGAAGTCGTTGGGCGATTTGACGACTTTCTGTTCGCCGTTGGTCAGCACCACTTCGTACGCCACGGACGGGATGGTGGCCACGATTTCGATGTTGTGTTCGCGCTCCAAACGCTCTTTGACGATTTCCAAATGCAAAATGCCCAAAAAGCCGCAGCGGAAACCAAAACCCAAAGCCGTCGAATGCTCGGGCTCGAACGCCAACGCCGCGTCCGAAAGCTTGAGCTTGAGCAACGCGTCGCGCAGATGTTCGAATTCGTTGCCTTCGTTGGGGAAAATGCCCGCGTACACCATGGGCCGCACCTCGCGGTAGCCGGTCAACGGCTCGACCGTGTCGAATGCGGTTTCCGGATTGCGCGCCGCAGCGGACTGCGACTGCGGACTGCGACTCGCTGGATTTTGATCGCTATTGGATAATGCGATGGTGTCGCCCACCCTGACCGCGGTGATGTCCTTCAGGCCGGAGACGACGTAGCCGATCTCGCCGGTTTCCAAAATTTTGGTCGGCACGTAAGTCGGCTTGAGGTAGCCGACTTCGAGCGCTTGGCCGTTGAATTTGGTAGCCAAAAACCGCACGCCTTGGTTGGTTTGGATGGAACCGTCCACTACGCGCACGTAAGCCACCACGCCTTTGTATTCGTCGTATTTGGAATCGAAGATGAGCGCGCGGAACGGTTTTTCCGGATGGCCTTTGGGCGGCGGCACGAGCTCCACGACCCTCTCCAACAACTCTGGCACGCCCTCGCCCGTTTTGCCGGACACGCTCAAAATTTCCTCGCGTTTGCAACCGATGAGTTTCATGAGTTCTTCGGCGCGCCGTTCTGGCTCGGCGTTAGGCAGATCGATCTTGTTCAGCACCGGAATGATGGCCAAATCCTGTTCGATGGCCAAATATAGGTTGGCGATGGTTTGCGCCTGCACACCTTGCGTCGAATCGACGAGCAGCACCGCGCCTTCCACGGCGGCCAACGACCGCGACACTTCGTAATTGAAGTCCACGTGTCCGGGCGTGTCGATGAGGTTGAGCTGGTATTCCTTGCCGTCTTTGGCCGTGTACGCCATGCGCGCCGGCTGAAGCTTGATGGTGATGCCGCGTTCGCGCTCCAAATCCATGGTGTCCAGCAACTGTTCCTTCATCTTCCGTTTCTCAATGGTGCCGGTCAATTCCAAAAGCCGGTCGGACAAAGTCGACTTGCCATGATCGATATGGGCAATGATGCAAAAATTCCTGATGTGGGTTTGGTCCATAAGGGAAAAACTGACCGTCGGACGTCTCAGGTCGGAGGTCGGATGGTCCGACTACCGGTTTAATGACATCTGACTTCCGACACATTTCTCGTTGCGCCATTCTGCCCTAAATTTGCGCTTTAATCAAGCCCGCACAAACAAAAAACCCTTTAGGCAAGGGTTTTCGCGATTAAGGTCAGGATGACGGTCCGCTGGGGGTGACGTTCAACAGTTCAAGATTGGGAGTTTTGAGGATTTGTGGCGTGGTCGTGGGCGTGGCCATTTCCGATTCCAGGACCTGGCGCAGGGGCGGCATGAAGCGCACCGGAACCTGTTCGAGGCGCAATTGGGCTTGCGCGCGCTCCAATTCGTTGCGGTTGGCCTGCATCCAAGCCACGAACCGCTCCCACCGCTGCAACTGCGCGGTTTGCAAACGGCTGCGCAACGAATCCAACGCCGGCGGCACGGCCCAACGGAAAGGCCTGGCCGGCTTGACCAAACGTCCGGGGTCGAATTTGCGCATCGCGAACACGTAACCCAAATCCTGCTTGTCCGTGGCCGTGAGCTTGCGAATTTGCCGTTGCATCAAGGCACGCAAATTCGCGGTCTTGTCGAACTCGGTCGGATTCAGCCGGACTGCGTTGCCGGCCGCGATAAGCACCGAACTCGAGACGAAGGCGCCAGTGTTCAGCCTGGTCTTGCCGATAACTTTGACTTGGCTTTCCGCGACCTGGACGTCGATGTTGCCGTCCGCGACCGCCACGCCAAACGCCGTGCCGCGCACCGTAGCCACCACGTCGCTGGCTTCGACCGAAAACGATTCTTCTTTGCCCAACAGTTTTTCCAAACGCGTCCAAACCTTGCCCGCTTCGAGCAAGAGGCGCGTACCCAAACCGTCCTCGCCCGCGTCCTCGTCCGGCAAGACCGTAAATTTTGCCGGCGCTTCGATGAACGACACGCCGGCTGCCGGATACAACAGGTTCACTTCGCCCACCAACACCTCAACCGTGTCGCCGGCGTACAATTCCATGTCGTTGGCCGCGTCCGTGCTCTCGCCGTCGCGCGAGACCGTGGCCCGCGCGCCTTGCGTCAGCTGCAAATACGCGAGCGGCACCGGCTCCACCGGCGTCCCATCGACCTGCGCCTGTTGGTTGTCGTTTGTGTTTTTATCGACCGTCGCAGTGTTGGTCGCCGGCCGCTCTCTCCCCGTCCGACTTCCGACCTCCGACGTCCGACTCTTCGCACATCCCCATCCGAACAGGGCCAAGCCGACCATGGCCGCGCCCAACAAAATTACGGAGCGTTTCATATGCGCCATATGATAACTTGCCTGCCCGGCCAAGTCGAATTAAAGTCCGGACATGAAAGCCAAACGACTTTCCTCTCGAGCGCTGGAACCGACTCGTCCGCGAGAACGTCATCGCCGCCGCCGAATCCCTGGCCTGCTGGACCATGTACCTGACGCGCTAAGCGCGACATCTCAAAACCGCCCCGAGGCGGTTTTTTTAAACACAAACGGCGCGTCCCCGCGCCGCCCAATTTTAAAAATCTTATGAATATTATGAATTTTACAAATCATCAAACCCCGCTCGCTTGTTGCGTACCCTCCCCGATTTTGGCGAATTTGTAGAGTTTGGCTTTGATGGCGCGATTGAAATCCTTGAGTTCTTCGACTTTGAGCAGCCAAGCCACGCCGTAAAACGCCACGCATCCGACCAAGCCGGACGCCACGGCTTGCAACGCCACTTGCCAGACCGTGCGCAACGGGAAGGCCGTGCCCACGGCTTGGCGCACGATCCAGCCAAAACCGAACAACGCGACGGATGCGGCTAAAGTTTTGGCCACGCCGATGCTCAACAACCGGCCGTCAAGATGCTCAAACCGGTGCCGCAACAAAAACCACAGCACCGCGCATTGCGCCAAAGCGTCTATTGAAAAAGCGGCGGCCAGGCCGCGGATGCCGAACGGCCCCACGAGCAACAAGGCCAAACCCACATTGGCGATTAGCGACGCGAGGCTCACGAACAACGGCGTTTTGGTGTCTTGCATGGCGTAAAACACGCGCGCGGCCAGCGGGATGATGGCTTGCGCGAACAACGACAACACAAAGATGGCCAATACGTCGGCCGTGCGGATGGTGGCCGTCCAATCGAATTCGCCAGCGCCCAAAACCAAACGCACGATTTGCGCGCGCAAGAGCAGCATGAGGGCCGAGGCCGGCAAAATCAAAAACATTATCTTGCGGACCGTGGTCAAAAAAGCTTGGCGCAAACCCTCCTTGTCGTTGCTGGCCGCCAGTTGTGAAAACGCGGGGAAAGCCGCGACCGCGAACGAGATGCCAATGAGCCCGATGGGCACGTATTGCAGGTTATTGGCCAAATTGAAAACCGCGATGGATCCCGCGGCCAAGGCCGAAGCCAAAACCACGAGCACCGTGACGTTGATTTGTTGGACGGCCAAACCCGCGATGCGCGGCACCATGAGCCGCAGGATTTGTTTGACTCCCGGGTCGCGAAAATTCGGGGCGCTCACGTGTCTGAAGCCCATGGGCACCGCCACCAACGCTTGGACCAAAAAATGCAAGCCCGCGCCCAACACCACGCCCCAAGCGACTCCGGCCACGCCGAACGCCGGCGAAAATCCCACCACGCCGATGATGATGCCCACGTTATAGAAAACCGGCGCGAGCGAAAACGCCACAAAACGCCGCGTGGCCTGCAACACGCCGCCCATGACGGCCGAGAGCCCCAAGGTGAAAGTCGAAATCAACAAGATACGCGAGAGGTTGACGGTCAACGCCAACTGGTCGCCCGCGAATCCGGGCACGGTCCACGGCACGACCTTGTCCGCGAGCAAGGCCAAAATCAAACATACGCCGCCCAGAATCAACGCGATGGCCGAGAGAACGCGTTCCGCCAGCTTCCACGCCTCGCCGTGACCGCGGCGCTCCAAATATTCTGAAAACACGGGAATGAAACCGGCCGAAAGCGCGCCGAGCACGATCAACTGGTAAAAAAAATCCGGCAAGCGAAAAGCCGCGTAATACGCGTCCAATTGCGCGCCCGCGCCAAAATGCGAAGCCAATAAACGGTCGCGCAACAAACCGACAAGACGCGACGCCAACGACGCCAAACCGACCAAAATGGCCGCGGCGGTCACGTCCACGGTTTCGCGTTTCCAAATTTTAGTGATGAAGCCGAGCATGACTGATTGTTTATGCGTTTTTATAGTTAATAAAGTTTGTAATGTTCTTAATGTCTATAAGGTTTTTTTGACTGTCTTTACGAACTTTATAAACATTACGAACTTTACTGACTTTCCTCGTCGTCCAAATCCTTATACGCATCGCCGCCCATGACGTAATTTTCCTCGTTTTTGTAATGGCCGCTGGCCAACCTTTGAACCTCGGCCAAGCCGTAGCGTAAAGCCGTGCCCATGCGCCCGTCGCGCTGCAGGCGCCGCACCGAAACCGCGATGGGCTGTGACCGCAAGATGCGGAAGCGATAACCGGCTTTTTCCGCACGCTGTACGAAGTCGTGGTCTTCCGCGAAGTCGATGCGCACGTCAAACCCGCCGACCTCGTCGAACGTGTGCTTTTTGGAGAAGATGCAGAATCCGGGGGCGTGCGGCATGATCTTTTCCGTGCTGATGGCGTAGGCGTTGTACAGTTCGTGCATGGCCTTATCCATGGGATTCCGCGACATGGGTTTGACCTTGCACGTGGCCACGCAAGCGCCTTTGCGTTTCATCTCATCCAAATTCTCTTCCAGGAACTTAGGGTTTGGCATGACCACGTCCGCGTCCAAAAACAACAGCACGTGACCCGTTGACGAGGCCGCGCCCAAGTTGCGTCCTGGCGTGGTTTTGCCGCCTTCGACCACGCGTCCGCCGTACTCTTCGACGATATCGCGCGTCCGGTCCGTGGATTGGGCGTCGGCCACGACGATTTCGTAATCCTTAAACGTCTGTGCCTTGACGCTTTCGAGCAGTTTGGGCAAATTTTTTTCTTCGTTCTTGGCCGGGATGACGATGGAAAGGAAGGGCATAGGCAAAAAACTTGTCGGACGTCTGATGTCTTTTTTCAGGAGGTCGGATCGTTCGACTGCCTGCTTAACGACCTCCGACTTCCGACGTCGTTTTTAAATTCTACCAAAATCTCATACGCCGCGATAGCCGCGGCCACGGACACGTTGAGCGATTCCTTGACTCCGCGCTGCGGGATGCAGACCAAATCGTCGCACAGGTCGCGGACCCACGGCGGCACGCCGTCGACCTCGTGGCCCAAAACCAGAGCGACTTTTCCCGGCGGCTCGTATTCGGATAAGGGAACGGCACGCGGATCCAATTCCAGACCCACGATACGGAAACCCTGGCCGCGCAATCCTTCAAGCAATTTCACGACGTCGGTTGCGCGTTCGGACTCGACCGAACTTTCGGCGCCCAATGCGGTCTTGCGGACTTTTGGGCTATCCGGACCCGGCGTATAACCCGCGAGCCACAATTTGGCCACGCCCAAAGAATCGCAGGTGCGGAACAGCGAACCCACGTTTTCCGCGGACCGTATATTGTGCGCCACCACATGCAAATTGACCATGGCGCCATGTTAACGCTTATTTGGCGCATGGCCAAGCTCCAACGAGGTTATCGCGATTGACAAAATCAAAAAAATGCGGTATTACGCCAATCGAGCCCTTTTAACGCGCAAACTCAATCGAGGAACGACGCATGATGCCCCACGGAAGGTTCACCCTGCTTCCGCACGGGCCTGTTCAGTCAACTGACAAGTCCCGTGAAAAATGCAACGAATTGCTCATCCACTGCGGCGCCGATCTCAATCGGTTCCACGACATCCAGTATCCCCGTCTCGAATCCTTCATCCGTTATGCGGCGCGATTCGATGGCCTCAGGGACCCGTCATCGCCAACCTTGGTCTGCCTGACGCATACCTGCCCGCTGCATGTCATGATTGTGCAGGCCAGAACCGCCCTGTCCGCCGCCTTGCCTGCATGCAAGAACGGACTTTGGGTCATCTACGCCGATCCGGAGGTGGACTCGACCTTCGAAAGGTTCGCACGTAAAGTCGGCGTCCTGGACGCGGCGTTGGACAACGTCCCCGTCTGGAACGGTCCGGACGGGCGCGAGTATCTGGTTCTGACGCCGGCTACGTCGGACACCGAATTCGTAAAATTGCGCGCCAAAATGTTGGCCGCGCGCGGCGGTTCCCCGCGCTCCCGTGGCGACATGTCTGCCGTTTCGGTTCGCGGCGAACGTCCCCCTTTCTCCAAACCCTGACCCGTTCGGGGTTTTTCAAATTAAAAAAACCGCCTGCATGGGCAAGACGGCGATGAAAGACTTCAAACCGGTCGGCTCAGGCGCACGATGTGTCGGCCCATGACGGCCAGGCACGTGATGCGGCCGCCGTCCGCGCGCAAATCGTACGCGTCCATAGGGCGCGGAAGGATTTCTGCGCCATACACCACCACCGGCTGGCTCACGGTTCCGTGCCGCGCGTCGGTCACGGTTCGCGACCCGAAGTACAGCGGTTTGCCGGCCGCGACCTGCAATTCCTCGGAATGGCGCAATACGTCTTCGGGCACCGGATAATCCCCGTTGTCGACGACCGCATGCTCGAGGTCCAGGGTGTCGACGGCCCAATATGACAAGCTGCCGTGTTGGATTTTGACGCTCTCCTGTTCCACCCGTTCGTACTCTTTGCCGCGCCGGCCTCGCCAAACCACGCTCTCGTGCCCGTTGGCCCTGACGATGCGCGCTTCTTCGCTTTCGGACAGCGCGGCCAAAAAACCCTGAGGCGCATACGTGTCGTTGACGCCCCGCACGTCGAAAGCGTAACCGCGGCGCATGCCGCCAAAAATCGGCACGCCGTCACGCTCGTGCGCATGGCCCACGGCTTCGTACCAGCAGCTGCGGTCGTCGCCCCACACGGCTTGGTATTCCCCGCCATCGGCGTAAGCCTTGGCTTTGCCCGTGAGATAGAATTTCTTGCCGCCCACGAACCTGTGGCCCCAAATCATATATCGCTCGTGCGCGACGATGCGTTGGCCGTGCATCAGGGCGTAATTTTCTCCCGCGGTGATGGCCGGGAACAGGGGCTCGTCTTCATGGACCGCGAACGAACCGCACGGATCGTAGCGGCCGTTGTAATAACGGTCGCCCCAGCGTATGCCCATGATGTCGTATTGGTCCATAGCCGCGTACAACATCTGGCCTTGGGCCAAGCACAAACCTCCGATGTGTTTGAACGGGCCGTCGACGCGTTTGCCGTACACGGCATACATCTTGCCGTGTTGGCCATCCGCGGCCTCGTGGGCCACGAACATGAGCCCGCCGTCGACCGAACGCAAATGGTACACGTTGTCCCAGCCGCGCTGCAACGCGGCCAACTTCTCCATTTCCCAACCGGCGTCTTTGAGTTTCCTTTCGATTGCAAGGTCCATGGTCGTCTCCGATCTGGTGCTGACCGGTCAGAATGTGGCAATTTTTTTGCTTTTTGTCAATGGTTTGGCTATGATGCGCGGCGTATGAAATACGGGCATCGCCTTCAGGTGGAAATCCAAACTTACGACGAATCAGGCCGCGGCACCTGTCGCATCGGCATCGACCGCGCGGGCAAACAGGTGGCGGCCGGCCAAGGCGAAAGCGACACGACCGTGGCCGTGCCGTTCGCTTGCGTCGGCGACCAGGCCTTGGTCACTTTCGTCAAACGCGAATACGGCGTGAAGGTTTGCCGCTTGGACGAAATCAACGCGCCCGGCCCCGACCGCGTCGCGGCGCCGTGCCCGCACGCTGGCGTTTGCGGAGGCTGCCTGTGGCAACACTTGGCGTATCCGGCGCAATTGGCGGAAAAGCAACGCGGCGTCAACGAACTGTTCGCCAAATTCGATTTGTCCGACCGCGTGCGGCCGGTCATGCCAGCGGACCAGACGCTCGGTTACCGCAACCGCATGGATTATTGCGTAGGCTGGAACGGCGAAGTCGGGCTCAAGGAATACGGTTCCTGGAACCGCTACGTGGACCTTCGCCAATGTTTGCTCATGAAGCCCGACGCGGCGCCCATCTTGCAGGCCGTGCGCGATTGGATGCGCGAATTCGATTTGCAGCCTTGGGACGCGAAGTTTCACGCCGGCGACGTACGCTACGCGGTCGTTCGTGACGGGCAGAATACGGGCCAGCGCCTGGTCACGGTCGTCGTCAAAGATTCCAAACGCGTGGGCGACGATGCGAAACGCCACCTGTCCGAGAAGCTTGCGCCTCATTGCACCGGCCTGCTGCTTGGCGAACTGACTAAAGACACGGACTTGTCGCTGGCCGAAACTTTCGAGCCTTTGATCGGCGAACCTTGGTTTGACGAACGCGTCAACGACGTGACTTACCGCATCCACCCCAATTCGTTTTTCCAAACCAACACGGCCATGGCCGCCCGCCTTCAAGACGCGGTCCTCAACACCATCGCGATGGAGATTCGAGATTCGAATTTCGAGATTCGAAAAATTTTGGATTTGTACTGCGGGTTAGGGTTCTTTGGCATCGCCGCGGCCAAACGTTTTGAAGGGGCGCATATATATGGATACGAAATCGACGAACAAGCCATAAAACTTGCGTCGCAAAATGCAATTAATAATGGAGTGGGGGAGAAATGCGAATTCCAAGCGGGCAAAGCCGAGGATTTGTCGTGGAAAAATATTCCTGCCGATACCGTGATTCTTGATCCGCCGCGCAGCGGCTTGCACCCCAAGGTTTTGATGAGCCTGGTGGGCGAGGGCTCCATGCAACCCCGCTCCATCGTGTACGTGAGCTGCAATTACCGCCGCTTCAAAGACGAATTGCCCGCTTTCCTCAAACATTACGACGTGGTTTCCGTACAGCCGTTGGATCTGTTTCCGCAAACACGTCACGTGGAGGTTGTGGTTGAATTTAAGAAAAAAGCCGTTTGAAAAAACGGCGAGGGAAAGAACGCGGCGTCAACGCGGGTTGAGCAGCCTGACCGCTTCGAAGGCATCCAACATGAGGGTATGGATGGGCAAGAAAAGCGTCTTGCCGTCGCTACGGTACCTCAACGGCAGGTTGGGGTACGCGGTCTGGGTTTTGACCAGCCATTCATAG
Organism: Patescibacteria group bacterium; assembly: GCA_022703155.1. Classification (GTDB taxonomy): domain Bacteria; phylum Patescibacteriota; class Patescibacteriia; order 2-12-FULL-60-25; family 2-12-FULL-60-25; genus MWCR01. The sequence goes on along the minus strand of JAKLEH010000021.1, from coordinate 8,675 downwards.
TGCACGCCACCGAACGGGATGTCTTCGAGCTCGACGATGGTTCGCTTGTCCGTGCAAACGCGCATGCCCATGCTCACCTCCGGGTTGGAGTCGCAAGGATATGTCGCGTGCCGGAATAGGTCAATGGCGGCCGTTTAGTTCCACGTGCTATACTCAAAATCATATGAAATCAGGATTCGTCATGCTCGCGGGCCGCTCCAACGTGGGCAAATCCACGCTGTTGAACGCGCTCGTGGGCAGCAAAGTGGCCATCGTCACGCCCAAGCCCCAAACCACGCGCTTGCCCATCCGCGGCATCGTGCACGACCCCCGCGGCCAAATCGTTTTTCTGGATACGCCGGGCATCTTTTTGGGCAAAAAAGACGCCCTGTCTTCCACGCTCAACAAGTCGGTGCGCGAATCTTTTGAGGGCATCGACGCCGTGGTGTACGTCATCGATCCGTCGCGCGAACCCGGCCCGGAAGAGGAGTTCATCCAAAAACTGGTCAAATCGTCGCGTAAACCTACGTTCCTGGCCATCAACAAAAGCGACTTGGGGCCAAAACGCCTGCCGTACCTGGAGGAAGCGCGCGACATCGACGTCAACCAGTTGGCGACGTACGAAGTCTCGGCCGTCAAACATTCCAATCTCAACCGGCTGCAGGAAGGGATATTCGCTTCTTTGCCCGAAGGCGAGGCGTATTATCCGGACAAACAAATCACTGACCTGGGCCACCAACAATGGATCGAGGAAACCATCCGCGAAAAAGTTTTCCTGGCCTTGGAAAAGGAACTGCCTTACACGGTCAAAGTCACGGTGGACGACGTCACGTTCCGCAAGCAGGGCGGCCGCTACATCCAGGCCACGGTCTGGACCACCAACGACCGTTACAAGCGCATGATTATCGGCGCGGGCGCGGCTATGATAAAAAAAATCGGCATGTTGGCGCGCAAGGAGCTGGAAGCCGCGCTCGACACGCAGGTGCACTTGAGCCTGGAGGTTAAAGTGGACGCGCGCTGGCCCGAAAAGTTCGGTTTGATATGAGCAACCCGTTCGAGAAGCCGCGCAACCTGTTCCCCTTGCGCGCGGCCCCTTACAACCCTAACCGCGACGCCGAACGCGCCCGCGACGAAAAACGCCGCGACGCCGAACTGGCCAAACTCCGCGACCGTCCGCGGACTTTGTTCGACGTTCAGGACCATCTTAAACGCACGGGCCGCGGCCACTTGATGCGCGACATTTCCGACTACAACCAACCGGCCGTGGAACACGCCCTGTCACAGGACCTGGACCAAGCCGTGGCCCAAAACGACCAAGCGCAAGCCTTGCGTTTGCGCTACATGATTTATCTAGCCGCGACCGAAGGTTTCCCCATCGCGCCGGCACTTGACGCCCAAGGTTATACGGCGACTTTGTCCGACCAAGCCCGAAGGCTTCAAGACAAAATCGAGGCTTTACGGCGCGCGGGCGAATATGACGCTCTGGACGAACAGGAGGACGAAGCCGAAGTCCGCGCCTGGCCCACGCTCATGGAACTGGTCAACAACCCTGACGGACAACACGACGTCTTGGAAACGCTGCCTGCCGTCCGCTTTTTGGAACACGCCCTCCATTACGCATACCAAGACCTGAACCAACCCGGTGCGGATTTGAAAAAGCGCCAAGCAGCCAAGGCCGCTTACTCCGGTTTGCGCGCTGCGCGCAATTGGATTTATTGGCGGATTTTCAAACGGTTGGAAGGTCTCCGCCGTTAAAAAAACGGGCCAAGGCCCGAATTTTTTTATTCCACGCCGCTAAGCTCCGTAACCTCGAAACCGGCCAGCGTCTGCAGGAACGAATCGGCGACCGTCGGGTCAAGCTTCAATTTCAAAATAATGGGATTTTGCGGGTTGTCGAGCACTACGATTTCGCCAAACCAATTCTTGGCCTTCAAGACCTGGACTTTGACGTCCTTGTCGTTGACCTTGAGCGTCCACTCAGACGTCTCTTTTTCAGACGTCATCAGGTCCGGGTCGACCCTGTCCACGATCTTTGCGCGGGCCGCGTCCATGGCCGCCAGGGCTTGTGTAAACTCTTTTGATTTTGACAGCGGTCCGTAAAAACCAGAATCCAAAATGTTCAGGTACACGGTGGAAACGTGCGTCTTGGTCAGCTCTTCATACACGTCCCGGGACAACCAAATGCCGCTCGTGTCCACGGCCGAAGCCTTATCCGCCGGCCAATACGCGGGCAAAAACAACCCGTGTCCGTTCTTTAGGTTAAGATCGCTCAAACCGCCGCTTACGCTTATGACTTCGGTTGCGGTCTCCGGCTCCTTGGGCGGCGTCTGGTCGGGTTTGGCCGCGGCTTTGGCTTTTTCGTAATCTTCGCGCGCTTTTTTGGAATCTTCGGTTTCCACGCGCTGGTTGAGCTGCCAGCTGAAATTCGCCACGTTTTGCGGCGCGAACCTTTCGACCGTCAAAAATCTTACGTTTTCGTTGTTTCCGTCTTCCGCGGGCTTGGCGCTTTCGCCGTTATAAGTCGGCACGAGTTTGATCCGGCTTCCTTGGACAAAATTGATGCGTTTGGAAGCTTCTGCCGGGCTGACGTTTTCCAAATCCGCAGGACGGGGGCCGGCGGGTCGCATGTCAGGTACGCGCAAATTGGCCGACTTGAACCAATTGCAACCCCAGCCTGTCGCGGCCAAAAAAATGGCCAAAATCGCTAACTTATAAGTTTTATTCAAAACTTTTACGGCCAAATTCATATTAGTGCAACATATTACCCGTACATTCGCCATTCGTCCAATCTTATCCACAACGTCGGAATTGACTGGCCCATGGCCGTTTTGTTATAAATTATAAGTGAGAATAATTCTCATTTATGAAAAAATCGGCTTCCGTCCAAAAAACCAAACGCTTTCGCGATTGCGAACGGCGCCTGGTTTTGTTGGACTGGTTGCGCACGCGTTACGACCATCCTTCGGCCATGGCGTGTTACGCGGAAATGCAGCGCCTCATGCCCACCATCGGGCAATCCACGGTCTACCGCCACCTCGCTTCATTGGTAAAAACCGGCCTGGTCAAAGAATTGCGCCCGGATGACGGGCCGGCGCGTTTCGACGCCTCCCTGCATGTCCATGCGCATTTCCATTGCGTGCATTGCCACGCCGTCCTTGATGCCCCCGGCATAACCATCCAAGGCCAATGGCCGGGCAACGCCCAAGCCGTGGACGTGATAGCCAACGGCCTCTGCCAAAACTGCTCCCCGCGCCATAAATAACCGTTCGATCGACACCAACCACACGAACTCAGCGTTCATAACTTCCGACCTCCGACCACCTGCTTATCGACTTCCGACTCGTTTAATCTCACACCGACCATCGACCTCCGACTTCCTCTGTCTGACCTCCGACCTCCGACTAAAATCGCCATTTATCCCCTTATAAGCAACCCCTATGCCCGAACTCGAACTAAAAGTCGGCGCCAAAGCCCCGGCCTTCGTGCTTAAATCGCACGACGGCGCCAACGTCTCGCTCAAGGATTTTTTAAGCAAAAAAAACGTGGTTTTGATTTTTTATCCTGGAGACATGACGCCTGGCTGCACCATCCAGTTGTGCGGCATCAGGGACCATTGGTCCAAATTCGCGGAAAGCGACACGGCCGTGTTTGGCGTTAACCATGCGGACGCGGACAGCCATGCGCGCTTCGCGGACAAATACCATTTTCCGTTCCCGTTGCTCATAGATACTGACAAGAAGGTGGCCAAAAAATACGGCGCCATACGCAAACTCTTTTCGGCCACCATCATCAAACGCACGGTCGTGGCCATCGACAAAACAGGCACCGTGGCCTTTTACCGCCATGGCATGCCCAAAGAAGCCGACGTCATCAAAGCGTTGAATAAAAAATAAATCATTTAGCACACAGCCCAACGCGCTTGGCACTAGGCACTAAGCACCGACCACCGATATGACCCCAAAACTCCCCCTCCCCTTCACTGGCGCGCAAGGTACGATCAGCGAAAAGTCCTTAAGCATCCACCACGACAAGCTTTACGCGGGTTACGTGGACAAAAAAGACGAAACGCAATCCAAGCTCGCGTCTTTGACCGCTGACCAGCTGTCGGCGGCCAACCAAAGCTTCTCCGAATTGCGCGCGCTAAAAGACGGCGAGACCTTCGCCACCAACGGCGCTTATTTGCACGAATGGTATTTCGAAAACCTGGGCGGCGACGGCAAACCCGCCGGATCCGCATCCGAAGCATTGGCCCAAGCGTTCGGTTCGCTCGACGGCTTCCTGGCCCGGTTCGCGGCTTGCGGCATGGCCGCCCGCGGTTGGGTGGTGCTGGCGTGGGATACGCATGACAAAGCGCTGCGCATTTATACCGGCGATGCCCATAACCAAGGCGGCGTCTGGGGCGCAATTCCGCTATTGGTCATGGACGTTTACGAACACGCGTATTTCATGGATTTCGGCTCGGACCGCAAGGCCTACATCGCCGATTTCCTGTCCCACGTAAACTGGCCCGTCGTCGAAAAAAGATTCATAAGCGCCACATCTTCCTCGTAATTCCCCCTTCCCTCGTAAACGGTTCGGCGCATCGCAAACCGTTCATCATCGACCCCAACCAAATGGTGCGCTACGCCTTGGCCAGCGACGGCTCGGTCGGACGCTCGGCTTCCGAAACCCTGCGCGTGCTCCAAGCCCTGCAGACCGGCGAACTTTGCCCTGCCAACTGGAAAGTCGGCGAAAAAACACCGGGAAAATAACCAAAAATTGGTATTTAAAATCGAGGCATGCGTCTCGATTTTTTATTTATGAAAAATAAAAAACGCCTCGTCTAAACGTGACGTTTTTGTTTTTGGATTGTGATTGGTTCGTTCTAAACTAGAACTGTGCCGCCGACACCCCCAACATCATGGAGAACAAGGCGCCCAAGCCAAAGACCGAGGCCATGATGAGGAACACGTGCAGCTTATGGGAGGTAAACTCCACCAGCATGTTGTCGAACAAACCTTCGCCGCATCCGCCGCATTTGGCTTTGGCGGACTTGACGGCCTTTTTGGGGCCGCACTTTTTTGAAGTAGCCATATTTGTTGTTTTTTAGGGTTATTGTTTTATTTATTAAGCCGGTTGCTTGGTTTTCTTTTTCGTGGCCTGTTCAAGCAAATCGTTGATGGCCGCCTGGTTCCAACCCACGACGATCTGGCCGTCGATTTCCATCACCGGAACCCCCATCTGTCCGGATTTTTTGACCATGTCATTAGCCGCGTTAGGATCAGCCGCCACGTCGATTTCCGTATAACTAACGCCTTTTTCCTTAAGGAAATCCTTGGCCAACTTGCAGTAAGGGCAAGTCGGAGTCGTGTAAACGGTGATGTGCATAACTGTAACCTCGCTTATTATAGCACAAAAATCGCCCCAGACTTATCCCCAATAGAATCACGAAACAACAAACAGCAAATTCCAAACATCAAGATAACATCAATTTTGCCGTTTGATGTTTGCGTCAGTCGTTCCGGTTGCTGTTTGCTGTTTGGAATTTGCTGTTTACTGAATTTGGTTGAGGTAATTCAACAGCGTCCTCACTCCCCACCCCGTGCCTCCGGCTGGCCATTCAGCGCGCGTTTCTTTTTCCGCATACGACGGGCCGGCGATGTCCAAGTGGGCCCAAGGCACGCCGTGCACGAACTTTTCCAGGAACAGCGCCGACGTGATGATGCCGGCGGGACGGCCGCCCACGTTACGCACGTCCGCGATTTTCGACTTGATGAGTTCGGCGTACGGCTTGTAGAGCGGCAATTCCCACATGGGTTCGCCAGATTCTTGTGACGCTTGTTGTAAGGCGCGCTTCAGATCCTTGTCAGTGGCGAAAAATCCGGTCACATCGCTGCCCAGCGCGATGATGACCGCGCCGGTCAAAGTGGCCAAATCCACGATGGCGTCAGGTTTGATTTTAAGCGCCGCGAACGCCAACGCGTCGGCCAGGGTCACGCGCCCCTCGGCGTCCGTATTCTCTATCTCGATGGTCGTGCCGTCCATGGCCGCAACCACGTCGCCCGGGCGGCAAGCCGAACCGCTGGGCATGTTCTCGACCGCGATGAACACACCATGCACTTCGGCTTTGGGCGCGAGTTTTGGCAAGGCCTTGAACACGCCCAACACCGACGCCGCGCCCGCCATGTCGATCTTCATGTCGGTCATGTGTTCCGCAGGCTTAAGCGACAAGCCGCCCGAATCGAAAGTGACGGCCTTGCCCACGAGTGCGATTTTCTTTTTGGCTTTGCCCGGCGGCCGGTAGGTCAAATGCACGAATTTGGGTTCGTGTTGACTCCCCTGCCCGATGGCCAACGCCGCGTGCATGCCGAGCCGCTCCATGTCCGCGCGCCCCAAAACCCGGCACGTGACGTTGGTGCCGCGTCCGGCCAAAGCCTTGGCGCGTTCGGCCATTTCGTGCGGATGCATGTTCAGGGACGGCGTATTCACCAAATCCCGCGCCAACTCCGTAGCTTGGGCCAACAACACCCCGCGGTCCACTCCGTTTTGGATTTTTTTCTGCGCGTTTTTGTCCGGATTCATGGGCATGAGCACTTCCACGGCCGTCCGCTTTTTGGCTTCTTCGGCCGCCGTGTGTTTGCGGAAAGAATGGAAGTGGTACGACGCCAACTCCACGCCCTCGACCCACATCTGCGCGGCTTGCTCCTGGTCCTTGACCGCCTTCAACAGACGCTCGTGTGCGTACAACTGTTTGGCCCGTAAGCCATTGGTCGTTTTTAGGATGCGCGCGGCTAAAGTCCTGAACTGGTCCGGACGTATTTTTCCGCGTTCGCCCAAACCCGCCACAATCAGCTGTTTGATTTTGGATTGCCCGAGCAAAGACAGCGCGATCACGTCGCCTTCCCTGCCCTCAAATCCGCGGCGCTTGAGTTCCGCGACCACGGCCGCCCTGACGTCGTCCGGCAAATAGCTTTTGCCGACCTGGTCGGTTTCTTTGAGCCATACGCCGTCGGCCACGGCGTCGCAGGCGAACGAACCCACGGGTTCCGGCGTAAAAATGTAACGCATAATGTGGTTTAAACCTTAGAAGCCGCGCAAACCGAATGCAAGCGCCCTTCTGTCGTGCCGAATTAATTTCGGCACCTATATTAAGAAGCCACAAACTGGACACCTGCATGGAATCTGCCATAAAGACGCTGAACCAAGTTCAGCATGACGATGGGATCCGGGATGTCATCCCGCCTCGTAATTCGAAAGCCGTTTCGAAATAAAAAAGACCCTTACGGGTCCAAGAGGAGCGGCACGAAAGCCAGTCGCTATTGTTTCATCGAGCTATTCCGTGCCACGTCTAGAAAATCGCCGAACGTCGATAACTTCGACTTATGGCAAGCTCGAAATATCAGGCGCCGGCGAGAAAGTGGCCACGGAATCACAGCGACCTTATGCGATTGCCGAGCCATGTTCCGTGACTAACTTTTTACGCTTTGACTTGCAACGGTCCACGACCCGGGCATGCTGGGCAGGGCCGTGGCCAAATCCGGAGGCAAGACATGATGCAACGGCACTTCCATGTACAAACCGTCGTGCCGCGGAGCGTACGCTTGGACTCCGGTCTTCTGATGGTCGTTGATCCAAGAGATTCTCAATCCGGGCGTTTCGCGCATGAAGGCTTGCAAATCCATGGTCGGATTGATGGCGATGCGGTACGTGCAACGCTTGAACATGGGGATGTCGGTCGGCGAGTCGCCGAGCGCGATGCCTCCGGCCCATTTCAAATTGCGCCGCATCTCGAGTTCGCCCATGACCGCGGCTTTGTCGATGGCCGGACGTTCATCGCGTCGGCCCGTGTAACGGCCCTGTTCGTCCACCTCCATCCAACAACCCACGGCCACGTCAAAGCCCAAGGCTTTGCAAAACGGCACCGCGTAATCGTGGGGCGAGCCCGTGATGGCGATGAGCAGACGGCGGTGTTGCGGAGCGCGTTCGCGCAGCAACCGATAGAGCCGGCGCGGGAACGCGTAAGTCATGCACGCTTCGCGTTCGGCCACGCGCTCGGCCAACGCCTGCACGTCGACGCGCTTGAGTCCGCGGAACAGGTCAGGAATGATTTCCACGGCTTCGCGGATGACAGGACTGAAGTTGCCGCGGCGCAACTTGTATTTTTGCCAACCGCTTTTTACCCTTTCGATCATGACATTGCGTTCGGGGAAAGCGTCGCCGATGGCCAGCTCCAATTGGATCAGGCCTTGGTTGACGCTATTGGTCCCGTCCACGTCCGAGACGTCGGCCGGCACTTGGCCGTTGTTGTCGCGGATGCCGTTGATGACCTCGCTGATCAGGATTTCGTCGAGGATGTGTTCGGGCAGCATTTGACCTCGCTTTCGAAGGTGCGAACCATTCGCCCAGATAAACAAAAAAACTCAGCCGTGTCAATGGTTGGACATAAAAAAGAACCCTTGTGGGTTCGAGAAGGCTACAGCAAGGCGGTGGCCAAAGTTTTGTTGTCCAAGCTTCCGCGGATGGGCGCCACGAAATTGCACAGGTCTTTGGGCAGCACCTCTTGCAAGCTGACTTCGTGCAACCGGCCTTCGCCGTCGGCCTTGAAGATGCGCGCGCCGCGTTCCTCGTTTTCTTCCACGTAGGCGATGCGGCCTCCGGTCCTGACCTCGTCAAGCAGCGCGGGCTCTGGATTGATGGCGAACGGGTAGCCGACGCGG
>JAKLEH010000020.1 GCA_022703155.1 Patescibacteria group bacterium | reverse complement strand
TTCCTGTTCGGTCAGGAGCGCATACACCAGCGCCGGATCCACGTCCGGCAGGTTGCGTTCGAGCACGCCGTACACGCTGTCGATGACCGAGCCGACACCGCTCCAGTTGATGGCGCGGTACGCCTGGTACATGGCCTTGAGCGCGACCGCGAACCGTTGCGCGGCTTCAGAAGTGGTAAAACTCACTTCTCCGCGTTCGGCCGACTCCAGGCACAGTTGAGCCAAGCAATTGTATTGGCGTTGGCGCTGGGTGCCGCCGAACCAGCCAACCGCCTCTTCCAAACCTTCGTAATCCTCGACCCGCATGCGCGCCCCGTTCATGGAATCGCGCTTGAACATGTCGTTGTAGTCCGCGAACAGATACGCGATCTTGTCCGCGAACATGACCACGTTGCCCTCGGGCGACGTTTGGCCCGCGTTCAATTCACCGGACCCGCGCGAATGCGATCGCATCACGTCCAGCGTCTGCCAGGTGAGGTTAAGCCCGCGCCCGCGGCGTTCCAGCTTCTGAGCCACCACCACGCCAAACACCTCGTGGCGGAAAGGTTTGCCCGTCTTTTCGCTGATGAACTTTTCGCCCGCATGACCAAAACCCACGTGGCCTTGGTCGTGTCCCAAAGCCCCGGCCCGGCACAAGCTGGCGTTCAGCCCCAAAATCCGCGCCACGAGCGTGGACAGGCATTCGACCTCCAGCGTATGCGTGCCGCGGTTGCGCGTATGCGCGTTGGTGGGCAAGGACACGACCTGGGTCTTGCGGAACAGCCGGCGCATGGCCTTGCTGTTGGAAAGTTTGACCGCGTCGATTTCGAAAGGCGACACGCACAGTCCGAGCACCCTGTCGTCGTCACGATGGTCGTCATACCGCCGCCGCGCCGCCGCATCAGGCGTCGCGACACTGGATAGGCATCCACGCACTTCGCGCAATTTTTCGAACGCTCCGTTGTCCATGGTACGCAACTCCTGTCCGTTACCCGCCGCATCATACGCGCCATCGCGAGCGGAGCGAAGCGATTTCAAAATCACTTCACTTTATTTCAGACACGACGTAAGCGGCGCCCCAATCTTCGACGCATAACCGCGCTCGGTCAAACGACCTATGTGGATAAAACAAAAAGGACCGTTTCCGGCCCTTGCTGTTTGCTGTTTGAAATTTTGAATTTAACGTTTGCTCCACTGCGGTGAGCGGCGCGCTGATTTGAGGCCCGGCTTCTTGCGTTCCTTTTCGCGCGGGTCGCGTGAGAGGAAACCGAGCTTCTTCAAAGTCTTACGGAACGTCGGGTTGAGCACGATGAGCGCGCGGGCGATGCCATGGCGCACGGCTTCGGCCTGTCCGTGGACGCCTCCGCCGACCACGCGGGCGCTGATGTCGACCGACGTGTCTTGGCCCACGGCCTTGAGCGGCGAGGTCACAGCGTTACGCAGTTCGTAGTGTCCGAAGTAATCGTCGTACTTGCGGCCGTTGACCGTAATCGCGCCTTTGCCGTTCTTGATCAAACGCACGCGGGCGATAGCTTGCTTGCGGCGACCCACGGAAGGGATGAACGAACCGGATTTGGCCGTCTTGGCCGCGCTTTCCTGGTCGTTTTGCATGGCCAAAGTCGGCGTAGCTTCAGCTTCGGTGGTAGGCGTTTCCTTCTTGGGCGCCTTGGCCTTGGCCGGAGCCTTCTTCTTGGCATCTTCTTCCTTCTTGGGCGCCTTGGCCTTGGCCGGAGCCTTCTTCTTTTCTTCTGGCATAGTTTTTTACTTAACGAAAGTCAGACGCTTCAGGCGCAAAGCTTGGAGCTTGTTCTTGGGCAACATGTACTTGACCGCATGGCGCAACACTTCTTCCGGGCGTTCGGTCATCATGTCCTTGGCCTGGACGGCTTTTAAGCCTCCCGGACGGCCAGACGTGCGGAAATATTGCTTTTGATCCATTTTTTTGCCTGTAAAAACCAATTTTTCCACATTAGACACGCGCACGCTCGCGCCCATATCCGTATGCGGGACGTATTCGGCCACGTCTTTACCCATGAGCGCCATGGCGATTTTGGTCGCCAAACGACCCACGACCTGTCCGGCCGCGTCCACCTCCACCACCCGCCGCGTTATCCGGGGCATGCCCGGCTTCTTGTTCCATGCCATACGTTTAGTCCTTAACGAATTGAATTTGGGCCGTTTCCGCGCCATCGCCTTGGCGCACGCCGAGTTTAATGATGCGCAGATAGCCGCCTTTGCGTTCCGCGTAGCGCGGACCCAGCTCTTCCAAAATCTTGTTGACCGCCGATTCCACGGTCAGGTAAGACGCCAACTTGCGACGCGTCACGAGCGACTTGGTCTTGCCGGCCGTAATCAGCTTTTCGACCACGGGCTTGACCGCTTTGGCTTTGGCGAGCGTGGTGTTGACATGTTCGTACAAAACCAAAGACGTAGCCAAATTGCGCAACAGCGCCAGGCGCGGCCCGTTCTTGCGGTCTAACGTTTTTCCTACGCGTCGGTGTCTCATATTGTCTCATGTATCATGTAGCATGAAGCATGTAGCAGGAGCCTGGGCTCGAATGTTACATGATACGTGTTACATGAAAAAAGCATCAGGATTCTTCGTATGACAGGTTCTTAAGCAAATTCATGTGGTCCAGCAAGATGTCTACGGCTTGGTTGCAGGCGTCTAGCGGATCCAGCGTGCCGTCGGTTTCGATGCGCAGCGTCAGCTTGTCGTAGTCAGTCTTTTCGCCGACGCGCGTAGCTTCCACCTGGTATGACACGTTGAGCACGGGGCTGTACAACGCGTCGATGCCGATGACGCCCAAGTCCAACTTTTCCTTTTGGCGCTCTTCGGTGCTGCGGTAACCGCGTCCCGGGGAAACCGTAATTTCCATTTCCATGGTCGCGTTCTTGTCGGTCAGCGTGGCTAGGACCAAATCCGAATTGACTATTTCCACGTCCGCGTTCTTCTCGAACTGCGCGGCCGTCACCGGCCCTTCGCCTTTGGCCGACAAACTGAGTTTGACCGGCTCTTGGGCGAACAGTTTCATGCGCAAACCCTTGAGGTTCAGGATTATTTCCAGCATGTCCTCTTTAACGTGCGGGACCGTTGAAAACTCGTGGTCCACGCCGCGCATTTTGACGGCCGTGACCGCTGCGCCGGGCAAGGACGACAGCATGACGCGCCGCAAAGCGTTACCCAAAGTCGTGCCATAGCCAGGCGTGCACGGCTCCACGACCAAGGCGCCCTCGTTGGGACGCTCGCCGCGTTTAAATTGTATTTTTGTTGGAAGAAGAAGGGACTCCATACGCGTGGGTTAGCGCGAATAATACTCAATAATGAGCTTAGGATCGAAGGGTTGTTTGAGCTCGTCGCCGGCGGGTTGGCTGGTGACCTTGATCGTGGCTTCCTTGGCGTCCACGGTAATCCAGGACGGGAATTCCTTATTCTTGAGTTCTTCGCCCAAATTCTTCCACGGGGCGGCGTTCTGCTTGCGGGCTTGGATGGTCAACACGTCGCCTGATTTGACCTGGTACGACGGGATGTTGACTTTGCGGCCGTTAATGGCGACATGCGAGTGGCTTGCTATTTGTCGCGCGGCCGCGCGGCTCTTGGCGAAGCCGGCGCGGTACAACACGTTGTCCAAACGCATTTCCAGCATGCGCACCAAGCTGACGCCAGAATCGCCCTTGAGCTTGACGGCTTTTTGGTAATAATTGGCGAACTGAGTTTCCGATACGCCGTACAGGCGCTTGGCTTTTTGCTTTTCGCGCAACTGCTTGCCGTAATCCGTAGTGCGCGAGCGACCCGTGGGGCCGTGGACGCCGGGCGCGAACGGCCGGCGCGCCATGGCGCACTTGGACGACAAACACCGCGCGCCCTTGAGCATCAATTTTTCGCCCTCGCGGCGGCAGAGTTTACACGAACTGGTCAAAATACGTGCCATAGGTATTCTGGATTACAACTTACGTGCCCGCGGGCGGCGGCAGCCGTTATGCGGAATAGGAGTCAGGTCTTTGATGGTAACCACGTTGATGTTGTTGGTGTTGAACGCGCGGATGGCGCCTTCGCGGCCCTGGCCTACGCCCTTGACCAAAATGCTCACGTCCTTAAGCCCGACTTGGGAGACTTTTTCGAGCAGGCTCTTGACCACGACCGAAGCCGCGTATGGCGTAGCCTTCTTGGGGCCTTTGAAACCACAATGTCCGGCCGATGACCAGGCCAAAACGTTGCCGTTCAGATCCGTAATGGAAATCAGGGTGTTGTTGTAGGTCGCTTGGATATAAACGCGGGCATGCGGAACCTGCTTGCTTTGCTTGCCCTTCTTGCGCGACTTGGGCGCGACTTTCTTGGTTTCCGCGACCGGCGCTTCAGCCACGGCCACGTTGGTGTTCTGGTCAGTCATACTGCTTGGTTACATCCGAGGATTACGTCTTTTCGAGCTTACGCTTACCAGACCCGGTGGTTCGGCGCACGTTGCCGCGCACGGTGCGCGAGTTGGTGCGGGTGCGTTGTCCGCGGGCCGGCAAGCCTTTGATGTGGCGCGTGCCGCGGAAGCAGGCGATTTCCTTAAGGCGCTTGATGTTGGACATCTTCTCACGGCGCAATTCGCCTTCCACCTTGAAATTCTTTTCCACCGCGTCGCGCAATTGTTTTTCCTGCGCTTCGGTCAGATCTTTGGCGCGGACGCTTTCGTCGATCTTGGCCATCTTGACGATCTTAGCCGCGGTCGTGTGACCGATGCCGTAAATGTAAGTCAGCGCGATTGCGATGCGCTTGTTTTGGGGGAGGACTACGCCTGCGATACGGGCCATAATTCAAAATTACGAAAAGAGTCAGCCTTGACGCTGCTTATGTTTGGGATTCTTCTTGCAAATCACGAACACGCGGCCTTTGCGTCGGATGGCCTTGCAGTCGCGGCAGATTGTTTTGACTGATGCGCGGACCTTCATGTTTTTCTGGTTCCCAAAGATTGGGGATGGGTTAAAAATTTGGGTAGATGCAAGCACGACCGATCCCTCCTGTCGGTCGGAAGCGGGCTATAATCTAAAGGTTATCCGGCCCTTTGTCAAATCGTAAGGCGTAATCTCCACCTGAACCTCGTCTCCCGGCGTCAATCGGATGCGGTTCATGCGCAACTTGCCGGCCAAATGGCATAAAATCGTATGGCCGTTTTCCAGCCTTACGCGAAACATGGCACTCGGCAAATTCTCCTCTACCACCCCTCTGACCTTCAAAAAATCCTTATCCGAGGAAGTAGGTTTATTTGACATAAGTGGCTTTCATGGGCGTGTGAAATTTTTCCACAATGGAATGCGCTAGATTATAAATAAAACGCATCAAAAAAGCAAGCATTTTATGGCTTGACTTAGCCAAACTATAAACACTCACCTTATTTTTGGTTAAAATTCCTTATATTTTAGCCAAAAATTAGCCTTTCCGAATTTTCAATGGCTTAAAACCGCCTTGATGCGGCGCACCCCCGCGCTTACGGCTTCTTCCTTTTGAATTTTAAATCGGCCCAATTCCCCGGTATGGGTCACATGGGGTCCGCCACAAATTTCTTTGGAATAAAAGCCCCGCTGCTCGTCCGGATCGGTCACGGTGTACACTTTGACTTTGGCGCCGTATTTGTCCTCGAACAAGCCGATGGCGCCCGCGTCTTTGGCTTCGGGCACGGTCATCTCCTCAAACCCCATGGGTAAATCTTTGGAGATGGCGCGGTTGACCAACTCTTCGACGGCCGCAATTTGTTCCGGGGTCATTTTTTCCGAATGGACGAAATCAAAGCGCAACCGTTCGGCCGTAATGTTGCTCCCCTTTTGGGCCACATGGTCGCCCAGCACGGTCCGCAAAGCCTGATGCAACAGGTGCGTGGCCGTATGCAGACGCGTGACTTCTTCCGAATTGTCGGCCAAACCGCCTTTAAACGTTCCGGCGGAGGCCGTACGCGAGAGCTCCTGGTGTTTTTTGAACTCGGCTTCGAATACGCCGCGGTCCACTTGGCCGCCGCGCTCCCTCACGAGTTCTTCGGTCAATTCGATGGGAAAACCGTATGTCGAATACAGGACGAACGCCTGTTCGCCGTTGACCGTGCCCCCCTCGGCCATCATTTTGTCGAATTCCTTAAGCCCGCGTTCGAGCGTAGCCGCGAACTTGGCTTCTTCTTTGGCCATTTCGTCCAAAATGCGTTGGGCGTTTTGCACCAGTTCGGGATAGGCCTCGCCGCAACCGTCAATCACGGCCTGTGCGACGGTGGCCGTAATAGGTACGGTTACGCCCAAACGCTTGGATTCGCGCACCGCGCGGCGAATAAGCCGCCTGACGATATATCCTTGGCCGATGTTCGAAGGCGCCACGCCGCGCGGATCGCCAATGATGAAGGTCGCGGTTTTAAGATGGTCCAAAACGATGCGCAACGATCTGTCGGTGTTGGCGTCTTTTCCGTAATCCACGCCAAACACCCGGCTGAAAACCTCAAACAGCTTACGGTAGGCGTCCGTATCGAAAACCGTGGGCACGCCCTGCATGACGCAAGCCATGCGTTCCAAACCCATGCCCGTATCCACGTTTTGCTGCGCCAAAACCGCGAATTTGCCGTCTTCGCGTTTGTCGTACTGCATGAACACGTTGTTCCAGATTTCGATAAAGCGGCCGCAATCGCACGCCGGATGGCACTTTGGCCCGAACGCCGGATCATGCGGTTTGCCCGTGTCGAAATAAATCTCGGTATCCGGCCCGCACGGACCGGTCTGACCGGCCGGACCCCACCAGTTCTGCTTTTTGGGGTATGCGTAAATGCGCGGACCCGCATCGCCAGTGGCCGGTTCGTCAGCCTCTGGCGCGCCGACTTCGGCCGAGATGCCGCGGACTTCGAATTGCGCCTGCCAAAAAGCGATGGATTCTTCGTCGCGGGGAGCGTCCTCATCGCCCTGGAAAACCGAGGCATACAGACGATGTGGGTCGATGTCGAACCATTCTGGCTTGGTCAGCAATTCAGCCGACCAGCTGATGGCGTCCTGTTTGAAATAGTCGCCCAGCGACCAATTGCCCAACATTTCGAAAAACGTCAGATGGCGGTTGTCGCCCACTTCTTCGATATCGCCAGTGCGCACGCATTTTTGTACGCTGGCCAAACGTTTGCCCATGGGATGCGGCTGGCCAAGCAGATACGGCACGAGCGGATGCATGCCGGCCGTGGTGAACAGCACGGTCGGGTCGTTTTCCGGAATCAAAGACGCCGAAGGCAGGATGGCGTGGCCTTTTTGCTTGAAAAAATCCAGAAACGTCTGGCGAATTTCGTCGGTGGACAGTTTTTTCATAACGATGGGTATTAAACTGGAGTCGGAGGTCATTATGCCGGTGTTCGGAATGTCGGGAAACGGAAGGCGGAAGAGACTTATTACGAATCAAATTCTACCGACAAATCCACCGAAGTCAAATACAATTCCGACTTCCGGTAAAATGACCTGAGACGTTGGACGTTTTATCCTATCTCGCCCGCGGGTTTCCTGGTGGCCGCGTCCACGAGTTCGATGGCTGGGCGTTCGGACAGGTCTTCTTGGCGCAACGACCGATAAACGAGCTCAGCTTGGTTGGCGAAGACCTTGAGCACGCTGGGGTCGAAGTCCTCTTGGGCGGGCGGGGCCGTATGCAGAATCAAAAAAGCCTTGACGTCGCCTTGCCGCTTGTCCGAAGGCACGATCAATAAATCGCGGCCGTCGGTCTGGAGGTGCAAAAAGCTTTTGCGCTCTTCATGGGTGCGCTTCAAATCCTTGTTGGCCACGGGTACGTCTTGCGGACGCCCGCCGCCGTTATCATGGTGGATTTCGCGTTCGGTGCGCAATTTTTCCAAATTGACGAAACGCAGGGTGGCCGGCACGCCGCCCACATTGGCCGCCGCGGCCGTCACCAAGGATTGCAGCAGGTCTTTGCCCAGTTTGTCCTGCTCCATGATGGACACGCTGGTGTCATTGGTCAACTTCTTCAGCATGTCCATCTGCCGGTTGAGCGAACCGATGTACTTGTAAGACGAAACCAATTCGCGCTTGGCGTTGGTCCAAGCGTCGCGCATCTCCTGCTCCTCTTTCTCCTTGTTCTCCATCATGCGTTCATACAGCATGAAGATGGTGATGCCCGTCAAGCCGAACAAGAAAATCAAGAACTCTTCTACATGCTGTTCCGGTATGCCCAAATAATCTTGGTTGACGATTGAAGGCGCAAAAACGGCCAAGACGAACAGCAACAGGTAAACCAATGATATCCATTGGAAGTGAGTGGACCGATCGGGAGTCATAATCGGGCGATATGCTAGCACGAATGCTCAATGGAGCGAATGACCCCTCCGCCCAGGCACTCTTGACCCCGGTAAATCACGGCCGACTGTCCAATGGCCGCGGCTTGAATGGGTTTGTTTAAGGCCACCGCGACTTCTTTGCCCGAGGCCAACATTCGTACCGTTGCGGGTTGCGTTTTTTGTCGGTAACGGGCCTGTATCCATGCTTTAAACGCTTTCTTGGGCGCCTGGCCCGCAATCCAATGCACATCCCCGACCGTCAGGCCTTTGGCCAGCAAATACGGATGCTTGTCCGAATCCACGACCACCAAACGGTTACGCGCCAAATCTTTGTCCGCGACGTACCACGGGTGGTCGCCGGACACGCCGATGCGTTGGCGCTGGCCGATGGTATAAAGATGCAAGCCTTCGTGCCGGCCGATGATTGCGCCATCCGGCGTGGCGATGTCGCCAGGCTTTGATTTGATTTTTGGGCTTAAAAAGTCGCCGAGGTTCACCTTGCCGATGAAACAAATCCCTTGGCTGTCCGGTTTTTCGGCCACCGGAATTTTCCATTTGCGTGCCAATTCCCTGACTTTTGATTTTTTCATGCTCCCGATCGGGAAAATCGTATGCGCCAAAGCATCCTGTTTTACGCGATAGAGAAAGTAGGACTGATCCTTATCCGGATCCAACCCGCGCAGCAACTTTGACGCAGTCGTCGCACGTCGCACGTCGCACCGTCCCTGGGACGCGGGACGCGGGACGCGGGACGTCGTCCTCGCGTAGTGCCCCGTGGCCATGCCGTCAAAACCCAATTCTTTGGCTTTGTCCCAAAACAAACCGAATTTCACGTACTCGTTGCACAACACGTCGGGATTCGGCGTCTCACCTGCCGCGTAACCGCGATAGAGTTCGGCGACCACTTGTTCGCGGTATTGTTTTTCGAAATCGAAAGTCAGAAGCGGGATATCCAAAGCCGCGGCCACGCGCATGGCGTCGCGCCTATCCGCGCGCCACGTGCATTCGCCGGACATGGGGTCTTTGCTGGATGACCAGTTTTTGATGAAACCGCCGGTTACGCAAAAACCCGCGCGCACCAAAATGGCCGCGGCCACTGACGAATCCACGCCGCCGGACATGGCGACCAGAATCTTGGCTTGTTTGCGCTTCGCTCTTTTTTGCATATGGACTCGAATGACCAATGACCAAATTCCAATGACCAAAAACTCCTTCTTGGTTATTGGCGATTGGCAAAATTGGTTATTCCGCTCAGATTTTTCCCGCCAATTGTCCGCACGCGGCGTCGATTTCTTCGCCGAACGAGACGCGACGCGTGACCGAGATGCCGCGGCGTTTGAGCACGTTCTGGAAAGCTTTGATATGCGCTTCTGCCGAGGCTTTGAACTTACCGGTCTCGTGGTATTTGATGAGGTTTACGTGCGCCAAATGGCGGTGCTCGTTGAACAGGTCGGCCAATTCCTCAGCTTGCTCCAATGAATCGTTCACGCCCTCGAGCATCACGTACTCGAACATGACCTTGCGATGCGTCTTGTCCATGTATGACCGGATGGCGCGCATCAGCCTGTCGAACGGATAGGCTTTGGCCACGGGCATGATTTTTTCGCGCACGTCCTGGCTTGGGGCATGCAACGAAATGGCCAAATTGATTTGCGGGAACTCCTTGGCCAAACGTTCGATGCCCGGCACGATGCCGCAGGTCGACACGCTGATATGGCGCGCGCCCAAACCGAAGGCTTCGGGCGACGTCAGCAAATCAATAGCCTTAAACACTTCGTCCGTATTGTTAAACGGCTCGCCCATGCCCATGAAAACCACGTTTGTCACGCGTCCGTCTTTAGTCTTTAGATATCTGGCCGTTTGGACGATCTGGTCCACGATTTCTTCGGCTGTCAGGTTGCGCTTTATCCCCAAAGTGCCGGTGGCGCAAAACGCGCAACCCATGGCGCAACCGACCTGCGAACTCACGCAGACCGTATTGCGACCGTCGTCGTGCCGCATGACCACGGATTCGATAGTCAGGCCATCCTGGGTTTTGAAGGCGAATTTCACGCTTTCAGGATCACGGCTCTCCAGAGCCGCAATCTGGGTTAGCGGCGACCAGGCCGAATCTTGGCAGGCGGCGCGCAAATCCTTGGACCAAGTTGTCAAATCTTCCCAACCGTTGGCCAAATCCTGATAATACGAACGCGCCGCCTGTTGGAGGCGGTAGGAAGGCTGTTTTAACTCCTGCAAACGTCGTTTAAGGCGCTGAAGATCCATAATTGGCCGCCAAAGCTGGCGTCCGCCAATCATACGCCGACCAAGTCCATTGGGCAAGCCTCTGGGTGGCTTCGAACAATTGGGCTTTGGTTTCCGCGCCCAATACCACGATTATCAACTCCTGTTTGGCGTTTTGTCTGTCCGGCCTGACCCGCAACACCAAATTGTTTTTGGCCTCATCCAGGTATCCGGTTTTGCCGCCCATGACGTACAAACCGTTGTTCTCATCCAATAAAAGCTGGTTAGTGTTGCGGATGGTTTTGACTTCGCCCGTATTCAGGATGCGAAAAGTGTATTTGGCCGTCGTAGCCGGCGACCTGATTTCCGCTCGGCTGAAGGCCGCGGCCGCGATTTTAGCCATATCCGCGGCCGTGGTCACGTTTTCGGGGTCCATGCCGGACGGATCCTTGAATTTGGTGTTCGTACAACCCAAGGCTTTGGCCTTGGCGTTCATCTGGCGCACGAATTTGGTCAGTCCCAAACCGCTGATGCGCGCCAGCGCCGTAGCCGCGTTGTTGGCGCTACCCACGATGCTCGAATACACGGTATCGCGAACGGTCAAAGTCGCGCCGCTCGCTACCCGCAACCTGCCTCCCCCGACTTCATCCTTCTTTTGGATGGATACGACCTTGTTCCAAGACGGCTTGGTGTCCAAAAACACCAAAGCGCCGGTCAATTTGGTCAGGCTGGCGGCCGAACGGCTCACTTCTGAATTGTAGGCGTACAGAATTTTCTTGGTCTTGTAATCCATGACCACGGCCGCTTTAAAATCGCCTGGTTTTGGGTCAAAATCTTGGGCTTGGATTTTTTTGGACGGCGCGGCGATCGGCTTGACCGCGCTGGCGGCGTTCGCCTGCCATGGCCAAACGGACAACGCCAAAAATGCGGTCGCAACCGCCCAAACCAGGATCTTCTTGACCCTATGCTTCCGGTTTTTCATATGCAAATCATCTGCCTTTTGCGCGCGCCGGTCAAACATCCGCTTTTATATACGCGGCAACGACAAGGATTCTTTTATCCATTGGGCCAATGATTCCATGAGCTTAGGATCTGATTCGAACATGTGAACGCCGTGGCCCGCGTTCTTATACGGAACGAAAGACTTGCGTTCCGCGACCGCGACGTTAATCAGACTCTTGGCCGCTTCATACGACTCCGTATCGTCGGAATCCGATCCAGCGGCCCAGATGGCATGGTGCGGCTTGACGTAATCCGCCTGTTCCAAGGCGTCGATGCCACGATAGTCGCCGGGCGACAACATGACCGCGCCTGCTAACGCCGGTTCCTGCTGCAACATGGACAAGGCTATGTTCGCGCCAATGGACGCGCCGACCATAATAATCTGATTTTTCGGGTACTTCTTTCCGGTCAGCCAATCCATGGCCGCCGCCGCGTCCGTGACGTACCGCTGGTGCTGTTCGTCCGTGAACGTTTTGTAGTCGATTTTTTCGCCCGAAGTCAGGGTGTTGCTTTCGCCATGGCCGCGCATGTCGATGGCCAACGACGCCACGTTGTGTTTGGCCAGCACTTGGGCGAACGGCGCCCAGGATTTTCTGGTCTGCGGCATCGTGTGCAACAAAATCGCCACGCCCACGGTCGTGGGAACCGGCGTCCAATCGCCCACCAGGTTCACGCCATCGAAGGTTTGGATTTTAATGGTTTCGGGCATACTGAGGTCTGTAAGATCGTTAAAAAGTTTTTAAAGTTTATTAAGTTAATCGATAACGAATTTTGAGTGCATCCAACATTATAAACTTACAACATTAAAAACTTTAAAAACTAAAAAGTGACTTTCTGCCCGGGATTCAAGGTCTTGCCGACCATGGGCACGGACGGTGGGGACGGTGGCGCGCTCGGGGGCTGCGGCACGGCGCCGGACGCTTCTGGCCGCGGGCCGTGGGCCGCGCGCTTGTCGAGCGGATTGGGACTGGACGAAGGTTTTCCGGCCGACGGATATTCGGTCGAAGCGCGCAAATGTTGCGGCAACGACGAATTCGCGGCCGCCGGTTTTTTGAACACGATGGTCGGCGGTTTGACGTCGGGCGTTGACGGCGGCTCACCGTCCTCCTCGACTCGGTTTTTCTTCTCCGGCAAATCCTCGAATTTAGAAAAGTAATCAGCCACGTCGACTTTTGGCTTCTTATGTTCCTTAACCGGTTTTTCCGCCGGCTTATATTGCGGCTTTTTTGCCTCTTCGACCCTTCCCCCCTTCCATCCTTCCTCCTTTCTCCCCTCCTCTTTCCTCCAGCTCCCTCCCTCTTCCCTCCTATCCAATCTCTTCTCCACCCGCGTCTTGCTTGTCTCGATGGCTTTGCCTTTGATTCTTTCCAATTCTTCGAGCAATCCTTTCGGATTGACCGTAGCTTTTTTGTCCTCTTCGAGCTTCGAGTTTCGAGCTTCGAGCTTCTGACCTTCGTCCGCGTCCTCCCGTAATTCGAGTCTTCCCACAATCCTTGGTTTGTTGGTCTCGGGTTTAACTTGGGGCGCCGGACGCGCATTACGCGGCGAGTCGCCAGGTCCGGCTTTGGCGATCCGACCCTTCATCTTTTGCTCCTCGCGCACGATCGGCAGGCATTCGGCGCAATACATGGGCCGCGACGCGTCGAGTTGAATGGGCATTTCCCAAACCTTGCCGCAGCGCGAACAGGTGTGCGGAAACGCCGGCTTGTCCTTTTTCTTGCCGCTGGATTGGGCCGCGGCTTTGGTCATCATGGCCAGCCGTTCCGGCATTATCCTGAGGTATTCTTCGGACGACCCGCCTTCCTCTTCCTCGTTTTCAAGTTTGACTTCGGGCAAATCCGCGACCTTGATATTGTCTGCTTGGCCTTCGACGGGCTGCTCCGAGCGCAACGACGGCGTTTCCATGCCGCTCCAGCGCAACACCTTTTCCGCAATGGTGGCGCGCGGCATGGCGTAACGTTCGCGCGACACGGCGATGACTTTTTGCGCGTTGCCCGTGTATTTGGCGATAGGCGGCAAAGTGTTGGCCGAAAACGGAGGCGAAGCCACGCCGTCCACCATGAGTTTGAGGTACACCGTGTATTTGGTCAGGTTGACCAGATCGTCGGCCGTGAACGTGGGCGCGAATTCACGTTCCAAAAATTCTGCGTCCGTACTGCCCACGCGGAACGTCAGCAGGGTGCCGACGTTGCCGATGACGGCCGCGCGCACTTCTTCGGTCAGCTGTTCGATGTATTGGTGCGCCACGGTCAAGCAAAGCCGGTATTTGCGCGCTTCCGACAGGATGGAAGCGAACGATTCGGTGGCGAAGTTCTGGAATTCGTCGACGAACAGGTAGAAGTCGCGCCGTTCGTCCTCGAGCATGTCCACGCGTTCCATAGCCGCCATCTGCAAGCGCGCGATCAGCATGCCGCCCAAGAGGCGCATATTCTCTTCACCGATGCGTCCTTTGGACAGGTTGACGATAAAAATCTTGCCTTCATCCATGATCTTGCGCAGATCCACCGTGGATTTGACCTGCGACACGATGTTGCGCACGATGGACGCGGACAAAAATTGGCCGACCTTGTTTTGAATCGGAGCGATGGCTTCGGTTGCGTACTTTTCGTTCCACGAGGCGAATTCGGCCACCCAGAAGGTTTTGACGATGGGATCGCGGATTTTGGTGACAACGCGCGCGCGGAATTCCGCGTCCACGAGCAAACGGTTGATGCCGAGCAACGTCGCACCCGGATAGTCCAAAAGCGCCAATACGCAGTTGAGCAGGATGTATTCCATGCGCGGGCTCCACACGTCCGGCCAAATCTTTTTGAACACGCCCATGAGCCCGCTGGCAATGAGGTGCTTTTGGTTGTCGTTGACAGTTTCCAGGATGTTGAAACCCACGGGGAATTCCATGTCAGCCGGATTGAAGTACACCACGTCGTTGATGCGGTTGGAGGGGATGTAATCCAAAATCTTTTCGGCCGTGTCGCCGTGCGGATCCACGTAACACACGCCGTGCCCGGCCATGATGTCGGACATGACCATGTTCTCTTGGAGCACGGTTTTGCCCATACCGGTTTTACCGATGACGTACATGTGGCGCCGTCGATCGTCGGTTTTGATGCCAAAACGCCGCCGTTGGCCGCGATAATTGGTTTCGGCGAACAGCGTAATCTCGTTTTCGTGGTCGTGGTTGTATTGGACCGGCATAGGCCAGAGTTTGTGCCATCATAGCGCAAAAAAAACCGCCTGTCATGTTGACAAACGGACTACGCGAGTCGGACGTCGTTAAGCCGGTTGTCGGATGTCGGACATTTCCGGCTTCCTGAAAAATGACTTCCGACTTCCGACGCTCGTGGCTTGATGGCGCGCTACCCTATCGGCAGATTCATCGGCGGTTCGGCGAACTTGACTTCGCGTTTCTTGAGTTGCGGGGCGCGGACCTGGTGCGTATGCGGGAAGTGCCACAATGTCGCCAGTTCTTCGGTACACATGTCGAACGGCGGCATGCCATACCACACCGACCGGCCGCGGTAGTTGCTGATGAGTTTGCGTTTACGCGCGTCGTTGCGTTTGTCGCGCATAAACCACAAAGCGCCGTTCACACCCACGTAATTGCTTTCCGGCTTGAGCGCCTGCATGTCGTTGGTGTTCATCTGCTTGATGTAACCCACGAACGAACCCACGATTTTGGGCTTTTTGAACACGTTCTTTTTGGCCACGTAGATGAAGCGCAACTTACAGGTATAACCTATTTTCGAGGCTTTGTTCTCCACCTTTTCCAGCACTTTGCGTTCACCGGGGGACAAATTGAACATCTTGGCCGCCAACGGCTGGTCGGATTTGCCCGCGGGTTTGGCCGGGGCCGCGCCGGCGCCAAAAGCCGTTTCGCCCACAAACACCAATAACTTGAGCGGCAAAGTGATTATTTGGTCCAAAATGCTCGGGGGCTTGACCGTGACTTCGCCTTTAAGTTTCTTGACCAATGCCATGACCTTTTCCACATAACTTTTTTGGTCGATGGGCAAGGCCAACAACTGCAGCCACGCCTGTTCTCCCGGGCCCAAACGCGAAAAACCTTCGAGCAACACCGCGATCGGATCCTTGAACTCGCCGGACATTGAATGCTCGAAGTCCTCGTACGTGCGCAACGGGAAGGGCACGGGTTTGACCGGCACCATTTCCGTGCCGTACAGGTCCCATTCGCGGTCCGGATACCAAGTGGGCACGCGTTTGGCGTAATCTTCGATTTCGTTGATTTCCGCTTCCGGATATTGGGCGAAGATCGATGCCTCGACCAGGTCGCGCAACACGCGCAAACAGCGAATCACGAACTGCACGCGGCCTTCGATGGACACAACCTCGAACGACAACGGATCTTGGTATTTGCCATCAATCCACTTTTCCCTCCAACTGGTCGGCGAATGCGCGCCGGCCAAGTGCGCGAAGATGTTTTCCACGCCGCGCATGGATTGACCCGGTTCCTTTTCCGTGAGCTTGGGAATGTCGATGGCCAAGACGATGTATTCTTTTTTGCGCGATTCCAATGTTTGCCGCCAATGCACCCAAAGCTTGAGTGCGGCCCAACCGAAAGCGTAAATGAACAGCAAAAATCCGCCATGCGTGAAGATGTACCACATGGCATAAAACGGACTGCTGCCGACTTGGGCCAACAAATCGGCCATGTCGAACGAAAAACCTTCCATAGATATTGGTCCTATTCTAGCACATCCGCCCATGCCCCAACAACGCGGCTAATCCTGGCCCGTAATTTTGAAAAACTTATGGACGCCTTCCGGATCCTCAACCTCCACGAACAGGCAGTCCTTATCGAATCTCCAATTTTTGACCTTCTTGAGTATCGTCTCTAAACCGTCTTTAACGACTTTGTCATTCCCCTTGCTTGAGCCCATTTTGATGCTGTAGTAATGCTCTCCGTATTTTTGGCCTTCATACTCGACTTTTACCCCGTCTTCGTAGCGGTCGTATCCGCCATCGAATTTGGCTTCCGTTTCGACCAGTTTGCCATCGCGCACGAACCAATTCTCCAAAGCGACCATCTGTTTCCAAGGCTTGCCGTCTTCATATACCAACCCCTTGCCCAAAAAATTGTCATACACCGCTACATACACGTGGCCTTTTTCATATCTTGGACCCAATACCGAACCTTCGGTCGTGAATGCCAATTCCACGTCGTCACCCGTGAGAAAATTGTGTTTTTTCACTAAAAATACTCGGGCTGGCCTTTGCGCGTAATCCTCCACGAACAATTTGCCGTCCGTTACCGACCAATCCGTACCCAATCCAGAATACATCGACGTAAGCTTGAAACCCGACGGATTTTTTGCGCTAACCCGGCTAATCGACAAACGTTTTGAATTAGGCATCTCGCGATTTATGTACACTACCCCGTCGTCAACGATAAAATCGTGAAACTTTCCCCGATAAACCACTTTTTCACCGTCCATGATTATCGACTGGTCCGCGTTCTCTTTGCCTCGTATGTAATCGGGGGTCGCATGAATCGTCGTGACGTAAAGATGGCCGTTGCTGGCTTGCATCTGGCCGACGTAAAAATCCGGACCCAAAGTCAGCACGCGCTCCATGTCTTCGCATTGGTTTTTGTCCAAAACTTTTTCCAACCCGACCAGCAGCTTGTCCAGCTTCACCACATCGGCCTTTTTGGGACGTATCAGTTTTGCCTTTGCTTTATCGTGGAATTCTCGGAAATCGGCAACGCGATATTTGGCGTACACTCCATGAATCGCCGCATAATATTTATCCGCCCGATCCCGGACTTCGGGATACAATTCCGCGCGGCGGGTTTCGTAACCGGTGTCGTTTGGCGTCAATTCACCCCGCCCTCCCTTAACGAGGAAGGGCTCTGATTGTTGGACGACAATTCCTCCCTCGTTGAGGGAGGATGGCCGGAGGCCAGGAGAGTTAACTTTCACGAACGGATTGCCCATCTGTTCCATTCTACCACACCCGCCAATCAAAAAGAGGGCCGTGCCCTCTTCTTGATACTTGTAACTTGAAACTTGCGACTTTTTTATCTCGCCGCTTTTTTCTTCTGGTCCATCTTATACCACGTCACGAGCATGGGCGCGGAAATGAAGATCGAGGAATAGGCGCCGAGCGCGATGCCGATGATGAGCGTAAGCACGAAGTCACGGACCGATTCGCCGCCGAACAGCCACACCGCAATCAAGGCGAGCAAAGTCGTGAAGGTCGTGTTGAGCGACCGCACGATGGTCTGGTTCAACGACGTGTTGACGATGTCTTCGAAGATGCCGGACGTGCGTTGCAGATTTTCGCGCACGCGGTCCAAAACCACGATGGTGTCGTGGATGGAAAAGCCCATGACGGTCAGGATGGCGGCCACGAACGACGTGCCGATTTCCAAACCGTGAAACTTGCCCAGAACCGCGAACACGCCCACCGGCACGATCACGTCGTGGATGGCCGTAAAGGCCGTGATGGCCCCGTATTTCCACGACACGACCGGGACCGAAACTTTGCGGAAGGTGTAGGCGATGTACATCAGGATGGCCGCAAAGACCACGATGAGCGCGATGATGGACTTGGAGCGCAATTCCTGGCCGATGACCGGACCGATGGAATCAAAACGCAATTCCTCGACATTGCCGTATTTGTCGCGCAAAGACGAGAGAAGCTTTTGGTGCGTCTCTTCGTCGATGGATTTGGTGCGGAAGCTCATGTCCTTGTCGCCCACGGGCTGGACCACGATGCCGCCCAATTGCAGGGGCGCGAGCACGGGTTCGACTTCGAGCGGACCGGGCCGCGTGCCTTCGTAGCGCACCACCATCATGGTGCCGCCGGAAAAATCCACGCCCTGTTTCAATCCAAACAGCGCCAAGGCCAAAAAGCTGCCGCCGATGAGGACTGCGGAAATCGTATACCACAGCCAACGGAATTTGATGATGTTCATAACTATAGTCGATGGTCGAAAGTCAATAGTCAGGTTGAGACTTATTGTTTGTTAGCCTCTTCCTTCTTCTTGGGGACAAGCAGCAACCAGCCCAGCTTTTCGACCATGGCCGGCGTGCACACGAAACGAATCAGGTTGCGCGTGACCGTGATGGCCGTGAACATGGAGAACAACACGCCGATGGCCAGCGTCAGGGCGAAACCTTTGACCACGGACGAAGTGAACCAGTACAACACGGCGCACGAGATGAGCGAGGTGACGTTGCCGTCGCGGATTGAGAGCCAAGCGCGCCTAAACGCCTCTTCCATGGCCGAGGAATACGGTTTGCCGTTGCGCAATTCTTCCTTGAGGCGCTCGAAGATGAGCACGTTCGCGTCCACGGCCAAGCCGATGGAAAGGATGAAACCCGCAATGCCGGCAAGCGACAAGGTGACGGGCAAAAGCTTGAACACGGCCAACGAGAGCAGGGTGTAGACGCCGAGCGCGATGACCGACAAGAATCCGGGGATGCGGTACAGCGCGATCATGAACAACGACACGAGCAACAAACCCCACAAGCCCGCAATCAACGAAGCGTTAACCGAAGCTTCCCCGAGCATGGGTCCGACCGATTGCTGGGCGACGAGCTTGATGGGCACGGGCAATGCGCCGGCCTGCAAGCGTTGGGCCAAAAGCTTGGCCTCGGCCACGCTGAATTGGCCGGTGATGACGGCCTTGCCACCCAAAATCTCGGTCTGCACCGTGGGCACGCTGATGGGTTCGCCGTCCAAGAAGATGGCCACGGGTTTGCCGATGTTGCGTTTGGTTATATCCGCGAACAATTTGGCGCCCTCGTCGTTGAATTCCAAGCTTACGAGCGGCGAACCGCTTTGCGGGTCGAAATCCATTTGGGCGTGCACCACCTGTTTGCCCGATAAGTCGGTCATTTTCCACGGATCCGAAGGCGGCAACAATTCCTGTTCCGTGACCTTCTTGAAGGTAATGGCGCGCACGCGCACGTCGGAAACCGACTTCTCGTCTTCCTTGAAAATCAGATGATAACCGAATTGCGTTTCCACGGGTTCGGAAACCGCACCTTTGGCCAAAGCGAAGGCCGCGTCCTCGAACGGCTTGACCATGGCGTCCTTGCCGAACCATCCCAAATCGCCGCCCGAGACGACCGCTCCCGGTTCTTCGGAATTCTTTTTGGCAAAATCCACGAAGTTTTTGGCCGTAATCTGCTTTTTGAGTTCCTGCGCCTTGGCCAAAGCCTCTTCCTTGGTGCGGGTGGTGCTGGTCGGAGCCTGCTCCGCGCCTGCCCATTGGATGAGCATATGACGCGCCTTGACTTCCTTGCCCGCGTCTTTGACTTCTTCGACTTTGACCACATATTCCGCGCCGTCGGTCGTCACCTGCTTGATGTCGCCGACCTTGGCCGACCTGACCGCGTTATATACGTCGTAATATTGGGCCGAATCCTTAATGAAACCCAAATCGCCGCCCTTGTCCTTTTCCGTCTGGACCGTAGCTTCGGCTTTTACCAACGCCTCGAACTGCCCCGGATCCTTGTTGGCCTTGGCCAAAAATTCAGCGGCTTTGGATTTGGCTTCTTTGACTGAATCCTCGATCTTCTTCTCGTCTTCGGCCGAGAGCGTGGGATTCTGCTGTTGCTGTAAATTCTGTTCCTTGAATTCCAAAATCGGGGTTTCGCCGATCATCTTGATGGCTTGATTGATGTCTTTGACGCCCGCGAGTTCCACGGACACGCGCCAACTGTCTCCGGCACGCGAAGTTTGCACCAGCGGTTCGGCTACGCCCATGGCATTGACGCGGCGTTCAATCACGTCGCGCACGCCTTCGAGCGCGCCGGCCTGTTTGTCGCTGACGATTTTGGACACGTCGGCTTCGTATTCCAGGCGCGTTCCGCCCTGCAGGTCCAAACCCAGCACGAACGGTTTGTTAATGTGGCCGAAATGGGTCCGCAACGCGTTGTTGGTCTGATCGATCAACCAGTTGGCTGGCACGGGCCAAGTCAGCGAACCGGCAACGACCGTCAGCAAGGCGATAAGCGCCACGCGGCGTTTGACCGAAACGCGCGGCACTCCGCTAAAAGAAGAAGTCTGTTTAGGCATAATGTCGGCCGCCAGCATAGCAAAAAAATGCCCAAAGGGCAATTTCTGTCAACCTGTAGACCGAGCCTGCGGCAAGACCGCGGCTTTACGCTTGGGCACGTGGGAACTTTTGGGTTGTGGGTACGCCTTGCGGCAACCTCTGCCTGACGACCTCGGCCAGTTCTTTTCCAGTATCGACTAAATTCCGTATGCGTTGGGCCACGCTCATCTTTTTTCCATTAACGTCATATTCGCTCTCCATCGACCCTTCGACGGTCGCGGCCAACTCATGGAAAACCAAGGGGTGCAAGGCCCTTTCAAACAAGGTCGGGTCATCGCTGATCTGACGGCCCAAGACGCTTAGCAACGCGGCCACGGTTTCCGGCGAAGACTGGACGCTCAAGTCGTAAATCTTTTTCTTGCTATCCGGTTGCGACAATATGCCCATGAGTTTGGCGTCGGACAGCAGCGTCGGCAACATATTGTCTTTGACGCTAAAAAAACTTTCCTGTTCGTCGAATCCTCGACCGTTGCCTTCGAGCAGCCTTTGAAGAGAACCGACCGTAGCTTGGACGCCGTTCTCTTTGGCCATGCGGTCCAACACCGCGCCGAACTTGGCGCCCTTGGTCAAGGCCAAGTCCGCGACTTTTTGCGCGAACTCCTGATTTTTTAGTGCGAGCGCCAAAAACCCCGTTCCCTCTTGACCCATGAGCGGCGATTCGTTCGGAAGGCCTTGGAATACGGTCGTCAGCGGCGTCACGAAAGCGTTGGCCTCGACGCGGCGCTGTCCGCCAACCTGTTGCGCGAATTCGGTGATTTTTTCATTCAACGAATTCGCTTGTTCGCTGTCATGTTTTTCCCAAGACAAAAAAGCGCTCCTAAGAATCCTAGCCAAACCGCCGGGATTGAGTTGTAAGGCCAAATTGTAAGAACCCGGCTTAATCATTTCCATCTGGGATCTAAGCAAAGTGTTGATGTTGGGGAAAGTCTTAAGATCCTCAGGGGTGACGTCCCCTAAAGCCAGAGCCGTCTCCGCAATGCCAGCCGGCAAATTGACGGTCTCCACATTTTCCAATTCTATGGACGGAGTACTTGCGTCGGTTGGCGCTTCGACGCTTATCGCGCTTGGAACACCAGTGGTCCTATCCGCAAACGTCTCTCCGGGCCTCGGCACCCTGTCCCTCAATCCTTCCAACGCCATGTCCATTTCCGCGTCCGTGGCGCCACGCAAAACCTCACCGACTTTGGCCAAAGCCGCGGCCTTGGCCTCTTGGAGCTTGGCCGCTTGCCCTTGCGAGAACGCTTGGGTTTCGGGCAGATTGCCCGTTACCGACACCCGCTTCAACGAGTCGGCGGCCTTTTCTTCGATTGCGGCTTGGGCTTTGCTGACGGCGCTTTCGCGCGTTTCGCCGATGGTTATCTCGTGCACGCCAGGTTGGACCTCCACGTGTTGGACGTCGGATTCGGCCGCGGAAACCGGCTGATTTTCTGGATTTTGGGTGCTCATAACCAACAAATGGTATCAAGTAACCGCTTGACAAACAATACGGCCTTGGCAAGGCCCGAATGTTGACAAAAGCCCAAAATAATGGTAAGCCGAAAAGCATACTTTCACAAAAAAAAGAGGCGGCCATGAAAAGCAAATCCCTTCAACAGCTCTACGCCAAAGCGGCCAAGGCGTTGGAGGGCTGCGAGCCCCTGACGCCTTACGAAACGCCGGCTTACCTCCACGAGGTGGACCGGGAACTTCTCGTTTGGCTGTTCAGCGCGGCCCTGCATTACGGTTTCGCGCAATTCTCGCGCGGCAACCGGTACCGTTCCATCTTCTTGGACTGTCCCGGCAGCCCGGTCAACGTCTTCGCCAAAACCCTGCCAGATCAGGTCGGCCAAGGCCCGTTCATCCTGATGGTGGGCGACGTCTGCCTCAAGCCGTATGACGTGATCGTCGTCGAACGGGGCTTGGTTCTGTGGGAAAAAAGCGTCCGGCCGCAAGACGTAAAACCGGGGTTGGGGCGCTTGGATGCGGACATGGGCTACTCCGGACACGGCCATCGGCCCGACCCTTTTTTGGGCCAAGGATTGTTTCGGGTGAAGTGCGTGTTTGCCAATCCCCAAGCCGCATACCTGCTCAAGCCTTCATGGCACGAGCGGAACATCCTGGAAATGTTCGACGAGCCGGAGCGGTTGGCGGTCGTGGAAACGCATGGCTTCAGATATCTGGCGCTCAAAGGGACAATAATCACAGTCCCTCCGGTCAATCCGGAAACCCTCGACCAAGTCATTGACAAACAGTATTCGACCGGTTCGCGTTCATGACGCTCGTCGTTCGACTTTCGTCGCAGTGACGAAAACCAGAATTTCCCCGCGTTAAACGCGACAAATCACGTCCTACGTGACAAGAAACGGGGACGCGTCGACCCCAAACAAAAAAATATGATTCCGCCTCCAGGCGGTTTCCCCTCACCCGACCTTACGGTCGGTTTTTCATTATATCTTTCGATCGTAGAGACGTTGTCCCTACATTGAACGTAGACGTTAAACGATTAACCCCAAATCCCCGTTAATGACCGTGGGTTTCATGGCCACGATTTCGGTAGTGTAATGCGGCATGTCTCGATTCGGCATCTTAAATAGACAATTAAGATCCTGAACCAAGTTCAGGATGACGGAACGGCTGTTGAACGGTTTTCAATGCGTTCAAATCTCGGTCGCATCGCTCCCTCGACCTCCACGTCTTCGACGAACATTTTGAGCGGCCTGACCCACAACGAACCGCCGTCGTACAAAGCGCGGTACACGACCAATTCCTCCAGAGTTTCGCTGTGACGCGCTACGCCCAACGCTTCGTACATTCCGCCCTTATAATGTCGATAAGTACCCGTCTTAAAGCCTTTTGCGGTCTCGGACAATTCGGGTGCGTTCATATTTTTTGAATCTCGATGCCCACCACGCCGTAACGCGCTTGCTCTTCCCGCGAATAATACTTGTCCATGTCCTCGGTCGCCTGTTCCGCGGTCGTGCCGACCGGCCATCCGCCTGCCGATGGGTCAATCGTTTTGAACAATTCCACAAAAGACGGCGCCGTCGTCAACTTCGTGACTT
Source organism: Patescibacteria group bacterium (assembly GCA_022703155.1). Taxonomy (GTDB): domain Bacteria; phylum Patescibacteriota; class Patescibacteriia; order 2-12-FULL-60-25; family 2-12-FULL-60-25; genus MWCR01. The sequence continues at coordinate 4,206 of JAKLEH010000020.1, read as the reverse complement.
CGACTTCAAACTTGTCGTCCGAATTATCCATGCGCGAAAACACGATGCGGTCGCCGGCTTTGATGGCGCGGCGCTTCTCGTCCAGCAGGCGCAACTCCACGGTCTTTTCGCCTTTCAGGATGGAATCGAACGGTTCGTCGCGCAAACGCATTTCGTGGACCCGCATAAATCAATCCCCGAAATATTTCTTCAAAACGTCAAAATAATCGCTCCCGTCGTCAACCATTGAATAATCATTCCTATCGACCCATTTGAAACCGTCATGTTCGTCGCTCAATGCGATATCCCCGGAAACATATACGCACTTGAAAGCCACAAGGTAAACGGATTTGCCCGCATTCCTGCTTGTATTCGGGAAAACGTGGAACCAGACGGCGAAAGGGTCGCCGATTTTGACGGTCAAACCGGTTTCTTCCGTGACTTCTCGCTGCAATGATTCCAACAGGCTCGACGCTTCGCCGTCGCGCGCTTCCCCAACCTGAATTTTACCGCCAGGAAAATCCAGGCCTTCCGCCGGATCTTTCAAAACCAAAACTTTGCCGTCTTTTTCGATGAAGGCCTTTTGCCCCACGCAAAACAAGGCGTCGTCTTTCATACTTTACGCCCCGTGGCACTTCTTGAATTTCTTGCCGCTCCCGCACGGGCACGGATCGTTGCGTCCCACGTCCTTAAATCGCGGATCTTTTTCCACGGCCGCACTCCGACTTCCTGCTTCCTGGCCTCCGACTTCCGACTGCTTGAGCTCATCCGAAGTCTTGGCCGCGCCGGAAAAAATCATGGGCTGGCCCGAATTGGATTGTTGGAAGAAGCGTTCGGCCGCGGAACGCGCGATTTGCACCTTGAAGATGGCGTGCGCCACCTGTTTGTTGATGAGCGACACCAATTCGTTGTACAGGCGGTAGGCTTCGCGTTTGTATTCCACGAGCGGATCGTGTTGGGCGTAACCCTGCAAACCGATGCCGCGGCGCAAGTGGTCGACAGCGTCCAAATGCTCGATCCACAGGTCGTCCATGGCGCGCAAGAGCACGCCTTTTTCGATTTCGCCCATGAAGACCTTGTCGCCGATGGATTCTTCGATTGCGGCGTACGCCTCGTGCGCTTTCTTGACGCACTGTTCGATGATGGCCGTGCGCTTGGCCGCCAAATCGGCCTTGCCCGCGTATTCGTTCTCGATGCCGGAGATTTCCGCGGTCACGTCGAAGCCGGCGGGCAACAAACCGTTCATGGCTTTGGAAACCTCTTCCACGCTCCACAAACCCGGATCGTCAGAACCCGTGTGGAAGTACACGATTTGTTCGATCTCCTTTTCCACGGCCTCGAGCACGCGCTTTTTGAGCGGCCGTTCGCCATCAGTCGTGGGTTTGGCCGCTTCCTCGAGCACCTGCCGGCGTTCGCGGTAAATGGCCATGCGGTGCTTGTTGATCACGTCGTCGTATTCGAGCAGGTGTTTGCGGATATCGAAGTTGTGGCCTTCCACCTTGCCCTGGGCCGAAGAGATGGCCTTGGTCAGCATCTTGCTTTCGATGGGTTGGTCTTCGGGAATGCGCAGCATCTCCATGCGTTTGCGCATGTTTTCCGAACCGAAGATGCGCATCAGATCGTCTTCGAGCGACACGTAGAATTGCGTGGTGCCCGGGTCGCCTTGGCGTCCGGCGCGGCCGCGCAACTGGTTGTCGATGCGCCGGCTTTCGTGGCGTTCCGTACCCAGCACGAACAAGCCGTTGAGCTTTTTGACCTCTTCGGCCGCTTCGGGCGTGGGAGGATTGCCGCCCAAAATGATGTCCACGCCGCGTCCCGCCATATTGGTGGCCACGGTCACGGCGCCGGGACGGCCGGCTTGGGCGATCCATTCGCCTTCGCGTTCGTGGTTCTTGGCGTTCAACAAGTTGTAGGGAATGCCTTCCATGCGCAACAGTTCGCCCAATACCTCGTTCTTTTCGATGGACGCCGTACCCACCAGCACGGGCTGTTGGCTTTCGTGCAAGCGCCTGATTTCTTGGACCACGGCTTGGAACTTGCCCTTTTCCGTGCGGTACACGCGGTCAGGCAAATCCTTGCGCTGGCTGGTCTTGTTGGTCGGCACGACCATGACTTCCAATTTGTAGATTTTGGAGAATTCTTCGGCTTCGGTGAGCGCCGTGCCCGTCATGCCCGCGATCTTGTCGTACATGCGGAAAAAATTCTGGAACGTGATGGTGGCCAAGGTCACGCTTTCGCGCTGGATTTTGACATGCTCTTTGGCTTCGATGGCCTGGTGCAAACCCTCGCTGTAGCGGCGGCCGTACATCAAACGCCCCGTGAACTCGTCCACAATCATGACTTCGCCGTCCTTGACCACGTAATCCTTGTCCAGCTTGTAGAGCGTATGCGCGCGCAGAGCGTTCTCCAGATGGTGCACCAGTTTGACGCCGCCCGTGGCATACAGATTTTCCACGCCCAACCACTGTTCCATTTTGGTGATGCCCGAAGCCGTAATCGTGGCTTGGCGCAGTTTCTCGTCGATTACGTAATCCGTGGCCGGGTCGAGCTTTGGCACCAAATCCGCGAACCGGTAATACATCTCGCTGGACTCCTCGGCCGGGCCGCTGATGATGAGCGGCGTGCGCGCTTCGTCGATGAGTATGGAGTCAACTTCGTCCACGATGGCGAAATGCAAATCGCGCTGCACCATCTGTTCGAGCGAGACCACCATGTTGTCGCGCAGGTAATCGAAACCGAATTCGTTGTTGGTGCCGTAGGTTATGTCGGCCCGGTAGGCCTCGCGGCGCGACACGGGGCGCAGGTAATCCATATCCACGCGGAACGAACCGGTTTCGTCGCGTTCCTCGTCGTGTTTGGGTTCGGCCTTGAAATCGGGATCGTAAACGTAGCCGCTCTCGTGCTGGATGCAACCGATGGTCAAACCGAGCGCGTGGTACACCTGGCCCATCCAAACCGTGTCGCGGCGGGCCAAATAATCGTTGACCGTGACCACGTGCACGCCTTTGCCCTCGAGCGCGTTCAAATACACGGGCGCCACGGCCGTAAGCGTCTTGCCTTCGCCCGTGCGCATTTCCGCAATCTGACCGCGGTGCAACACGATGCCGCCCAAAAGCTGGACGTCGTATTGGCGCTGTTTGAGGCTGCGCCAAGTGGCTTCGCGCGCCGCGGCAAAAGCCTCGGGCAAAATGTCGTCCAAAGACTCGTTTTTGGACAAGCGTTCCTTGAATTCGACGGTTTTGCCTTTCAGTTGTTCGTCGGTCAGGGTTTTGACGGCCGGTTCAAGCGCGTTAATCCGCTCAACCAAGGGCCGAATCTTGTTGAGTTCGCGTTCGTTGGGGTCGCCAAAAATCTTCTTGAAGATGGACATATCTTGGCCATATTACACGGACCAAGCGTGGCAGTCTATAGCTGGGCGCAAACAACAAATTTCAAAGAACAAACAGCAAAAATCGAATCACGAATTACCAATAACCAATGACCAATAACCAAAAAACCCCAATGGATTCGGGGTTATGATTTCATGCTTCTGTCCGCACCACTGACTATCGACCACCGACCGTCGACGTTCCACCCGACCGTTACGTCTCCGACATTCGACTATCGACGGTCGACGTCATTTTACTCCCCCCGATGTGTCTCGCGCTGTTTTTCCTTCCAGGCCGTGATTTCTTCGCGCAAATGGTCGCGCACCTTGTCGATGGCTTTGTACAAATCCTTTTCTTCCTTTTCCACGCGGAAAACCTTGTTAGGTACCTGCACCGTAGCCGCGCAACCGTAGATTTCGCCCTTATTGTGATGTTTGGTGTCCAAACTGACTTCGGCTTCGATATGTATGATGTTCTCGTAATACTTATCCAAGCTCGTGAGCTTTTCTTCCGCGTATTGGTTGATGGCCTCGGTCATGTCCATGCCCGTGGCGCGCAAGTTGAAGGTCATAGTCTAATGCTGGTTAATAATCTTTGCGCTCAATGGTAATACGTTATGACGAATATTTAATTTCGGCAGCTGTCCACATGCAAACTCTAACCCGCCGTATCTTGAGAGTCAAAATGACGGGGCGCTGCGGCAAGACGCGATGGCGTCAAACGCCGAACGGATTTTCGTTTACGCCTTGGCCTTCGATTTGTCGCCGTATGCGTTCGGCCTCGGCTTGGTCCTGGGTTTTAGCCGCCGCGGAATATGGCGGCGCTTGCGTCCTGCCCATAAATTCGTCGTCTTCATCCG
>JAKLEH010000002.1 GCA_022703155.1 Patescibacteria group bacterium | reverse complement strand
ACCCCCATTGCCATTGCGAGAAGTCCGACGACGAAGCAATCCATAGATCGCTTCGCAAAGCCTCGCGACGACAAAGCGCACAATTGTCGTTGCGAGGCGGTATAGTTAAAGCCGAAGCAATCTATATATAAACAAAACACCCGGAAGATCCGGGCGTTGTTATAATTATATTTTCACTTTCAATTTGTACCCTCCGGGTCCGTCTTCCATGCGCCAGCCCAGAGCATCCAACTCGTTGCGGAGCCGGTCCGCGCTGTCCCAATCCTGACGGGATTTGGCTTCCCAGCGGCGTTGCGCGAGCAGTTTGACCTGTTCAGGGATTTCTACGGGTTTGGCGATGTAGGATTCCAAGCCCAAGCCTAAAATCTTATCCCAGACCAACATGTTGGCGGATTTGCGGCCAGAATCCAAATCAGATTTGACCATTTCCCACATCACGGCCAAGGCGTTTGGCGTATTCAGGTCGTCGTCCAGTTCGTTCATGAATTGGCTATGCCATTCCGCGTCCGGCGCTTTGTCCGTGGCCGGTTCCCACTCGCTCACGATTTCGCGCAGTTTATGGAGCGCGTTCTGTGCGGCGCGCAACGCGTCCCAAGTGAAGTTCAATTTGGACCTGTATTGGGCGCCGAGATAGAAGTAACGCAGACTTAACGGTTCGATGCCATGTTCCGTAATGTCTTTTAACGTATAGGTATTGCCCAACGATTTGCTCATCTTTTGGCCGTCCACGGTGATGAATTCGTTGTGGATCCAAAAATTGGCCAACGGCACGGCATAAGCCGCCACGCTTTGTGCGATTTCGTTTTCGTGGTGCACGGGCAAATGGTCTACGCCACCCGTATGGATGTCGAACGGTTGGCCCAAATATTTGCGGCTCATGGCAGAGCATTCTATGTGCCAACCCGGGAAACCGAGACCCCAGGGGCTTTCCCATTCCATGTGGCGTTGGGGCAACGCGTCGGAAGTCGGAGGTCGGAGGTCGGACAGATACTGGTCGCGTGTCACACCATTGGGGTAGCTGAATTTCCAGAGGGCGAAGTCCGTGGGATTCCTTTTTTCCGACGAGGCCTGGACGCGTGCGCCTTCCAATTTTTCTTCGAGCGGCTGGCCGGAGAGGCGGCCGTAATCCGGAAATTTTGACGTGTCGTAATACACGCCATCGCTGGTCACGTACGTATAGCCTTTTTCGTCCAGGATTTGTATCAATTTTATTTGCTCGGCAATGTGTTCCGTGGCGCGACACAATAAGGGCGGTTCGGGCAAACGGACGCCCAAAGCCGCGGCGTCTTGTTTGAACAGCTCTTCGTATTCTTTAGCCACGTCCCATGCCGTACGCCCTTCCTTGGCTGCGGAAGATTGGAGCTTATCCTCGCCTTCGTCGCCGTCACCCACCAAATGGCCCACGTCCGTGATGTTCATGCAGTGCGTGACCTTGTAGCCATTGGCCGCCAAAATGTTTTTTAACACGTCCCAAGCCACGTACGCCCTCAAATTGCCGATATGCGCACGTTGATAAACCGTCGGTCCGCACGAATACATCCGAACTTCTTTCGGGTCGATGGATCCAAACGCCTCGCGCGTCCTGGTCAAAGAATTCCAAAGTTTGAGCATATAATTCGACATATTCCCCTCCTTTTTAAGGAGTGGTAACTGTTTACGTTTGATTTTAACACTACCCTACACGTAGCGAAAAATCAAAATCAATCAAAAATCCCGCTTTGCAGCGGGATTTGGGTTTATTTAAGCTTTTCTTCCAATGCCTCTATGCGGTGCAGTAGCATGTCATTTTCCGCTTGCAGCATGTCGTTTTGGATTTTTAGTTCTTTGATGGCATTGACTTCGGCCCACAATATAGGATCGGTCTTCAAATTCAAATACCCCATACCATCTTTAGTTACTGCTTCTGGCAAAACTTTTAGCACTTCTTGTGCTGAAAAGCCGATAGCATCGACATCCGATGGTAATTTTAATGGGTTGTCTTTTTTATATGTGAATTTAATAGGTTGCAGTTGCGTTATCTCCTTTAAACCCGCCGTAAAATTACCATGAATGTCCTTCAGCCTCTCATCAGATGGATTGTCCCAAGAAGCAGACAAATTGGATTTCCAAGCCTGTCCGTTATTATTGATATAAAATTTATTTGTCCCGCTCCACAAAGCGGCCGCATTCAAACCGCCAATGTTATCGGAGTACAAACCCCATTGTGTGCCTGCAGTACGGTTATTAAAATACATACCGTTATAGGGAGAGCCTGCGGTTTGTAGCTGATAGACTGTAGTGACGCCTGAGATGTTTGCGTTACCCGACACATCCAAACTTTGCGTTGGGGCTGATGTGCCGATGCCTAAACGTCCATTTGTACCGTCCCAAGTTAAGTTGCTAGTACATCCCCAAGTTAACAAACCACTTTGGTATGGCATCTGACCTTTTGAACACGTCTGGGGCAAACGATATCCCTGCAAAATATTCAAATCACCCATCACGTGGCCCAATCCAGTTCCGGGATTGACGTCATGACAAACCCAATTTCCCGCACCGTCAGAAAAAGGCGTTGCATTTATTGTGCAACCTTGAGGTAAACGATATGTTGCACTCATCGCTATCGTCGGTGTCGTGCCGCCTGAAGATGTTATGCCTGTACCAGCATTAACGGCCGTCACCGTACCACCTGAATTCATGTCCGCCGCACAAACCCAAGCTCCTGATCCATTCGATTTAGGCACTTGACCATTGGTACAGCTTTGTGGCATTTGATAACTTGTTTGTAACGAAACTGTCGGTTGCGGGCCAGCGGAATTTGCTACAGAAACGCCCGTGCCAGATAAAACGTCGGTCAAGTCTCCGGTTGATGCCGCAGGCCAAGACGAACGACAGTCCGTATCAAAACAGAGGCTGTTTCCGGTATTCAATTTAATGTTACCCATGATGGCCTCAACCGCGTTATTTTGCGTTGCCAAATCTACTCTTTTCGTGACTGGTAATCCAGAAGGCTTATTCTGAAAAGAACCACCCATGCCACCGGGTTCGCCATTCGCGATAATACCATATGCCGTACCCGCAAAACTGCCCGCCGTGGGAGCTGCTGCGTATACGCCTAAACCAAAGCTGTTCACACTCAGCTGACTGTATATTTGCACCAGGCTATTTGACTGAATCCCATTAACTGCCGACAGCGATGGCCAAACCGCAGGCGATCTTTCTATTGTCAGTTGGCCAGTCATAGTGTCGCCAGAGACATCGACATAACGACCATCGGTATAAGTCGTGTTCAAAGCAATGGTACCAGCGCCGGTAATTGGATTTGGCGTAGCAGTAATGCCGGTTCCTTGTGAAATCGAAGTTACAGTACCTGTGTTCGAACCATCCGCCGCGCACGCCCAAGATGCACCGTTCCATTTCATGATTTGGCCGTTTGCACACGACGTTGATAGACCCAGTGTCGTACCGGTTAACAACAAGCCGCCACCAGCGGTCGCGCCTGTAACCGTTCCTCCACCGCCAACCGCGGGCCAAGCGGATTTGCAATCACCATTAAGGCAAAGCGTTGGGGTTGAGATTTTTGTTGTATAATCTTCAAAGTTTTCTGTTGCTGTTTCCAAATCGCCAAAAATTGTGACTTTTATGTTTGAGTTACCAGGTAAAGTACTGTAATTACCTACATATAATTGTGATTGCGAACCACCTTTGTCAATCCTGATAGATTTTGTATCTGTTAATCGCAAATCACCGTTAGTCTGAAGATAAATCAGGCTATTTGCATTCAAATCTCCGGAAACGATTGTCAGACCATTCCCCAATTGTCCAGTACCGGATAAATTGAATGATCCAGTTTGTTGTGGCGTGGACCTATTCCAAACAACTCCGTCTGTATTGCACAACGTGGTATCTGGACTGGTGCAGTTTGACGGCGGTCCTTGCCAAGTAGTGGCAGCCTTGGCCGCGATAACTAAAACACAAATGCCAAAAATACTGGCAGATGCGACAAGCATGGTTTTGCGCATAACAAAAGCATTATAGCACAAAACATAACCGCTGTTTTGGTTATCCACAATAAAACGTTAACTCACCCTCCCCTCCCTTAACGAGGGAGGGTTGAGATTGTTGAATAACAAACCCCTCCCTCGTTAAGAGCCTGCCCTGAGCGAGCGTATACTTGAGGCGAGTCGAATGGGGAGGGTGGCGAAGCCGGGAGAGTTAATGTTTGATAACCGTTTTGCTTATTGAAAAACCCCTCAACCGAGTCGCGGTTGAGGGGCGTGTGTTACTGACAGGTAGAGCGGAAAACCATGGCGTAGGTGCCCTGACCGGTGGTTTCACCGTACCCATGGGTGCCGTCGCCGGCAGTCATGATGACGTTGGTACCCGGAACGTTCCAGGTGGCGCCGCCGTCCCAGAAAGCCGAACCGTTCACGAAGTACTGGAAGTTGTTGGACCAGGTCAAGTTGAAGTTTCCTTGGTCCGTCCCCATCCAGATGTGTGCGATGGCACCATCAGGTTGGCCACCTTGCAACACATATTTGAAAGGAGCGGTCTTGACGACACTGGTAACCGTCTCCACGTTGGTGTACGTCTTGGTTTCCCAAACGTTGCCGTTGCGCTGAAACGTCAACCCTTGCATCACTGTCGGTGACGACCTATACGAACCAACGGCCATCACATCACAGGAGGATGACCCGTGGATTTCCGTAAATCCGTACTTTTCCGCGTTTGCAATCTGCACCTTGCCCCAGGACTTGCCGTCAAAATGCATAATCGCACCCGCGTACTTATCGTAGTTGTTACGATCGTTCGGATCGTACGTGTTGCCTGCCATCCACACGTCATTGGAGCCGGTACCCCAAATCTTTGCCGCGTGGAACGTCATGGGAGCGTACAGCTGAGGCAGCTTGCGCCGGCTCATGCTGTTGCCGTTCCAGACGTAGATGTACGCGCCGTCCAGCAGACCGTAGTCCGTGCGGCCGTAAATCCAGACGTTGTTGGCGCTCGAAGCCCAGATGCGGCTGAACTCCACATCATGAGACTGTGCCTCGGCCACGCGGACGAGCGTCGACCCGTTCCAACGAAGCAGCACTCCGTTGTACTTGTACGGCGCATATTCCTCGACCGCAGTCACGTATGTGTCGGCTGCGCCTTGACAGGTCGCACCACCGGCCATCTTGGTGGCGACCGGCAACTGGATGTCGGTCCAGGTGTTGCCGCTGGTCAAGTGGCGCACACGGCCTTCGCCGTACGTGCCGCCCACGACCCACTGGTCGTTCAGGCCATTGGCACAACCGTCGTGGACCAAGAACATGCCGTCGGGCATGACGTCCTGCGACCAAACGGCGCAGCTATAGGGCTGGTTGGTCGGCGTGTGGGCCGAGCAGGTTCCGAAGTTGTGCTGGCACGCAGTCGCGCCGGCACAATCCGTGTCCCAGCAATCAGGCGCTTCGTCGCAGTCGTCGTCGATTCCGTTGTTGCAATCCTCGGCCGGCTTCTGGCAAGCGCCCCACATGCAAGCAGGGCCCTGGCAGGTCTTCTTGCCCATGGAACCACATGCGGTCGGACAGTCGGCTTGCTCGCCCAGCTTGCACTGGAACGTTTCGTCCGCCAATCCGTTGCCGTTGTTGTCCTGCCCGTCGCAAACTTCTGACTGGCAGAACGTCTGGCCCGCGCAATCCGGGTCGTCGCATTCGGACAGCCCGTTGCAGTCGTCGTCCTTGCCGTTGCCGCAAACCTCGGCCGGCGGGACGCAAGCGCCCCACCAACCCGACTGGCTGCAGGTCTTGTTCCCCTGGCTCTGGCACCACGTGGTGCATGCCAAAGTCTGTCCGGCCGTGCATTCGGTGACCGGAGTACACGATGGCAGGGACTTGCATACCGGATCGTCGCATTCGGACAGCCCGTTGCAGTCGTCGTCCTTGCCGTTGCCGCAAACCTCGGCCGGCGGGACGCAAGCGCCCCATGAGCACGTTGCCGTGCTGCAAACCTTTTCGCCTTGCGAACCGCAAACGGTCGGGCACGGAGCCTTGGTGGCGTAAACGCACTCAAAACCTTCGTCTTTGAGCCCATTGCCGTTGTTGTCGACGCCATCGCACAACTCCGATTGGCACGCGATGAACTGCGAACAGTCCGTATCCGTGCAATCGGTCTTGCCGTCGCAATCGTCGTCCACGCCGTTGAAGCAATTCTCCGTCGGCGGGACGCAAGCGCCCTGCTGACAAGATGAATCACACGTCCTCGTGCCTACAGTGTGGCACGTAGTGTCGCAACCGCCGATCGAATTCTGGATGCACGGGAAGGTCTCGTCGGCCTGGCCGTTGCCATTATCGTCCTGGCCGTTGCACGTCTCGACGTTAATGCACGAGAAGTGCGGCAAGCTGGCGTTGTCCCACAGGAAGTTGCAATTGCATCGCACGGCGGGGCTACATGAGAATTCACCAGCGTAACCGCAAGCCGTGTTGAGCGCGGGCGGATTGCATTGGCATGCGGGCGCCGTTGAGCAATCGGGATCCTGACAATCGACCTTGTCGTCACAGTCGTCGTCCTTGAAGTTGTTGCAGTTCTCGGACGGCGGGGCGCAAGCGCTCCACTGGCATGACGGGATTTGACACGTGATTGAACCCTGCGTACCGCAGGTAGTCCAACACGAACCGGACATTCCGCCGACGCAATCGAATCCCTCGTCCTTCAGTCCGTTGCCGTTGTCGTCCTGGCCATTGCAGACCTCGGGCGGCGGTGCGTCTTGGTCCGGACTTGCATCCGAACCAGTTTCGTTCACATCAGCTTCAATACCCGCTTCGGCGTCTTCGGAAGCTTCGGCCGCATCGGAATCGATTCCAGCCTCGGCATCTTGTGACGCTTCTGCATCGAATCCGGCGTCCGCGTCGTTACCCGTCTCGGGAACGGCCGCGTCGGCGTCGGGTGCGGTGTTGTCGGGCGGATCAGCTTCGGGCTGTCCGTCCGGAGCCACGTCGTTGTCCGCGCCGGCTTCAACCGGCGGAGGGGTAACGACCGTATTGGGCGAATCGCTGCCACCGCATCCCATCAGGGCTGCGACAGCAGTCGAAACGAAAACAGCCAGCCACTTATGGTTGCGGTTCATGGTCCTTCTCCTGCTCCGTGCGTCGAATTTCGACGTCTTTTTCCGTTCTTCAGATGTCCAAAGGACTCTGGATAACCTTTAAGCTTAAGTTCGAACCATTCGAATACAAGCTTCAGGAATACCTGATTAAAGCATAAACTAGCCAAAATGTCAAGACAAGAGGCTGGGTAAAGTTTCGAGTTTCTAGTTTTGAGTTACGCGTAACGCGCTTAATTCATGGCTGGGTAGAGCAAAAGAAAATATTATTTCTTACAAATGTAAAGCGCGCACTTAACTTTAACGGTTAAGTTTATCAACACCTATATATGCAAAAATATATGTTTTATACTTCTGCTGTATGCGAAAAAAAAGAAAAGGTGGTATAATTAAACGCATCTTGAGGGGTATGAATATACAACAAGGCTCGCTTAGCCGCTACATATTGGTCGTTTTGTGCATTGCGGTCGTTTTCACGACCCTTGTACTCATCGCCCTTAACTCCTGGGTCAAAAACAGAGAACTCTCCGGCATACCGGCCATTGACCAAGTTCTTTCTGGCCAAACATATGAAGATGGCTACAAGGCAGGTTTTATGGCAGCTAGGGAAAAATTCTCCATCAAGCCGCCAATGCCTGCGAATATCGAGGTTAAGATGGTCAACGGCGAAATCCAAGCCTTATCGAACGATAGTATGGAGGTTTTGGTAACGTCGCTTGATACCGATCCCACGGTCGACGGCGTATCGGATACGCGAACGGTGGCCATCGATAAAAACACCAAAATAGAAAAGCGCATCAATCTTCAACCCGAAGAAATCAACAAACGCATGGCGGATTGGAGTCAGGACGGCGCCAAAAAAGGCGAAATTCCGCCGCTTCCATATACTCTGGTTCCCGTGAAGCTTTCGGATTTGAAGGTTGGGATGGAGATAACAATCTCATCAGATGAATCACTGCGTTTGGCAGAATCATTTCTGGCCAAATCGATTATGGTCAACGAAGCAGAGATTGTAACGGTTAAGTAAAATCAATTACCTGCAAAATCCAACAACGCCTTAGGAATCTCAATCTTCATTCAACCCTGATCTCTCGACTCCTCTCGAGTTGATACGTGGGATGAATTCAGGCGATTTGAAACGTACCAAATCGGTAAACAAAAAATTGGAAGTCCTGTGCTTCCCTTTTTTATTGTTCGTGAATTAATCCTCCGACTTCTGCTTTGGCCCCAAGGCCATGACCACAATGGGCGCTATCAACCAAACCGAACGTCCTATGTCACCGGTGAATATTTGACGTGTCGAAGCGCTAAATACTGAAGTCATGTCAGCCGGCAACAAAGTCAAAGTGATGCTAATCAACAATCCGACTTGCAAAATCGCAAATACGATGACTTGCCACCAAGCGCCAGTGGATGAGTTGTCGCCAATCGTCTTTTTTAATGCGCTGCGAGACAACAAGAAGAACAAAACCACGAAAATGCCCAGGAACATCGAGATCTTGAGTACTATATTGTCGTTCAAATGGAACGACATGTTGATTTGGTTGATGATGGGCGCGTTTTGCGCCACGGCCAACGCCATGTAGATGGAAACCAATATGACGATGATGCGGTCACGCCCGAGTGAAAAGCCGTAGAGCAGCGCTCCAATGACAAAAAACAGCAGAATGAACAGGTCCCAACTTGGCGCGGACCAATTCAAATTCGTAAAGAAAGACGTTATGGCGTCCATATGGGGATAGTATAGCACAACATCGTCGCATGTCGCACGTCCCGCGTCGCGCCCACCTCTGGCATAGCCCTTGGAAGACTCCCGTCATGCCGAACTTGTTTCGGCATCTCGATTACTGGACAATCAAAAATCAAACAAGATCCTGAATCAATTTCAGGATGACTAGACTACATCCCCAACCCCTTCAAGTCCTCCAACGTTTTTCTCTGTTCACGGTTCAATTTATCTGGCACGGCAGGCAAAATCGTCACCAAATGGTCGCCGCGGCCATAACCATGCAAATACGGCACGCCTTTGCCGCGCAATTTAAAAACCGTTCCCGCGGGCGTGCCTTCGGGAATTTTCAATGTCACGTCGCCGTCAACCGTGGCCACGTCGATTTTTCCGCCCAACGCCAGCAGGCTGAACGGGATGCGCATTTCCGAAACCACGTCATGATCATTGCGTGAAAAAGTGGGATGCGATTTTACGCGAACGCGAACGTACAAATCCCCGGCTTTGCCGCCCGGCCCCGGAAACTCGCCCTCGCCCGCAATTTTTAAACCTTCCCCGCTGCTGATTCCAGCCGGCACTTTGACCACTAACGTCTTTTCCTGTTTTTTGACGCCTGTGCCATGGCATTCGACGCAATGCTTATCCGCTTTCTCGCCGCGTCCAGAGCAATCCGGACAAGTGACCACGGCGTTGAACGTGCCCAAAATCGTGCGTTGCGCTTGTTGGATTCGTCCTTTGCCTTGGCAGGTGGCGCAAGTCGTGATCTTGGAACCCGGATCAGCGCCCGAACCCGAACACTTGCCGCATTTGTCGTGTTTGTAAACCTTCAATTCCTTATCCGCTCCAAAAACCGCCTCCAAAAATTCGATTTGCAGTTCAGCCTCAAGATCAGATCCGCGCTTGGTTCGGCCGCGTCCCCCGCCCCCAAAACCGAACATTCCGCCCAACACGTCGCCCAAATCCCCCAAATCGTCCATGTTGATGTTAAAGCCTTGTCCGCCGAATCCGCCGCCAAACCCAAAATCCCCGTAGCCCTGCGCTCCGGCTCCGCCAAAACCGCCCTGCTCGAAAGCGGCTGACCCGAATTGGTCGTATTTGGCGCGTTTTTGCTTGTCGCCCAAAACCTGATACGCCTCGTTGATGTCTTTGAACTTCTGCTGGTCGCCGCCTTTGTCCGGATGGTGCTCGTGCGCCAAACGTCTGAACGATTTTTTTATTTCGTCCTCGCTGGCGTTCTTATCCACTCCGAGAATTTTGTAGTAGTCTTTGGACATGAATCCGTTTTGCGTCATCCTGAACTCGATTCAGGATCTCATTTGATTGCTTGGCTTGGAATTTCGTCAATTCGCGTTTAATCTAGATGCCGAAACAAGTTCGGCATGACGCGAGGCCCGAGACTATTTTTTCTCGTCCGTTGGCGGGACTTCGTACTTCATCTTTTCCCACTGCTGCATCACATTCTGCAAAACCTGCACCAATTCTTGCGCCGTAAAACGGTTAAGGATGACGCGGCTGACCAATTGGCCGTCCGGACCCACACGGTTGATGAAGTCGATGACCACTTCGCGTTCCTGCGAAGTCACGGACACGATGTTAGCGTAGTGTCCGCGCAAAAGCTTGTCTTGCGCTTTGACGTTCAATTGTTGTTGCGGTTGTTCGGGCATAATTTTATTAGTCTCATTAGTCATCCTGAACTCGTTTCAGGATCTCGATTGTATGTTTGTTGTTAATTGAGATGCCGAAACGAGTTCGGCATGACGGAATGCACATCAGTGACTTAATTGTCATTGCGAGGCTCTGCGAAGCAATCCATAGATCGTCATGTCCGCTCGGAGCGTCCTCGCGATGACAAAGAATTATTTCTTCTCCTCAAAATCGCCTTCTTTGGGCTGCTCGCCACCCGTTGCGTTCCCAGCGTCCGTTCCCCCTTCCTCTTTCCTCATTCCTTCTTCCTCCGTCTTCGCCTGCTGGTACATGGCCGCGCCGACCTTTTGAGCCACGGTCGCGAGTTCGTCGGCCGCTTTTTTAATGGCCTCGATGTCTTCGCTGTCTTTTAACTTCTTCAGAGCCTCGATTTTTTCTTCCGTAGCTTTCTTGTCGTCCGTATTGGCTTTGTCGCCCGCGTCCTTAAGCATCTTCTCGGTGGTGTAAATCATGGTTTCGGCCATGTTGCGCACTTCGACCAGCTCTTTGCGCTTCTTGTCTTCGGCCGCGTGCACTTCCGCGTCTTTCTTCATCTTCTCGATTTCGTCCTTGGACAGGTTGGTGGACGCGGTGATGGTGATTTTGGCTTCCTTATTGGTGGCTTTGTCCACGGCTTTGACGTTCAAAATGCCGTTGGCGTCGATGTCGAAAGTGACTTCGATTTGCGGCACGCCGCGCGGCGCCGGCGGAATGCCAGAGAGCGTGAAGCGTCCCAAAGCGCGGTTGTCGGCCGCCATGTCGCGTTCGCCTTGCAAGACCACGATTTCGACCGTGTTCTGCCCGTCAGCCGCAGTGGAAAAGATTTGCGACTTGGACGTCGGAATTGTCGTATTGCGTTCGATGAGGCGCGTCATGACGCCGCCCAAAGTCTCGAGACCGAGGGAAAGCGGCGTGACGTCCAAAAGCAGCAATTCACCTTTGATGTCGCCTTGCAGGTTGCCGGCTTGTACGGCCGCGCCGATGGATACGACTTCGTCAGGGTTGACGCTGATGTTGGGCTTTTTGCCGAAAAACTTTTCCACGGTCTGCAACACGAGAGGCATGCGCGTCATGCCGCCAACCAAGATGACTTCGTTGATGTCAGACGTGGTCATTTTGGCGTCAGCCAAAGCCTTGCGGCACGGTTCCAGCGTCTTCTCGACCAATGAACCGACCAATTCCTCCAATTTGGCACGGGTTAACTTCAACATCAGATGTTTGGCGCCCGTGCTGTCGTTGGCGATGAACGGTTGGTTGAGCTCGGTTTCCATGGCCGTGGACAGTTCGATCTTGGCCTTCTCTGCCGCGTCTTTGATGCGTTGCAAAGCTATCGGGTCTTGGGACAAATCCAAACCTTCCTGCTTGCGGAACTCGTCCAGGGCCCATTTGATGACGATTTGGTCAAAGTCGTCGCCGCCCAAATGCGTGTCGCCGTTCGTGGCTTTGACTTCCACCGTGTTTTGGCTGGTGGCCGCGTCATATGCCACTTCGAGCACGGACACGTCGAAAGTACCGCCGCCCAAATCGTAAACCACTATCTTCTCGTCCTTCTTACGGTCAAAACCGTAAGCCAAAGCCGCGGCCGTGGGTTCGTTGATGATGCGGCGCACGTTCAAACCCGCGATTTCGCCCGCCACCTTGGTGGCTTGGCGTTGCGAGTCATCAAAATACGCGGGCACGGTGATGACCGCGTCCGTTATCTTTTCGCCCAAACGCGCTTCAGCGTCAGCTTTAAGCTTTTGCAGCACCATGGCCGAAACTTCTTCGGGCGAATACTCTTTACCCGACATGAGGACGCGCACGCCGTCGCCTTTTTGCGTGATTTTATACGGCAGGAGCGTATTGTCGCGTTGCACCTCCGGGTCGGCCCAACGGCGCCCGATGAGGCGTTTGACCGAAAACAAAGTGTTTTCCGGGTTCACGGCCGCTTGGCGTTTGGCCAACTGCCCGGTCAGGCGTTCGCCGGTCTTGGTTACCGCCACGACCGAAGGCGTGGTGCGCGCGCCTTCCGCGTTTTCTATGACTTTAGGTTGGCCGCCTTCCACGACCGCCATGCACGAATTGGTCGTGCCTAGGTCTATTCCGAGGATTTTCATAGTTAAGTTTATTGTCAGTTATAGTCTCATATAGCATGTATCATGTAGCGTGCAACAGGGACGGGTACTTTCCGCGCGCCTGCTACATGATGCATGCTACATGCTGCATGCATTATTCCGCTTTCTTCACGTCAATCTTAATCGACTTTGGCTTGGCTTCAGCCAACTTGGGAATTTCGACTTTCAGGATGCCGTTTTCGAACGAGGCGCTGGCCGCTTTTTCGTCCACGCGCGCCGGGAGTGCGATTTGGCGGAAGATTTGGCCAGAACGCATCTCTTTGCGGTAATAATTCTTGTCCTCGACTTCGGTCTTGCGTTCGCTTGAACCCTTGATGGTCAATACCCCGTTTTCTATTTCCACGCTGACTTTTTTAGGATCAGCTCCGGGCAGCGGCGTTTCCACTATGACCGTGTCCTTGTTGTCGTACATGTCCACCGGCGGAATCAACCCGTGCTTTGACGGGACCAAAGCTGGCACGTCCTTAAAGAAAGCGTCGAAGTTGTCGAATTGGTCGAAGAACGGCGACCATTTCATGAGATTAGACATAATGTGATGAAGGGAATTATCAATGGACCAATGACTGATCACTGGCCTCGAATAACCAATAACCAATGGACCAATGACCAAACCGCGCCGCCTTTGGTCATTGGAATTTGGTATTTGATTATTCCGACTTGTCGTTATTTAAAGAATTAACAATCACCGCCGCTGGCCTTATGACCTTGCCGTTCATCATCCAGCCGCGCCTTACGGTTTTTACGATGGCGTCCTGGGACCTGCTTTCGTCCTCCGTCTTGCCCACCGCATCATGTTTGGTCGGATCGAATGTGCCGGAAGTGTCCACGTTCTCCAACCCGAAATCCTTCAAAGACTGCTCCCACAGGCTTTTGACGGCTTTAACGCCATCCACCCAACTTTTGATGCGCTTCTGGGCGTCTTCGGGCAAACCGTTCAAATCCGGCGCATGATCCAAAGCCGTCTCGAATTGGTCCAAAGCCGGCAATATGCCCAAGATGGCGCGCTCGTTGGCCGAAGCGACCACATCCAACCGCAACCGGTCCATGTCTTTTTTAAGGTTCGCGTAATCCGCCTGCGCACGCTTCCAGCCGTTCAGGTATTCGTCGCAATGACGACAACCGGATGTCGGACCGTCGGATTGTCGGATGGATTCGGTCAAACCTCCGACCTCCTCTGCCTGACCTCCGACCTCCGACTGGTTCTGTTCTTCTTGCATAGTTACGTTTCCAGTAAATTCTTAATCCTTTCAGTCACGGCTATGGCTTGGGCGTAGTCCATGCGAATCGGTCCCAGAATCCCCAACAGGTATTCTTCGCGCGCCGATACGACTACCGAGCCGCACAACGGCCCGAACGGGCATTCTGTGCCAATCATGACCATGGGCTGTTGGAATTGCGTTTTGCGGACTTTGGCCAACACGCTGTCCATCCGGTCCAAGACGTCGCTCATGCTCAAGATGCGGTTCCAATCCTTGAATTCGGGCTGGCCGAACAGTTGGGTTAAACCCGTGTAATACGAATCCGCGTCGCCGATGCCCAACACCACAGCCTGGCCGCAAATTTCGACCGCGGCTTTGGCCAGAGATTTGGCGCGCTTGTGCTCATGGTCCTGGTCTTGCGCGGCTTGGTCCAATTCGGAGTTTTCGCGTTTGGTCAAAGACTTGGGCTTCATCAGATTCTGCACAAAATAACCGTAGCCCTTTTCCGTGGGCAAACGGCCGGATGAGGTATGCGGTTGGGCGATGAAACCTTGGTTTTCGAGTTCGGCAAAATAATTGCGGATGGTGGAGGGGCTGACGTCCAGCTTGTAGCGTTCGACCAAATACTGCGAACCGACCGGTTCACCCGTCTGGATGGCCTGCTCAACCACTTGGGCCAAAGTGTTTTCCAGATGCTTTTCCATGGGCTGCATATTAGCACTCAATCCAATAGAGTGCCAATACTATAGGGAACCGAAAAGCGAACGTCAAGACTTTAGAGGGAATAACCAAATTCCAATAACCAATCACCAAAACCGCATTGGTTATTGGCGATTGATCCATTGGTCATTCATTCATACTGTAACGCTTCGATCGGATTCAGTTTGGCCGCTTTTTGGGCCGGGTAATAGCCAAAAATGACGCCAATGGCCGTGGATACGCTCAAACCCATGGCGATACCGTTGTACGGCACGGCGTACGTCCAATTGGCCGATTGGTATATCTGCAGGACTTTGATGCCTAACCAAGAAAAACCTATGCCAAGCGCCACGCCAATCAAGCCGCCCAAAACGCATAACACCACGGCTTCGGCCAAAAACTGGCCTAAGATGTCGCCCGGTTTGGCGCCCACGGCTTTACGCAGACCGATTTCACGCGTGCGTTCGGTCACGGACACGAACATGATGTTCATGATGCCCACGCCGCCCACAATGAGCGATATGGCCGCGATGGAGCCCAAAAGCACGGATAAAATCGTGCCGATAGCTCCGGCGCGTTGCGCGGCGTCTTCCTGGCCTGCCACTGAAAAATCGTCTTTGGACAAATCCCCGGTCGGATTATCTATGTTGTGGGTGTCGCGCAACAACACACGGATGCGCTCTTTGGCTTCATTTGGCGGGGTGTTGCCTATGCGCAGACTGATGAACTGCACATAATCGGCATTCATGTCCTGCATGAGAGTG
This sequence comes from Patescibacteria group bacterium, assembly GCA_022703155.1. Taxonomy (GTDB): domain Bacteria; phylum Patescibacteriota; class Patescibacteriia; order 2-12-FULL-60-25; family 2-12-FULL-60-25; genus MWCR01. Next base: position 40,471 of record JAKLEH010000002.1, on the reverse strand, counting down.
GTCACGGGTACGTAAACTTGCTTGTCCAAATTGGTGAAGAACCTGGTGCCGGCCGGCTTGATTACGCCAATTACATGGTAAGGCCGTTTGCCCACCTTGATTTGTTTGCCGATGGGATCTTCTTGGCCAAAAAGTTCATCCGCCAAAGTCGAACCTAAGACCGCGACCCTAGCGCGTCCGTCCACGTCTTCGAGCGTAAAAAAGTTGCCCCTGTCGATCTCCGCGTCATACATGCTCAAGCCGCTTTCGGTCGCGCCGCTAATGCTGCGTCGCTTGTTGAGGCCCCCATATTCGACATACAAATCCTGCATGACAAACGCGTTGACCGAACTGATCCACGATTGTTGTTTCAATTTTTTGTAATCCTTCAGGGTCAGGACCTGTTTGACGGCCGTGGTCGGAGGGCCGGAACCTTGCGTGCCGTCGCCCGGACCGTTGCGTACGAACATCATGTCGGAACCGAACGAGGCGACTTGCGACAAAATGAAGCGTTCGGCCGCCTGTCCGATGGACAGCATCAAAATCACAGAACTGACGCCGATGACGATGCCAAGCATGGTCAAAGCCGCCCGCCCTTTGTTGCGGGTCAAATTGCCAACGGCCAAACGGAAAGTGTCGCGCAATCGCATATCATTCATTGGCCCTTAACGCGTCGATCGGATTCTTGCGCGCCGCTCGACGCGCCGGAACGTAACCGAATACGATGCCGATCAACGTGGAAACCAAGAAGCCGGACAGGATGCCGGACCAAGACAGGCCGAATTCCCATCCCGATTGGTACATCAGAATTATCTGGATGCCCAACCAAGCCAACAACGCTCCAAACGTTATGCCCACGGCACCTCCGGCCACGGTCAGCATCACGGCTTCGGCTAAAAATTGGTTTTGGATGTCACGTTGCTTGGCGCCTAGCGCTTTGCGCAAACCTATTTCTTTAGTGCGCTCGGTCACGGACACGAACATGATGTTCATGATGCCGATGCCGCCCACCAGAAGCGAAATGGCGGCGATGGCGGCGAGCAGAATTTCCAGAACGCCCGTAATTTGGCCCACGATTTTGATGGCCTCCTCTTGACTCACCACATGGAAATCGTCTTTGGCGTAATCCCCTTCCGGATTGTCCAAATTGTGCCATTCGCGAAACAAAGTTTCGGCCAACGGCTGGGCTTCGGACAAGGGTATGGCGGATTGGATGGTGATGAAAGTCATCCGGTCCTTGTTGTACTTGTCCATGACCGTGGTCACGGGCAAATACACCATCTCGTCCAAATTCTGGAAAAATTTGGTGCCTAAAGGCTCCAGCACGCCGATTATCTTGTAATTGATCGTGCCCAATTTGAAAGTTTTATTGACGGCGTTGCCTTGGCCGAAGTATTTATCGGCTAAAGTGTGGCCCAAAACAGCGGTCCGGCTATGGCTGTTGATTTCGTCGTCCGTAAAAAACATGCCTTCCTGCAAATGGTAATCGTTGATGGACAAATCGTCGGGCATGGTACCGATTACCTGTACGTTGCGCGCTTGTCCTTCGGCCTGTAACAGATCGGTTTGGAAGATCTGCCCTACCACGCCCTTGACCCACGGTTCTTTTTTGAGTCTTCTGACGTCCTTCAAGGTCAGCGTTTCTTCGCGAAACACCGAAACTTCTCCGGTTTTGTCCGCGCGCGGTCCGTTGTCCACCATCAACTGGTCCGAACCGAAAGCCGAAATTTGCGACAGGATGAACTTTTGAGCGGACTCGCCTATGGACAACGCCAAAATCACGGCCGCGATTCCGATGACGATGCCCAACATGGTCAAAACTGACCGGCCGCGCGTCCGTTTTAGGCTCGAATATGCGCTGCGCGCCAGATCGTCCAGTTGCATAAGCTATTTCAGCAAAACGCCATCGCTCGCTATGCGTCGATTCAGAACCGGTTCATCGGCCACGATTTGCCCGTCTTTGATGCGCAAAATCCTTTCCGAATGTTCGGCCGTATAGGTCTCGTGCGTCACCAAAATGATGGTAACGCATTGTTCCAAATTCAACTTCTGCAGAAGCTCCATCACCTGTATGCCTGACTTGGAATCCAAATTGCCCGTGGGTTCATCCGCAAAAATCACGGACGGCTCGCGGATCAAGGCCCGGGCTATGGCCACGCGCTGTTTTTCGCCGCCAGAAAGCTGGTTGGAAAGGTTGTTGATGCGATGCGACAACCCGACGGCTTCGATGGCCTTCTTGGCCATGGCGTCCCATTGGCGCGCCGGCACGCCCGAATACAGCAACGGCAATTTGACGTTGTCCAAAACCGAAGCCTTGGGCAAAAGATTGAAAGCCTGGAACACGAAACCCACACGGTCCCCGCGAAAGCTTGCCAGCGCGTCATCGTCCAACGTGCTGACGTCTTTGTTCTCAAAAATGTATTTGCCCGATGTGGCCGTGTCCAAAAAACCCAAAATATGCATAAGCGTGGATTTTCCTGACCCCGACGGCCCCATGATGGCCACGAACTGGCCTTTGGTTATGCCAAAACTCACGCCATGCAAAACTGGCGTTACCACGCCGTCGTTCTCGTAGCGCTTGACCAAATCTTTGACTTCTATGACGTAGCCTTCATTGCATTTGACGCCGTTGGGCATAAACGAGAGACGGACGTCGGACGTCTTTTTTTAGGAAGTCGTATCGTCCGACTACCTGCTTAATGACTTCCGACCTCCGGCGTTATTAACTCCCCGTCTTCTCCGACAAAATGACTTTTTCGCCCTGCTCCACGCCGACCACGACCTGGACCTTGCCTTCATCGCCTTTCAATCCAAGGTTCACGGTTTTCTCGACTGGCTTGCCGTCAACCAAAATCCGGACCTTTTTGGTTTCATTGACGGTTTTGATCGCGCGCAAAGGAATGACAATCGCGTCATCGGCCTTGCCCGTGGTAACCGTCACATTGGCCGTCATGCCCGGTTTTACGATTTTATCCGTAGGCGCAACCGTGACGCGAATTTTGTAATACACGGCGTCTTGCACCAAGGTTTGGTCCGGATCCAAAGCCGTGACCGTTCCCTTGAATTTCACGTCGTCGCCATACGCGTCGAGGGTGAACTCGGCTTCTTCCCCGACTTTGATTTTGGCGATATCAGCCTCCGGCACTTTGGCTTCGATATCGTAGCTGGCCGTGCCCACCATGCGGATTTGCGGCGTATTGGGCGCGACCAGCTCACCGATATCCGAAATCACGTCCGAAACCGTGCCGTCAACCGGGGCGATGATACGCGCGTTATTAAGGCTGTTCTCGGCTTGACCCAAGGCGGCTTGCGCCTCTTCGACCGCAGCGCGCAACGACGCCACATCCACGGGCCTAGGCGGCGCCTGTTTGAGTTCCAACGCGGCTTTGGCCGAATCCAGCGCGGCTTTCTGCACGGCCACCGCGGTCTCGGCCGCGGATATCTTCATTTTGACGTTGGTTTGCGCGATGTCGTAAGCCACTTTCGCCGCGGACAGGGCGTCCTGCAACCTGGTCAAATCGGACGCGTTGGACAATGCAGCGCTCTCCATGGCCTGTTTGGCCGCGGCCACGGTGGTCTTTTGCGCCGAAACGCTCGTGTAATCCGCGTCGATGGTCGTCTTTTTGGCCGCCAAATCCGCGGTCGAGAAAAAGCTTGAGGTGATGGTGTTGGCCAAAACGTATTTCACGTCCAACAAAAACGCTTGCGTGCTTTCGATGGATTTTTGTATGGCGTCCGCGGCCGTGACGATATCCGCCTTGCTCGCCGAATTGCCCACCGCGTTTATCGCTTGCTCGGCGGCCAACTTGTCGACTTTGGCCAAACGGTAGCTGTTCTTGGCTTTTTCGAGCGAACCGTCGGACAAAGCGCCCAAATAACTCTTGTACATCTGGTTGCTAGCCGTATCGTCCACGCCCACGATGGCGTCGCCGTCAATCAATGCGGAATTCAGCGGACCCAAAGCGTTCTTGAGCGAAATACGCGACGTTTCGATGGCGTTGTCCAGCGTCTGGTCGGACAGGGGCGCGGATTTGTCATAACTGTTCTGGGCGGTATTCATGGCCACTTCCGCGTTTTTCAAATCGTTCTGCACTTGAATCCGGGTGTTTTCCAAATCCGATACGGCCTTGTCGTACGCCGCTTGAGCCTGTTCCACTCCGGCTTGCGACACGCGAATGGATTCGTCCGCTTCGCCGGCCAAGCGTAAGTTGAGATTGGCTTGGGCCATGGCCAACGACGCTTTGGCGCGCTGATAGGAGAACGACAAATCTTGAGCCTCGAGTTCAGCCAAAACCTCGCCCTGTTTGACGTTGTCTCCGATTTTTACGTTGACCTTTTGCAGCGTGCCGCCGGTTTTATACGCCAAATCGATGCGCGCCGCGGGTTTGATTTCGCCGGTGACTTCTACGGTTTGCAGCAAAGTCCGACGCTCAACGTCTGCGGTTTCGTACGTGACCTTGCCGGCTGACTGTTGTCGTGCCCATAGCCACCAACCCAAGAGCAAGAGCACGACCAAAATCGCGTAAGTGCTTTTCCGTTTCAAAAAATGCGGAACGTTCATAAATTCTTGACCTGAATGATGCACCAAAAGACAGCCCAGGTCAAACCTTTTTCACTAAGGCGTTAAACTGGTCGCCGCGGTCGAATTCGTTTTTAAACAAGCCAAAACTGGCGCAAGCCGGAGACAACAGGACGACATCGTCCGCCTTGGCCGTTTTAATGCACGCGTCAAACGCCTGTTTGAGCGTTTCGGCTTTGGCATAACGGATTTTTTTCTTGTCGAATTCTGCCGTCAGCTTGTCGTAAGCCGTACCCGCCAATACATGGATATCCAAATCCTTGCCGCGCGCTTCTTGGACCAACGGCGTATAGTCCAGACCTTTGTGCGCTCCGCCGCAGATCCAGTGGATCGTACAACGCCCAACGTCCAACGTACCACGCCGTTGATTGCCTGCTTTCAATCTTGCTGTTTGCTGTTTGGAATTTGCTGTTTCCACGGCGAAAGCCCGTAGCGCAGCGATGGCCGCGTCCGGCGTGGTTGCCGTGGTGTCGTTGACGAAGGTGATGCCTTTTTTGACGGCCACGATTTGTTGGCGATACGGCACTCCACCGAACGTTTTTAACGATTTTCTGACGCCCTCCAACGTGGCGCCGGCTTCCAATGCGCCGACCGTGGCGGCCAAGGCGTTCATCACGTTGTGCGGTCCGCGCAAACTCAACTCCGACAGCTTCACGATTTCGGTTTCGCGCCCGCGGACTTTGGCCGCCAGCCATCCGTCTTGCGTCCAGGCCCAAGCGTTACGCATCTTTTTCAGCGCGAATCCTTTGACCGTACCCGCGGCTTCGGACGCGTACGCGGACACGATTTCGTCGTCCAAATTTGGGATGAAGACGTCAGTGGCTTTTTGGTGGCGCATGATTTGCGCTTTGGCTTCGGCATAATCCTCCACTCCGTCGTACGCGTTCAGATGGTCGGACATGACATTGGTCCAAACCGCGATATGGGGCGAACGCCCGGCGTCTCCGCACGGTTCGAGCAACCAGCTCGAAAGCTCGATGACCGCGATGTCGTCCTTTTTGATTTTTTCGATGAAAGTCAGCGGCGAAACCGTAATGTTCCCGCCGAGGTATGACTTTTTGCCGCTCTTGGCCAGCATGTCGTGGATCCAGCTCGTGGTCGTGCTTTTGCCGCGCGTTCCGGTGATGCCCACGGTCGGGCATGTCGCCTGTTCTAAAAATATCGTGATGTCGTTGATCAGCGGTTTGCCGGTTTTGGCCGCGGCTTTGTAGATGGGCAGGATTTTTTTGATGTCCGGATTGCGCACGATCACGTCCGCCCACTCCAAATCCTCGACTTTGTTTTCACCCAACCTGAATTCGACGTTTTTGTAACGCTTTAAAGTTTTGACGTTCTCGCCGATTTGTTCGGCGGTCTTCAAATCCGTCACCAAGACGTCGAACCCGCGCTTGGCGAAATAAATCGCGGATTGTACGCCCGTACCCCCGGGATACGAGCCCAAACCCAAAACCAAAACCTTCGTCGCAACGTCCCGCGTCCCGCGTCCCAGGGACGATGCGACGTGCGACGTGCGACGTCTATTTCGATAAGTCATACCTGATATCCTCGATCTTCCTCAAATGCGATTTGGATTGGTCGAATTTGGCGCGCAGCGAGCCGGTCAAATCCAATGCCGCAAACAGTTCGACGATGTGTAACGCCGTCTTGTAGGCGGACTCGACCGCCTTCTTGTCGCGTTCAGTGGCGCGTAAGACAGCGTAACGGGCCAACTCACCGGCCGTATCCGAAAGTCCGCCAAGCAATACGTCGGGATATTCCGCGCACTCGTCCGGAGCGCGCATTTCACCGTCCAGATAAGTGCCAAACAACGTGGCTTCTGTGTACTCCTCCAAGGCTGCGCGCCACTGGCCGTCGCCGGTCAGCAACGGCTGTTTGAAAACGATTTTCGTGCCGAGCCTCACGTTGTCGCGCGCCACGCCCAGCAATTCACCAGCCTCTTTGCCGTCACCGCGTTGAAAAGCGAAAATCGCGCGCTTGGACGCGCGCAAAGCCTCGTGTGCATACCCGTCCAGAGTCCGTTTTAAAACCTCCAATTCCTTCTTGCGTTTTTGGATGTGGTCGAACGTAATCCGCTTCATAATGGTTCGTAATGTTTTTAAAGTTTGTAATGTTAATAAAGTTTTTTGAGTTCGCCTATTTTATGGATTTGAAGGCAGCTGTACTTTACAAACTTTAAAAACATTTATGAATAAAATTCGACTCTACCCAATTAGCGTTTCATACAGCTTCTCCGTCTTAGTCACCACCGCGTGCCATGAATACAGTTTATGGATCACGTCTTTGGCGCGTTGACCGCGTTCGCGGGCCAGGCGTGGCTCGTCCAAAGCCCAACGCATGGCGTCGGTCAAAGCTTTGATGTTGCCTACTTTAAACGAAATACCGGAATGGTCAATCAGTTCCAAATTCTCGGGAATGTCGCTCATGATGACCAATTTTCCGTAGGACATGGCCTCGAGTACGGTAACGGACAAACCTTCGCTGCGTGACGCATGCACCAACGCGTAGGAATGGGCGATGATTTCGCGCAACGCTTCGCCGCCTTGGTGGCCGGTAAAGATCACGCGTTCGTCGTCTCCGGCTAAGCGTTTGAGTTTCTCCGCGTAAATGGCATCGTCAAAAGACGCGCTGCCTACAATGGCCAGCTTCATGTCCGTATCGAGTTTGCGGAACGCTCGGATGACGTCGTCCTGCGCTTTGTGCGGCACCAACCTGGCCAGGCACAGGAAATAACGGTTGGCGTGCAAACCCAAGGGGGCCAACTCGTGCGTCCCAGGCCAACCCGTGGGCAATTCCACGCCGTTCGGTATGTACAACGCCTCACGTCCGTACAATCGCCGGCACAAAAGCTGGATCCCGTGGTTTACGGCGATGGTGGTGTGCGGAAACCTGGCTGAAGTCCATTCGCCGAACGCCAAATACAAACGCGCCAACAAGCCCCATTTTTCGTGGAATTGGTCGCGGCTGTGGAACGTGACTACGACTTTGGCCTTGCGCCCGAAAAGCCTAGGCAGCCACGATAAAGTCGAGGGGCCCACGCCATGATAATGGATGATGTCGTAATCCTCGCCCATCGCATGGACCGTAGAGAAGAATGTGTGGGTAATGGCGTCGAAATTCTTGCGGTGCCACGACCCGAGGGTCACCAACCGGAGCTTGCCTAGCCACGACAAACGCCGCGGATTTGCATAAGTCCGTACATATACGGTAACCTCGTGGCCGCGTGCCGCAAGATTGCGCGCGAGGTTCTCTACGTGCGTTTCTATACCTCCGCCGACCGGCAAAAGGCTGGGGAGCCCCTTGGCCCCAATCATCGCAATGCGCATCTTGAAAGTTTTGTACGATTTGTGTATTATTGTACAGCCAAAATTCGTTAAACGCAAAACGTGTAACGCGAAACGCCAAACGGACCCCGTCCCTCCAAGCGTTGCGCGTTGCGCGATACACGTTATGCGACCCAGGCGCCTGTAGCTCAGTGGTAGAGCAGTGGCCTTTTAAGCCAATGGTCGTGGGTTCGATCCCCACCGGGCGCACCATCGCGTTTAACGCGACCATCCCCCTTCGCATAAAGCTTCGGGGGATTTTTGTTTTAACGAAATATCCTCTGTCATGCCCCAGCCCACGTCGCGTTCAACCCTCGCATGCCCACAACCGCAGAGGAGCCGCTTATGCGCAACCAAACGAGAATCCTGGTCCATCGTCGCTACACCGTGGCCTCGCTTATCATCTTTGCCATGATGCTGAGCTTTCCGTTCCTCATGCTTTCGGAAAAAATGCGCCAAATATTCTCCGACTGGACGCCGGTGGCCGTCGAATTCTCTTTGTTGATTGGCACGTGCCTCGTCCTTTCCATCGCCTTCCTGACCGAACCCTATCGAATGGACGAGGACGGTAACGTCGACTTTCATTGGCCACCTTAAACGACTTAAAACCGCATTTTACGCGGCTTTTTCATTTCCTCTGATTTTTGACCTTCGACCATACAATCTATTTCCGACCTCCGACCGTCGACTGTCGACGGTTTCAGTCTAAATCCTCAGGCAAGAATCTTTCGATGAGCGACGCCCATTCTGACCCGTCGTCTGTTTTGATGTGGCGCTTAAGCTCGTAGGCCAAGCGGGAACGGTCCTCAGGATGCTTGAGCAATTTGGAGACCGCACGGTACAAGTCCTCAAAAAAATTGGACGATTGTTTGATTTCGATGACGCCCAAAGGCAAATGGCGCGTGTTCTTTTCCTGATGGCTGTTTGGCATGGGCACGAGGATGGCCGCTTTGCCCAGCGCCGAAAGGTCGGTGATGGCTCCCATGCCCGCGCGCGACACCACTACATCGGCCGCCGCGTACGCGTACAACATGGTCCGTTCGTCGAAAAAGTCGCGCCGCACATAACCCGGACGTTCGGGCACCTGCGCGCTGCGTCCGCGCCCGGTCACGTGGATTATTTGGGTCTTGCCCAACCAACGTCCCAAGTTGTCTTCGATGCATTTGTTGATGGCAAGCGAGCCCGTGCCGCCGCCGGTCACGAACGCCACGGGCTTGGACGGATCCAACCCGAATTCCTGGACCGCCTTCATGCGCTCGGGCACGTCCGCGTCCGCAAAACGGTTGGGCGTGGCGATATGCATCTCCTCGATTCGCACGTTGAATTTGCGGTAGTGGTAAACGTAAGTCGTGGTGATGAGTTTGCAAAAACGCGCCACGATGCGGTTGGAAAGCGTGGGCGAAAAATCCAATTGGTGGATGACGCACGGTATCTTCCGATGGCTGGCGAGCAACATGATGGGCACTTGCGTGAAACCGCCGGCCCCAATGACGATTTCCGGTTTGTATTTGTCCAAAAACCTTTTAGCCTCCTGCCGCGCGCGCCAAAAATTGAACGGCATGGTCAGCCAAGCCAATGAAAGGTAACGCGGGAATTTAGCCGTGGGGATGGCCACGAATTCTATGCCTTGGGCCGCGACCGGACCCCTTTCTGGCCCGTTTTCGGTTCCGGCCCACACGAATTTATCCGAGGGATGCCGCGCGGCCAAAACTTTTTGGAGCGCCAAAAGCGGAGCCGTTGGCCCCATGGTTCCTCCGCCAACCAAAGCTATGGTTCGCGCCATATTCCTGTCCCCCGACTGATTGAAGCCATAATACCACAGGCTATCGAGAGCGCAACAAACGCCGAACTGCCGTAGCTTACGAACGGCAAAGTTACGCCCGTCATGGGCATCAAGCCCATCATAGAAGCTATGTTAAGCGAAGTTTGTATGGCGATCCAAGCGCCAATGCCCACGGCCAAATACCGCCCAAAAGGGTCTGAAGCCTGTTTGGCGATGCGCCAACAGCGCCAGACGAAAAACGCCATCAGGCCTAAAAACAGCAAACAAATAAGGAAACCTAACTCTTCAGCCATGACCGCAAAAATTGAATCGCCATACGCCTCGGGCAGATACAGGTATTTTTGGCGCGAATGCCCGTAACCCAAACCGAACAGCCCGCCAGACCCGATGGCCAAATACGCTTGGTTGATTTGGTAGCCGATGCCGTTCGGGTCAAGCTCCGGATGCAGGAAAGTCAGAAACCGCGCCGCGCGGTAAGGAGACAGTTTGATGAGCAAGCCGAACAAAGCCGTGCCCAACAAACCCAAACCCGCGAACCAGACGAACGGCGCGCCGCTGATGTAATACGCGGTCAACGCCGATGCCACGATCACGAACATGGATCCCGTGTTCGGCTGCAGGATAAGCAGCAACATCACGATGGACAGCGGAATCAAAAACGGCAAAAAACCCTTGTCCAAAGTTTTGCTCTCCGAACTGTGGCGCTCCAACCAAGCCGCTGTGTAAACCAGAACGCCGATTTTTACGAATTCCGAAGGTTGGAAAGACAAAAAACCCAGATACACCCAACGTCCGGAACCGCCAAAACGCATACCAATGCCCGGCAAATACACCATGAGCAACAGGACGATGGATGCGACCAAAGCCGCGGGCGCGAATTTGAGAAACAGCCTGTAATCGATTCTTGAAAAGATTACGAACAGGATGGCGCCAGGCAATAAGCCGTAAATCAACTGGTGCTTAAAAAAATAACCCGCGTCGTGGAAACGCTGGTATCCGATGGGGCCGCTGGCCGAAAGCAACATGAGCAGACCGAAGGCCACCAGCGCGACTAAGCTGGCCAGGAACATGCGGTCCATCTGTCCCCTTTCCCCTCGCATAAGCTGGGTTTTAACGGTCAATCATGTGAATCAGCGTGCCAAACACGGCAAAAATCATGGACACCACCCAGAACCGCATCACGATTTTTGGTTCGCCCCAACCGCTGGCTTCAAGATGGTGGTGCAACGGCGAACTCTTGAAGACTTTTTTGCCGTGGCGCAATTTTTTGGACGTGAGTTGGATCAAAACAGACAATGATTCGACCACGAACGGTATGCCGATGATTGGCAGGAGCAGAGGCTGGTTGGTCAGCATGGCCACGATGCCCAAAACCGTGCCAAGCGCCATGGCCCCAGTATCGCCCATGAAGAACGCAGCCGGAGTGATGTTGTGCCACAAAAACGCCAACAGCGCGCCGATAATGGCCGCGCAAAACGCCGCAATGTCCATCTTGCCCTGCATGAAGGCGATGGAACCATAGGCTCCGAAGGCCGCCATGAGCGTGCCGCCGACCAAACCGTCCAAACCGTCGGTCAGGTTGACCGAATGTTGGGAAGCCACGATCACGAAAATGAAAAACGGCAGATACCACCAACCCAAATCCCAATTGCCAACGAAAGGAACGTGGACCGTGCTCCAGTCCAATTTGGCGTAAAACCACACCGCGCAAACCGCGGCGATCAAGGTGTAAAAAAGCAAACGGTGCCTGACGCGCAAGCCGCCGCCTTTGGGACCGATGCGGCGCACGTTCAAATAATCGTCGACCAAACCCACCAGCGCGGCCGCGATCATGGCGCCGAACGGCACGTAAGTTTGGGCGCGTGAGAGGATGTTCCAATCGCACCACGGTCCGCTGGGCGAGAGTTTGCAGGCCAACCACACGCCGCCCGCCACAATCAACACCGCGCCCCAGATTACGATGCCGCCCATGCTGGGCGTGCCGGCCTTGTGCGCATGCAATTGGTTCATGATGGGCGCGGCGTCGGCGTCGCGGATGCTTTTGCCCATTTTATATTTGCGGAGCAAACGGATGACCATGGGCGTGCACACGAAAGCCACTAAAAAACAGGCCAATGCCCAGCCTATCAGTCGCATGATTTCCACGGAAAGGTTGTCCATACGTTTAGATGTTTATTTTTGCCAGGTAAAAAAGCTGCACGCCCCACATTGCGGTCGAAACGGCGGCCAAAGCCATCAAAGCCATGCCGGCCACCATGTCGTCCCGATAGATTCCCATGCCGCACAAGATGGTACCAGAAATCAACGGGATTGGCACGAACAGGATAAGCAGCGCCCAATAGACGGGCAAAACCTGATCGATGCCCAAATACACCGTGTAATGCGTTACCGCGTAACCCACGGGCAAACCGGCCCGCACGATGCTCACGGCCGCGAACAGCGTCATGGCCAACAAACCGCCCAAAGTCCCCAAACTGATAATTTTAACCGAGGGCTTTTCCCAAGCCATGCGGGTCGAAAACTTCCATTCGTCGAGGGTCATAATCAACTTCGGACGTCGGAACGTCATTTTTCAGGAAGTCGGATCGTCCGACTACCTGCTTATCGACCTCCGACTTCCGACGTTCTTCAATTCACGGCTTTCACTTCCTTGATCCATTCGAATTTTTCCTTGAGCGCTTCGCCGATGCCCTCTTTGAGCGTAAGTTCGGATAACGGACAACCGACGCAGGCTCCGTGCAAGCGCACCGAAACAACGCCGTTAGCCGCGTCGACTGACACCAGCTCCACATTTCCTCCGTGGGCCAAAAGCGGCTCGCGCAGCTCGTCCAAGGCGGATTCGATGGATTCGGTGTATTGATTCTGGTCTTGTGCCATGTTTAGCCATATTACTGCCCTCTTCCGGCCTTGACAAGTCTCTGGAATTTCCCTATTATATCGCCACATTTCACTCGCAAAGGAATCTCCAATGTACCAATAACCAATAACCAAATCCGGGACGCATTCAGGCGGTTTAAGTCCCCTTTGGTCATTGGTCATTGGAACTTGGTCATTCGATTACTCTTATGGCACATACTAAAGCAGGCGGCTCTACTAAGCTGGGCCGCGATTCCCAAGGCCAACGCCTGGGCACCAAACTCTACGCCGGCGAACACGCCAAGGTCGGCAACATCATCGTGCGCCAACGCGGCTCCAAAATCCGCGCCGGTTTGAACGTGAAGCAAGGCAAAGACGACACCTTGTTTGCCATGGCCGACGGTTTCGTCAAATTCACGGACAAGACCATCAAGACCTTCACGGGCGCCCGCAAAAAGGTCAAATTCGCCAACGTCATCACCGCGGCCTAAAAAATCCGCCGCAAAAAACGGTAGCCTAGGCTACCGTTTTTTGTTTTTCATGGCCGCTTGGACGAACCCTACGAACAAAGGATGCGGCGCGAACGGACGCGAGAGGAATTCGGGGTGGAATTGCGTGGCCAAAAAGAACGGATGGTTCTTCCATTCGACGATCTCCACCAGTTTGCCGTCCGGCGACGTGCCCACGCATTGCAGGCCCGCTTTCTCTAGCTCCTCACGATACATGGGGTTGAATTCGTAGCGGTGGCGATGGCGTTCCATCACGAACTCGTGGCCGTATAAACTTTTGGCCAAAGACCCGGGGCGCAGGACACAAGCGTACTCCCCCAACCGCATGGTGCCGCCGTAACTGGAATTGCGCATGCGTTCTTCCTGTTCGTTCATCAGATGGATGACCGGATGCGCGGTCTGTTTGTCGATTTCCGTGGTGTTGGCGTCGTTCCAGCCTAAAATGTGTCGCGCTACCTCGACCGTGGCCAATTGCATGCCGTAACACAAACCGAAATACGGAATTTTATGTTCGCGCGCGTAGCGGATGGCCATGATTTTGCCTTCAATGCCGCGGTTTCCGAACCCGCCAGGAATCAGGATGCCGTCCAAACCTTTCAGAATCTTGGCGATGTCCTTAGGTTTCTTTTCGATGGCTTCGCTGTTTATCCACTCGATCTGCGGCGCGGCGCCCAAATGCCACGACGCGTGCTTGATGGCCTCCATGACGCACAGGTAGACGTCGCCCAACACGAAATCTCCGGTGGAAAAGTATTTGCCCACGATGCCGATTTTCACGGGCTTGCCTTTACGGTGTATATGTTTGGAAAAATCGTCCCAGGCCGAATGTTTGGGGCAGCGTTTAGGCAAACCGAATTTTTCCATGATGCGTTCGGGCACGTTTTGCTGGCGGAACAAGGCCGGCACGTCGTATATCGATGGCACGTCTGGCGCGGCTATCACGTCTTCGCCCTTCAAGCCGCAATTGGTGCCGAGTTTGCCCTTGCGTACCTCGTCGATGGAATGCGTGGACCGCGCCACGATCAAATCCGGGAATAGGCCTACCTCGTTCAAGGCTTTGACCGCGTATTGCGTTGGCTTGGTCTTCATCTCGCCCAAAGAGGCCGGCACTGGCATGTAACTTACCAGGACTATAATGACGTTTTGCGGATCGTCGCGGCGCATCATACGCGCGGCCTCCAAAAACAACACGTTTTGGTATTCGCCCACCGTGCCTCCGATTTCCACCAGCGTTATGTCCGAATCGCTGGCTTTTTGCGCGGCCTTGATGCGTCCGATGACTTCGAGCGGAATGTGCGGCACGGCCTCGACCGTCTTGCCGCCGTAACCCAGCGAACGTTCGCGTTCGATGACCGTTTGGTAAACCGCGCCCGTGGTCATGTAATTGACGCGCGGGATATCTTGGTTCAAAAACCGTTCGTAGTTGCCCATGTCCTGGTCGGTTTCCGCGCCGTCTTTGGTCACGAACACCTCGCCGTGTTCGATGGGATTCATGGTGCCCGCGTCCACGTTGATGTATGGGTCGATTTTCAACGCCGTGACCCTAAACCCGCATTCCTTAAGGAGCGCACCCGTCGAAGCCGTGACCACGCCCTTGCCTACGCCGCTCATAACGCCGCCAACGACAAAAATCGTCATGCGGCGACGTTTGGAAAATTTCTTTTTTGTCATACGGGACTAAATTATACCAGCAGGGACATCCGAGGTCCATCGGGAGTTGAGTCGTCAGTCGGATGTCAATAGTCCAGGACGGAGGCATCTGATGGAAAGTCGGAGGTCATTAAGCGGGTAGTCGGACGATTCGACTTCCTGAAAAAAAGATGTCCGACGTCCGAATCGGTTTTCGACCTCCGGCCGTCGACTATTTTTCCCCTTCATGCCTACCCTCCTCCACAATCAACCTCAATGCCTTGGCCAAAAGTTTGTCCTGGTTGCGATAGCTCAAAGTGGCGAACGCCCGGTCCGCGCGCACCCAAGCGGATTCGGTGATGCCTTCGGTGCCCGCGAGTTTGACGCGCGTGTCGCCCGGCGCCTCGAACAGAAAAAAATGCACGACCTTGGCCACTTGTTTGGCCGGTCCTTGATGGCGCTCGGTGTAACGGAAAGCGATGAAACCCAACGGCGCCACGTATCGTAAATCCGCAACGCCCGTCTCTTCGCGGATTTCGCGGATGGCGGCCACCACGTGCGATTCGCCCAATTGGCGTTTGCCTTTGGGAAAAGTCCAACGCCCGTCTTCGCGCTTCAAAAACAAAATCTCCACCTGCCCGTTGCGGTGGCGGTAGATGATGCCTCCGGCCGAAACCTGGCGCTGTACGCGTCCTCGAGGACGGCTAAAAACGCCATCCGCCCGGTGCCGCGCGAAAGCTTCGCCTTTACGGTGCTGTCTGGGTTGAGCTGGCGTTGAGGGCGCTGCTGCTGGTTGGGCTGGTGATGTACCAGACCGCTTTGTCGAGTTGGGGGTCGCGATTGGCGTCATAATCTTCGGGCGTACGGTCGACTTGGATGTCGGGTTTGATGCCCGTCTTATTGATGGACCGACCTTTGGGCGTCAGCCATTCGGCGATGGTGATTTTGACCGCGCTGCCGTCGTCGAATTCGGAATAATCCTGGACCGAGCCTTTGCCGTAAGTTTGCATGCCGATGAGCGCGGCCAAACCGTAATCCTGCAAGGCGCCGGCCACGATTTCCGAAGCCGAAGCCGAACCCTGGTTCACCAGCACCGCGGTCTTGATGCCGGCCAATCGGCCCGCGCCTTCGCCGCGGAATTCGTCGATGATCTTACCTTTGCGCCTTTCCGAAACTACGACCTTATCGCCCACCCATTCGCCGGCGATGACCGTGGAACGGTCAAGATAACCTCCGGGGTTGTTGCGCAAATCCAAGATGATGCCAATCGGATTCTTGTCCAAAACCTTGCCGATCTCGGCCCTGAACTCCTGGTCCGTGTCTTGGTTGAAGTTGGTGACCTGCACGACCGCAATGTTGTTTTTGGGCCAGGTCACGCGCACGCTCTTGACCACTATTTTGTCGCGCACGATGGAATATTCCTTGATGATGGGTTCGCCCAAGGCCTCCTGAGTCGAGGCCGTGTCCGTTTCTTTGGCATCGGCCTTTGATTTGCTTTCGTCTTTCGGCGGAAGGCGTCCGATCTTGAGTTTGACGGTCGTGCCCTTGGGCCCGCGAATCAAAGACACGGCTTCTTCCGTGGACATGTTTTCCGTGCTCGTGCCATTGATGGCCAAAATATAATCACCGGCTAACAAACCGGCGCGCTCGGCCGGCGTCTCGGGCAACGGGGCGATGATTTGCAGCTGGCCGTTGCGGAGGCCGATTTCCGCGCCGATGCCCTCGAATTCGCCTTTCAGGGACTCGCTGAATTCTTTGGCGATTTTGGGTTCGAAGAAAGTCGTGTACGGATCGCCCAAAGCCTCTGCCATGCCGCGCATGGCTCCGTAAAACATCGATTTCTCGTCCGCGTCCTGATAATATTTCAATTTAAGCGTTTTCCATAGGTCCCAGAATTGAGAAAACTGCAAGTCCACTTCGGTCGCGTCGGCTGGCGGCTGCGAACCCATGCCCGTGACTTTGACCGTCGTGGACTGGACTTGTTTGGCTTGGCCTAGTCCGGCGTGCCCGATGTACCAGCCGCAAGCGAAAGTGGCCGCCAATGCGGTGACCGCAAAAACGACCTTCCAAGGGTTGCGCTTGACGCGTAATGGTTGAAGCATGGGTTGGATTTTAGGTCCGCGCTTGACTTAAGTCAAGGATTGGGCTATACGCTAAACAAAGACTCGCACTTTAGGAGGTTAGATGGTTCCACCAGACGCCGTTTCACAACCGAAAGACGCGCAAGCGCAAGCACCGCCGCCCTTATTGTCCATTCGGCAACTCGGTTTGCCGCGGCAAACCGCACTAGTCGTGGACCACCAAAACCTGGTGGGCCGCGCCCTAACTCTAGGCCTGCGGGATTTTGATCCGCGCTGGCTCGTGGATTTGGCCTTGCGCCTAGGCAATTGTTTGGGCATGTCGTTGGTCACGGATTTGGCTATGGCCAACCCGGCGACCAACGTGCCATACCTGAACGACATCGACCGCTGGTCGGACGAAGGCTTCACCGTGGTCCACGTGCCGTCGCGGAAAATCCACGTTTCTGAACAAGGAGAAATTTCTGACGACGCCAAAGGCGCGTCCAGCAAACGCCGATATCGCCGCAAAGACATGACCGACGGTGGCATCCGGTCCGAAATTCAGCGTTGGAGCATGGTGCCGGAAGTCACCCACGTCCTGTTGTTCACCCATGACGTGGATTTTGCCAGCGTGCTGCTAGACTCGGCCACGACCTACGGCAAAAAAGTCGTTCTGCTGAATGCGGGAAACGGCATCGCCCAAGCGTTGGCCAATTCGGCACACGAGGTCATTAACGTCTTGGGCTACACGTCCGCGTATTCGGTTTGGGCCTTGGAAAAAATCGGCTTTTGGCACCCGCGACAAAATCTGGAGCAACTGGGTGAAAAAGTTTGGCGCTGCCTGGCCACTCCCGAGGGAGCGCGACACAACAGCTGGCTGACCAGGCAGTTCAAAGACGCGCAACATCTGATACGGCATTTGACGCTCGATCGCCTGTGCCTCAAAGAAGGCCTGTTGCCCTGTTCGAAACGCCTGTCGTGGAGGCTGCTCCAAGCGGCTTTGCACGAGGAACTCTACGCGGAAAAAATTCTGGCCGGTTTGGACGGTAACGTCGAAGGCGGCACGACCTTGGTTTCCGCCCAGCAAGTCGCTTGCCTGGAAAGTCTGCGCAACCTCATGGAAATTTGGCAGAAAAACGAAGTCCTGTTGGCAGACAACGTAACCAACTCGGCTTGTGGTCCGCATCGCCAATTTTACGTCAACACAGACCATCCGGCCGTCATCGTCCTGACCGAAACCGACTTTCCTTAACCTACGCCGCTGGCGTATTTTTTATTATGTCGCAAAAGATGTTAACCCCTTGACATAATTCTCTGGATAACGTATTTTGAAAACTATCAAAAGGCTCTTTTTTAGCCAAATACAAGCAAGTCAGAGAGGTTCAAATGACCACGTCACAGCCTGCGGAGACTGCGGTCAGCTCCATCCAAAACTCGGAGGTCTTCAAAGAAACCACCCAACCGGTCGGTCCGCCGCGCCGCGGCGTACTCATCGTGGACCACCAAAATCTGGTGGGTTTATGCCGCAATTTGGGTCTGAGCAACGTGGACCCCCAATGGCCGTTGCGCATGGCCCAACGCATCACCAACGTGGAACGCGCCGTGCTCGTGACCGACCTGGCCATCAGCAATCCGATGACGCACTCCCCTTACCTTCACGATATCGAAGCCTGGTTCGGCAACGGCTACCGCATCGTGCATGTGCCAGCCAAGGCGCAAAGGATTTGGGACGACCAAACTAGTTCGGAAATAATTCGCCGCAAGGACATGACCGAACACGGGCTGCGCGAAGAACTGGACATCTGGCGCGGCACGCCGGGCATCACCGACCTGCTCGTGCTCACGCACGACGTCGACGCGGCCAAAGACCTGCAACGAGCCGTGTGGTCCGCGGGCAAACGCGTTACTCTCTTGACCGTGGGCACCGAAGCCATCGCCTACCAACTCAAGCAACACGCGGAAACGCGCGCCAATATCCTGGAATATCCCGCGGCGTATTCGTGCCTGGCTCTGGAGCGCCGCCGCTTCTGGCGCATCAAGAACGACTATCTGGAGTTGACCAAATCCTTGAGTAACGCGTTCGCGTTGCAGGATTCGGTGAGCCGCCATGCCTACCTACGCCTACAGTTGGCCGATGCGCGCAGCCTGATCCAAACCATGTACGACAAGCGGCTGTTGCATCCTGACCACGGCGCGGACGCAAACCAGTTCTCATGGAGGCTGCTCCGCATTCTGCTGCATGACACGCTGCGCCACGAAAAAACCCTGGCTCGCGGCATCGCGTCGACGTCGTTCGAAGCCCAAGACCGCAACACCCTGGAATCGTACGAACGCGAATTTGCCACGGCACAAACCAGGGCTTGCCAAGCCTCGTTGGACGAGATGATCCGCATTTTCTCGGAACACGGGGTTCTCTTGCACGTCAGCCAGGCGCGCGAAGGCAGCAACACCATCGCCAAGCACTTCTACCTGAATTTGGACCATCCGGCCGTGAAGGTCCTGCTGTCGCTCGACGACCTCTAAAGCCCCTCCGGGCTTTTTTCAGTCCCTCAAGCGCCGTCTTCCGACTAACGACCTCCGACCTTCGACCAGTATTCTCCGTCGCGCACTTCCGACCCCCGACTTCCGACAATCTACGATAGACCTATTAAACCCAATGGACTACAATTACCACCATATGAAAATCCCCTTTCACCGGCGCATCATGCCCTGGGTTTTTGCCTTGATTTTCCTGTTCATGGCGCCGGCAGTGGTTTTTTACACGGCCGGTTACCGCTGGAACCAGAACAAGGGCGTCATCGAACGCAACGGCACCATCATGTTCGACACCTTACCGCGGGGCGCTGACATTTTTTTGAACGGCCAAAAGTTGGACCAGAAAACGCCTTTCACCATGCAAAACGTGGCGCCCG
Source organism: Patescibacteria group bacterium (assembly GCA_022703155.1). Classification (GTDB taxonomy): domain Bacteria; phylum Patescibacteriota; class Patescibacteriia; order 2-12-FULL-60-25; family 2-12-FULL-60-25; genus MWCR01. The sequence goes on along the minus strand of JAKLEH010000002.1, from coordinate 20,844 downwards.
GCACCTACGAAATCAAATACGTTTTAAAAGGTTTCCACGAATGGGCAAAAACCCTGCCTGTGGACCCGGAACGCGTGACGTTCGCCACCGAGGTCAACCTGTGGCCGGACGCGCAACCCGAATTGGCCATGCCCGGAGATTTTCCGTCGTTAATCGCCGACCCACAGGGTTCGTACGTGCTCTTGGCCGGCGCGCCTAAAAACCGCTCCACGGATTACATGCTCGTGGATTCGGCCACGGCGCAAACCAAAAACCGCGTCACGGCCAATTCCGAATTCGTGCCCCAATATGCGGATTGGGACAAAGCCGGCGACGTGGCGTTGCTGTACGGCACGGCTTCGTCCGTATCCCAAACGTGCTATCTGCAAACCAAGGCGCTGACGCCCAACCGCATGCCCGATGGCATCTACCATTGGGACGGTTCGGACCTGGTGGGATTCGCCGACCGGCAAAAAATCACGGTCCAGAACGACGGCGCAGTGGAGCACACCCCGCAACCCTCGGGCATACATGACGTTTTGGCCGGCTTTTCCCTGCGTTACGTGACGGGCACCGCGGATTTGGTGCTGACGCTCAACAAAAAAACCGACCAAGGCTTTGTCTTGCCGCCCGGCCAATGGCAGTTCCGGGCCCAACCCGATTCCACGCTCCTGCTGCAAAGCGGCAAGGATTGGATGTGGATCGACTTGGCGACCGACCCCCTGACCGTCAATCGGTTGCAGGCCGACTGGCTCTGGCCCATGGTCGTCAAGCGCCAGACCAGGTATTTGGCTTTGAACGGCAACGAGGTTTACGTTTGGGATTCGGGACACGAACCCGAGCTCATTTATCGCCAAAGCGATAAATTGGTGTCCGCGGCGTGGTACGCAGACGGCAAAGACGTGATGGTGGCCACCAAAAACGCGGTCATCATGTTCAATCTCGACGCGCGCAACGGACGCTATAAGACGACCTTGGCGACTTTCGACGAAATCGCGGCCGCGACCGTGGCCAACGAAAACGTGTTCGTTTCCGCTACAAAAAACGGGCAAACCGGTTTTTGGCGCTTGCCTCTGGCCATTTCCAACGCCATCCTGCCGTCGCTGCCCTCTTTCGGCGGCTTTTGATTCAGCGCAAGGCCACGCGCCGCTTGAAATCCTGGTTGTATTCCTGGATGGCGGTTTCGATGCTGGGATGGAATCTGCTTTTGAAGTCGTGCGCTTTGACGTAGTTCGAGGCTTCCAACAAAGCGTCATGCGTGCCGGCGTCGAAAAAAGCGCCGTTCAGGATCTTCACGTCCAGTTCGCCCTGTTCAAGATACGCCCGATGCATGTCCACGATTTCGATTTCGCCGCGTTTTGACGGGGTCAGCTTCTTTGCGATGTCAGCCGCCCGTCCGTCGTAAATGTACATGCCCGGAATGGCATACTGGCTTTTGGGCGCCGCGGGTTTTTCCTCAATCGAAAGCACGCGGCCGGTTTGCGCGTCGAATTCCACCACGCCAAACCGCTGCGGGTCCGGCACTTGTCGCGCGAAGATGCGTCCGCCGGTTTTGAACGTGGCCACCGCGTCCTTGAAGTCGTCCTCGAAGATGTTGTCGCCCAAAATCATGGCCACGGGCTCGCCGCCGCAAAAATCCTCGCCGTACACGAAAGCTTCGGGCAAGCCCCGCGGCTCTTTTTGCACCATGAACGAGATATTGATGCCGTGCGGACGCAGCATGGAACCGAGCAGGTTCAAAAAACTGCCCGAATAATCAGGCGCCACGATAATCAAGATGTCCTGGATGCCGGCTTGGACCAGCGTGTTCAACGGATAAAAAATCATGGGCCGATCGTAAACCGGCAACAATTGTTTGGTCAGCACGGCCGTAAGCGGCAACAGGCGCGTACCCGTGCCTCCGGCGAGGATTATGCCTTTCATGTCAATTTATTAAATTTGTAAGAATTTTAAGATTCATAAGATTTGCAGAAAATTTCAAATCAATGATTCGCCCGCCCAATATCAGATGCCCCAAAATCTTACGAATCTTATGAATTTTATGAATCTTACGAATCCCTACGCCCGTAACGCCTTCTCGTCCCATTCCTGTTTCCGCTTCCACAACGCTTCGGCCCAAGCCGTGTTGGCCAAATACCACTCGATGGTTTCCTTTAGGCCCTGTTCGAATTTGCCGCGCGGATATTCTGGCGTCCATCCGAGCTTTTCTATTTTGGAAGCGTCGATGGCATAGCGGCGGTCATGCCCTTTGCGGTCCTCGACGTATTCTATCGACTCGTCCCCTTTGCCGAAGTGCTTGAGGATCATGCGCGTCAATTCCATGTTGTTGCGTTCGTTGTCCGCGCCGATGTTGTAGACTTCGCCCGGTTCGCCTTTTTGCAACAGTAAATCCAAAGCGCGGCAATGGTCAAGGACATGGATCCAGTCGCGCACGTTCAAACCGTCGCCGTAAACCGGGACCTTTTCGCCGCGCGACACCCTAAAGATGAAAGACGGGATGACTTTTTCCGGGAATTGGTAAGGCCCGTAATTGTTGGAACAGTGCGTGACCACGACCGGTACCTTGTGAGTCACCCAATATGCGCGGCACATCAAATCGCCGCCGGCTTTGGCCGCCGCGTACGGCATGTTGGGCATGATGGGCGTTTGTTCCGTGAACTTGGCCGTATCGTCAAGATCGAGCGCGCCGTAAACTTCGTCGGTCGAAACTTGCACGTATTTTTCCAGTTTGTTGTTCTTGACCGCGTCCAAAATCATCTGTACGCCCAAAGAATTGGTCAGCACGAAATCCTTGCACACGCCGTGGATGGAACGGTCAACGTGCGTCTCGGCCGCAAAGTTGATGACATGCGTGATGCCGCGCTCTTTGACGGTTTTATCGAGCGCGTCGTAATCCGTGATGTCGCCTTGCACGAAAGCGTAACGCGGATTGTTTGCCACGTCCGTCAAATTATCCGGGTTGCCCGCGTACGTCAGCTTGTCGAAATTCGTGATTTCGCATTGCGGATCGCTGCTGAGTTTATGGCGGATGAAGTTGGAGCCGATGAAGCCGGCGCCGCCGCAGACCAGAAGTCGCATAAAGTGTAAAAATGGTTAGAACTCGGATAAGGCCGACCGCACTTGGGCGCCTGTCATGGCTTCCTGGCCGTTTTCGTACCCGCGTCCGGGCCAATGCACCAAGCCATCTCCTTTTTTGCGCGGGATCACATGGAAATGCACATGCGGCACGACTTGCCCGGCCGCCGCGCCGTTGTTTTGTATCAGGTTCGCGCCCTCATAACCCATCTTTTCGATAAAAACCTTCATCAGCTTTTGGGCCGTGGCGCCGACTCCGCCGCAAATTTCTGACGGCAAATCAGTAAAAGATTCTACGTGCGTTTTTGGCAAAACCAAAGTATGGCCCGGATGGACCGGATTGATGTCCAAAAACGCGATGATGCTTTCGTTTTCGAAAACGATTTGCGCGGGTATTTGTTTGGCGATTATTTTGCAAAAAACGCAGTCAGACATAGTTTTATTCAGCGGCCTTTAAATAAGTCATGGCCCACACCGCAATGGCCGAACCGGCAGCGATCAACATGGCCACGGCCGTCGGTCCGTAGTTTGGCACGCTTAAAGCCAAAATTGCAAGCAAACCGGCCAAAAACAAGATTCCGGCCGCGACCTGGAGCGTATTCAGCCAACCCGGTTTCCGTTTGACCGGTAAAAAAAGCAACATGGCCAAAACCGACAGCATCAACAACGGGTCCATGGCGTCGAAAAACGGCATGGCCGCCCCAGGCATGAGCCATTCCAGGGCCACGGCCAAAAACAAGAATCCGGCTACGGCCGCAACCGCGTGCCGGAGTATTTTGAGGAGAGCTTGGGTGAGGGGCATAGGGATTGAGGGATCGTCGGAAGTCGGAGGTGCGTAGTCGACCGTCGACTATCGTCTAGATGCGCCTCCACGCGTTCTTGGCTTCTTGGAGCAAGTAACGCCACCAAGTGTCGAACGTCATGGGCGGACGTTTGAAAGTGTAAGTCATGTTGCGGATATCCACAGCGCCGGCCCGCGACATGATGCCTGGCGCGGACAACACGAACCTGACCGTATCCGCATTTTTAGGCAAAACGAAGACCGCACTCGCCCGCCGCCAACCGTTACCTAAATCCTGCGTTTTTGAATATGACGTCAACACGGCCTGCAAACCTTCGGCCAAAGGCGCCGTCTGATCGGAAAAACGTACGGGTTGGGGTTGGAAATAGGCGTTTTGATCAACAGCGAAAAACCCGTCCGCGATAATCCTCACGTCGCCGTTCGGCGCAACGAATTGCACCAAGCCCGTATCTGCGTCATTGCGGTCGATGCGCGTTGCCGCGCGTGTGCGCTGCAATTTGCCTTTGGCTTGTCCCAATTGCAGTTCCTGCAAACCTTCCTTATGGAAAGTTTCGGCCACCAGGTGCCGCGACGCAGTCCAAGCCTTGAACGCTTGCGAACTGGTCGCGTATCCGACCACGTCGCCCACCACCAAACGCGGACCCACAACCCAATGCGGATTGCGCACGGTCAAAGACCTGATGAACACGTCATCGTCCGCGATCAAACGAATTTTGTAGACGCCTGCGGCCAAGTCCGACATTTGGACCCTGACCGGAAAAGTTTTTCCGTAACCTTGGTCCATGCTGCCGCTCGTGCCGAACGCGTCTTGTTTGACCACTTGCTCGTCGCGGCTGACCGTGATGGCCAACGCGCCCCCGCTGCGATTGCGGTTGACGTCTTGTACCTCAAGCCTCACGTCGATTTGCCCCTGGGCCGGAACGACCCAAATGTCGTGCGAACCGCGCAAGGAAACGCGGATTTTATCGCCTTCGTCCAAAACAGCGTCCGACATGGCGGGTGCCGTACTCGTGGCCAACCACGCGGCCAAACCGCGCGTGTCCCGCTGGTCCAAAACCGCGTCCGGCGTTTGTTTGTTGACATAACCCACGCGGCCGGTTTTGGATATTACGCGCCGCCAATCCGCGGTTTCCAGCGCCGCCGCGTACCACGGCCTCAATTCCAATTCCTTGCCGGCCGCGTCGCGGATGAGGCCGAATTCCAACACCGGCTGGCGCAACACCCTAAAATCCATGCTCACCTCCACCGTATCGTACGGTCCGGGCACGCGTACGTTGGAGTAAACCGGGTCGTCGATGACGCGTTGGCCCGTAAAATCCACTTCCGGTCCCGTGGGATAAATCGTCCTTTCCGAAGGCAAAAACGGATACACGAAAGCGCTGTTGCCCGTCAAATCGCTCGAAACCGCAAAAATACCGGATTGCGGAAACCGCTGCGCCACCAACAAACAAAAAATCGTCGCTGTTCCGATCCAAAAGGCGGCGCATATGCCGTTGACCAACCACGCCGGAAGGTTGAATTCGGGTAATTTCATAGTCGTATTCCGGCATCAATAGGCTTTGACGTCATACAAGGTTTGGTTGCCGACTTGATGCATGGGCGTGATGACGAAACCCCGCAACAGCCAATTGAACTGACCGTCCTGGTCTTGGGTCGTCATTAGCGCGCCCACCGGATGACCATTGACCAACAAATCGTGGATTTGGTCGTCGGTGGGCATGGGAGAGACGGATAGCCTGGAAGGGAAAAAGACTTTGTCGCTCCGTTCGGATACGATGACGCCGTTCTCGTCAAAATCGTCTTTGGCCAATTCGCGCAGCCCGTGGTAACGAGCGATCTCTTCGACATTGGCCAACACGCCTTCGGCGTCGCGAGACAAAGCCGTCCATAAACCCACCGAAGCCAAGGCCATGGCCAGGCAGACGGCCAAAATTTTCAATGACCAATGCGCCCACATGCGTTGGATGACGTAGCCGGATGCCACGACCAGCGCCAACGTCGCAGGCAAGGTGTAGCGCAAAAATGAATTGCCCAAAGTGACTTCGCCCAACCGTATGTTGTCCTGGTACAAACCGTTTCCGTAAAACGCCACGGTCCAAAAAGCTGGCCAAATCAACGCAAAAATGTCCCATCTCAAAAGCCCGCGCCAACGCGTAGCCCGATCCCAGGTTTTGGATTTTAGAAAAAATCCGTAACCCAGCAAAACCAGAGTCCCGGCCGTGGCAAGCAGCCACGGCCACATTATGGTTCCGTGATAATGTGACAAATTCCACCAAATGATTCTGGGGTGGAACGCGAACGGCAAAGTCTGGAAAACGGACACGATGTCCGTGTTCATGATCGTGGTCGTTGCGTCACCGGCAACCGCTACCGCCTGCGGCCTGATTTGATAACCGCTGACCCACCACTTTCCATACGTGTCGTAACCGAACCACGCGCCCAAAGCCAGAATGACGAAGCACGGCATGACAAATGCCGACCATTGCCACCAAGCCAACTTCGCACGTTCGAGATTATTCGCATCCGGATTCAATTTGCTGTTGCGCCACAGAAGCGCGAAAGCCAAAACCGGCAACAGCCACGGCAACTCAGTGGGCCTGATGACAGCCGCCAACCCAAACGCCAATCCAGCCAAAAACACTTTTAACGCATTGATCGTTCTTTGCCTTCCGACCTCCGACCTCCGACCTCCGACACTGGTCGCCATCCCCCACCACCCCCAAATCGCCAAACACGCCACGGGCAATTGCGCGAACAGCCCACGGTTGGCGTACAGCACCACGGTCGGGAACGTCGCCCACATCACCAAAGTCAACACTTTTGCGGCCTTGGACCAGCGTTGCGGCAAAATCCGCCAGATCGCAAAAAGCGTCAGCAAAACCAACACCGGCGTGAACAAATTCATGCCCAAAACCCCAAACGCCTTATACGGCAACGATAAAAGCGCGGGCAAACCCAAAAAACCCACGGGCGCCAACATTTTGTTCGCCGGCAAATACACGAAACTCCGGGGATGAACCCAAGCGAATCGGTCGCTTAAAATTACGGGAAACAAAAAACTGCGGTTGGCCACAAAAGTGGCGGCCGACGTGGCCACAGCCGTCTCGTCCGGACTCATCCACATGTCGCCCTGGGATACAGGCAACCTGACCCACTGCAAAAACAAGGCAAAAAACAATATTCCGAAAGCCGCATATAAAAGCACTTTTCTCTGCATGCGATACATACTACCTAGTTTGCGGATTTTGTGCTAGGTTATGCTGGTATGAGAATACGGCCAAATTTGAGTTGGATGGCTTTAGGCATCATCTGCCTGGCGTGCCTGGTGAACCCGCGCATCCAAGCTAGCGCCCAAACCGCCACCAGCACCGACGCGGGCTTCAATCCCAATTACGTCCTGACCGACGACGATTTGTTCGACGTCACGGATATGAGTTATTCAAACCTCAAAAGTTTCCTGCGCAGCAAAGGCACGTTGGCCGACCTCACGGTCAAAGACATCGACGGCAAGGACAAAGTCGCGGCCGACGTGATTTGGCGCGTGGCCAACTCGTACAAGATCAACCCCAAATACATCCTAGCCGTGCTGCAAAAGGAGCAGAGCCTGGTCGAAGACCCGGAACCTTCGCAAAAGCAGTTGGATTGGGCCATGGGTTACGCGGTCTGCGACAGCTGCAGCAAAAACGATCCGGCGATCCAAGACTACAAAGGTTTCGCCAACCAGCTCGAATACATGGCCAAGCAGCATCGCGAAAAATATTTCCTGCAGCTGCTCTCGAGCGGCACGACTATCGGCGGAAAATCCGTGGGCAAAACCATCCGTGTAGACGGCCAGGACGTAACGCCGCAGAACTACGCCACGGCCATGTTGTACACGTATACGCCCCACATCCACGGTAATCTCAACCTGTGGCGCATATGGCGACGTTGGTTCTCGTTGACCTATCCGAGCGGCACGGTGGTGCGCGGCACGCCCAGCGGCAAATCGTATCTGATCCGGTTCGGCGAAAAACGCGAATTCGCTTCCCAAGCCGTTCTCGAGTCCATGGTGGACGTCAAAAAAATCATCGAAGCTTCGGATACGGAACTGGCGGCTTATCCTGACGGGGACCAGGTCAAATTCCCCAAATACTCGTTGCTTCGCACGCCTGACGGTTCCGTCTACTTGCTGGTCAGCAACGGAAAACGCAAATTCTCCAATCGAGCCGCCTTCGACAGGTTCGGTTTCATGGACGACGACATTTTGGACGTCGAAGACGCCGACGTTTCCGACATTCCGGATTTGGAACCCATAACGGAAAAAACAGTCTTCCCCCAAGGCGCGTTGGTCAAAACCGCCAAGTCCAACACGGTCTGGTACGTTGAGGCCAGCATCAAACACGCCATTCCGGACATGACGTTCGTCAAATTGTATTTTCAAGGCCGCCCGATCCGCACGGTAACTCAAGCCAAACTTGACGGTTACAAGACCGGAGACGCCTACAAACTTCAGGACGGCGAATTGGTCCGCGGCAAATCCTCACCCGCGGTTTACGTGGTCGAATCCGGCGAACTCCGCCCCATTCCTTCGGCCGAAACGTTTGAAACCCTGGGTTGGAAGTGGCAAAATGTCGTCACTCTGCCGGACCGCATCATCGGTACCTATGCGGTCAGCGACCCGTTCACCTTGATGGCACGGTCAGACGCAACCGATCAGGTCGCCACAAAATAATTTTTATTTTTAAGATTCATAAAATTCATAAGATTCATAAGATTGCAGCATTGTGCATTTTCGATTAAAGATTCCGCATTTCAAATGCTCACTAAATCTTAAGAATCTTACAAATCTTAAAAATTTTACAAATTAGTCTATGATCGTCTTCGCCGCCATCGTGCCGCATTCGCCGTTGCTCATGCCCACCGTAGGCAAAGAACATCGCGACAAACTGGCCAAAACCGTAGCCGCCTGCCAAGAAATCGAGCAAGCTCTGTATTTGGCCAAACCCGAAACGCTGTGCATCATCGCGCCTCATGGCCCGCGCTATCCTGACGCGTTTTCGGCCAACATGGCCGGTTCTTATACGGGTACGCTCAAGTCGTTCGGCGATTTTTCCACTACGGTCACGGCCAAAAGCGATTTCATGCTCATCGACCGCACGCACCGCAAACTGCGTGAAGAAGGCATCCCCTTCACCCTGACATCGAGCGAGGAATTGGATTACGGTTACACCATACCCATCCTGCTCTTGGCCAGCCATTTGCAAAATTGGAAACTTTTCCCGGTCTCACCGTCCATGATGGACGGTAAGGCGCATTACGAATTCGGCCGGCAAATCAAGCGCGTCTTGCATGCGGAAACGCGCCGCGTGGCCGTCATCGCCTCAGCTGACCTGTCTCATAAGCTGTCGGCAGAGTCGCCGGGCGGCGCGTCGACCGAAGGCCCCAAATTCGACCAAGCCATCCAAGAAGGCGTTGTCTCCAAAGATCCGACCGCGCTTTTGACTATGCCCACTGACATCACGGAAAACGCGGGCCAATGCGGTTACCGGCCCATTTCCACCCTGCTCGGTACGCTGGACAACATGAACGTCACGGCCAAAGTCTTAAGCTACGAAGCGCCGTTCGGCGTAGGTTATTTGGTCGCCAGATACGATATAGCGTAAAAACAGAGTCGGAAGTCGGACGTCGCTTTTCGGGAAGTCGGATCGTCCGACTACCAGCTTAAGACTTCCGACCTCCGACTTTTCATCTATGTTCCTCCGCGTGATTCCCAGCGTCAGGATGCCCATCGGTCACGCGTTTTTTGATTACCGTCTGAACGAGGGCACGGCCCACCGCGGCGACGTGTTGCTGGTGCCGTTCCGCAACCGACTAATCGCAGCGCTGGTCGCCGACATCACGCCTACCAGCGAACTCGAGGACCGGGCCATCGTCCTGACTCAACCGAAAAAAATACTGAAGCTTTCCGATACGGTCGTGGATTTGTGCGTAGAAGGCGCACGTGAATGTTTCGTGTCGCCGCCCACCATGCTCAACGCCTGGTTGCGCCACGTGCCTAAGCGTTTGCCGGATTATGAACCGCACGCGCCGGCCAAAGACGTGCATTGGCCCAAAGACAAACCGCGCTTCGCCAAACATTACGTGGCCAACCGGTTTATTGACCCGAACGGCATCGTGCCTACGGTCATGGCCGAGCAAGCCAACGGCCGCGTCTTGGTCGTGACGCCGCGCCAAAAGCGCGCCGAGCATCTGGCAACCAAACTCGCTTGCACGGCTTTGCATGCGGATTTGGCCGACGGCGCGGCTTGGCGCGCTTGGACCGCATTCGCCTCCGAACCCCATGGCGTGCTCGTGACCACGCGCATCGGCGCCTGGCTCGCGGCCGTGGCCGACATCGTAATCGTGGACGAGCCGGAAAACGACGACCACAAGCAAGACGAACTCACGCCGCGTTACGACGCGCGCCGTTTGGTCGAACTCGCGGCCCAAATCAACCCGGCCTTGCGCACCGTTTCCGTTGGCACAACGCCGCGTTTGGTTGATGCTACCGACGCTGCGCTGACTCCGGAACTCAACCCGATTCTCACCACTGTCCCGTTCCAGCGCGGACAATGGTCGGCTATCGAAAGCCTGACCCAACCCGCATACGACCGCTTGGCCGAAGCCGTTTTACAGAACCGTCCGATACGTATCCTGCATGCCATCACGGGCGTGCGCGGACGCTTGCGTTGCGCGGATTGCGGTTGGACTTTGGATTGCGCGCGCTGCGGGTCAGGCATGACGCGTTTCGAGAACCAAGCCCGCTGCCTGCGTTGCAACTTCACCGCGCCTTTGCCCGACACCTGCGCCAAATGCGGCAACGCGGAACTCAACAAGTCCGCCATCGGCACGCAATCCCTGTCCGCAGTTCTGGCCAAACAGTTTCCCGGTGCGGACATAAAAATTTTCGACTTGAGCGATTGGATGTCGCAAAGCGTCACGCCCAACGCGGTCTTCGTGGTCACCAACGTCTCGCATATCGGCGGTTTCGCGGAAGACGTGCGCCGACGCGAACGGCTGATTATCGCGTTCAGGCAATTGGCCGCCCAAGCGTGCGTCGCAAAATGCGACCTGATTATCCAAGGCCCGGAAGAATTGATCCAAGAAATTCCTTCCTGGTTAAAGCCCCAAGGATTGAAAAACGCTTTGTCCGCCGAACTTGCGGACCGGCGAGCCTTTGGCTTTCCACCGGCCAGAATTTTGGTTAAACTAATCGTCTCGGGTGACGAAGAAAAAAGCCGACAGACCAAAACCCAGCTCGATGCCCTGACCCAAAACAACGGTTGGAGCGTACGCGGTCCGTTCAATGTCGAATTCCGCCCCAAATCTCGCGAACAACGCTGGATTTTCCACATTTTACCGCCTAATCAAGCCAAAAAAGACGAAATCGTCCAAGCCCTGACCCCGCTTGCCGCCCTCGGCATCCTTGACCTTGACCCAATCGCCTTTTTCAGCTAACCTTACGTATCGCATTGCGATACGTGTCGGAGGTCGGACGTCGATAAGCCGGTAGTCGGACAATCCGACCTCCGACTTGAGACGTCCGACGTCATACCGTCATATGGCCACGTCCCCTATCTTTCCCGTACTCACCTACCGCGAACCGTCCGTCAGGCAACGGTCGGTTGAGGTACCCGCAGAAGAAATCACAACCAAAGAATTCCAGGATTATTTGGACAAATTGATTAGTACGATGATTGTCACGGACGGCATCGGTATCGCATCGCCGCAGGTGGGCATCAACAAGCGTGTGGCTATCGTGACCATCGGCAAAGAGATCGTGGCCATGGTCAATCCGGAAATCGTGAAAAAATCCGAAGCCACGATCGAATCCGAGGAGGGCTGCTTGAGCGTGCCCGGAGTTTACGGAAACGTAACGCGCGCAAAAACGGTGACCGTCAAAGCGCTGACCCGCCACGGCCGCCGTGCGGATTACCAACTCAAAAAAATGGACGCCGTGGTCGCGCAACACGAAATCGACCACCTGGACGGCATTCTGTTCATTGATAAGGTCAACAAGATCACGCGGGGCAAACTTGACCGATCGTCATGCTGAACTTGTTTCAGCATCCCTAACTTTTCACTAGAGATACCAAAACAAATCCGGGATGACCCGAAGGTGTCAGCCGAATCTTTCCGCCGAATCGATAAATACCTGCCGAAATACAGGGGATCACGATTTTGGCGAGCCAATCCTCATGGCGCGCATAGAATGTCGATGTCTTAATCCGAAGATGCGCGCCGGATGTCCTTTTCCGGTTTAGGATAGAACGTCAACAGGATGAACACGTCGTTATCCAACCGGGTCAACTCGTTGGAACGTAATAGAAGTGCACGCAAAATCTGGCTCGACTAACGTTCCAGCTGTTCCTTCCGACATTGGATAATCAAGTCCTGATATAACACCACCCTTCATGTCGGACCAACTTCCGCTGCGGCGTATGATTGCCATCTGCGATACCAGTTCCATTCGTCGTGACGATTACTAAACCGGCTCCCAGCCGGATTTTAATTTCATGTCATTCCGATCGAATCCCGCTTACAGCGTGGATGAGTCGAGGAATCTTAGTTTTTTAAATTAACGAAGATTCCTCCAATCGGTCCATCGGATGTCCCGCCGTCGGAATGACACGACGGCGCATTTGGCTTTTGTGTCAATTTAATGTATCTTAAGCCCAGTTATGCCCCGCCGCATCGTCTTCTTTGGCACCTCCGACTTCTCGGTCCCGTCGCTCCGGGCGCTTTTGGCTGACCCGCGTTTTGAGGTCGTGGCCGTGGTCACGCAGCCCGACAAGCCAGTAGGCCGGCATCAAGAGATGACACCGCCGCCGGTAAAAGTTTTGGCGCAAGAACGCAAAATCAAGGTTTTCCAATTCGATAAAATCAAAACGGATGAAGCGTATGCGATCCTGAAACAAGTTCAGGATGGCATGAACGTCGACGCCTACGTCGTTGTGTCGTACGGCAAAATAATTCCGGATAGAATTTTGGCTTTGCCGATACACGGTTGCATCAACGTCCACGGTTCCCTACTCCCCCGCTGGCGCGGCGCCTCGTGCGTACAAGCGGCCATCGCGGCCGGCGATGAAAAATCAGGCGTCACCGTCATGCTCATGGATGCGCTCATGGACCACGGTCCCATCCTGGCCCAGCGCGAAGAGACTATCCGACCGGAAGATACCGGCGGCACTCTCCATGATCGACTCGCCGACCTCGGCGCTAAAACTTTGCCTGACGTTCTCAACGATTACCTGACCGGCAAAATCCAACCGCAGGAACAAAACCATGAACAAACCACGTCATGCAAATTGTTGACGCGCGATGACGGTAAAATCGATTGGAACAAACCCGCGGATGAAATAGAAAGATTGATACGGGCTTATGATCCGTGGCCTGGGACTTTCACCATTGTCGATGGCAAACGCTTTAAAATTATGGAAAGTCGCAGTGCGCAGTCGCAGTTGGGAAGCGAACAACAAATTGGAATTTTAATCGACGCTTCAGGAAAATTGTTAATCAATTGCGGGGACGGGAAGGCGCTGGAAATCTTTAAACTCCAACCCGAGGGCAAAAAACCCATGACGGCAAAGGAATATTTGGCGGGACACGCTTTGTAAAACAGCAAATTCCAAACAGCAAACAACAAACAACAACTTCTTAAAAAACCGCCCTACATCATCCTGAACTCGATTCAGGATCTTGTTGGATTGCTTGAAGTCTTTTCCAGTCTGATAACAAATCATCTAGATGCCGAACTTGGTTCGGCATGACGAAAAGAAAAATCCCTCGGTGTTCCGAGGGTGTTTGAAGATGGTCGAAAAGGTGATTCTATCGTCACGGTAACCGTATCTTCGACCAAAGAATTTCCGTCACGCAAAGCCCAAGGTAGACCCCTGGCGGTATTGTTGAGGACGGAAAAAAATAATGCTCCGCGACCACGTCATCCCTATTAGCAAATGACTACTTGTCTTCGCGGCGGAAACGACACCGTCACGCGACCCTGGCGCTATTACGTATCGGCTCTATTTGCGCGACGGCTAGGATTATCTCCGGAATAAGCTTCCTGATATTTCATGTCGTACATATCAAACTCCGGAGGAACTTGGGTGCTTAAAGGGCTTCGGCGCAACAACCTCCATATATCTTCATGGCACTATGGTGCCGAATTGTTATAGCTAAGCCAAACCCTGTCAAGCTTTCGGCCTGTACCGTTTTTCCAACGCCAAAAGCTTGGCTTTTTTAGCCTGGCCCCAAGCGTAACCGCCGACTTCCCCGTCAGACCTGACAACGCGGTGGCATGGGACGATGATCGCGAGTTTGTTCGCGCCAATCGCGTTGGCCACGGCCCTCACGGCTTTGGGTTTGCCGATGCGTCGCGCGATTTGGGCGTAGGAAGCGGTTTGACCGTACGGAATCCGTCTTACGGCCCGCCAAACGGCTTTTTGGAACGCCGTTCCGGTCAAAACGATTGGCAAATTGAATTTGTGCAATCGTCCTGAAAAATAATCCCTGAAATGTTTTTCTACGTTTGGAATAATGGCATGACCTCTATCTTGCGTCGTAAAAGATGTACCAAAAATCCGCGCTTTTTCGACGCGTATTATAAGGACGCCCAACGGCGTCCTTATATGACCTACCTCAATCATTTATCGGGTTGCCACAAAGGGTTCGGCCGTTTTATGGCCAATGCACCCTCCAATGCCAACAGCCAAGCGAATCCCAAAGGATGGTCCAGATATGGCGTGAAGAAATGGATGACCGCCAACGCCACAACGCTTGCTACGGCCGCTGTCTTGAACCACCAATCGTATTCAGACTTCCACATGCGCCAAGCGATGGACGCCAGCAACCAACCCATGATGAACACGCCGAACAACCCGAATTTGACCCACAGCGCCAGCCAGCCCCACTCGAACGCATAAGTGGTCTGGAGGCCGTCCGGATGTTCGGACAGAACCCGCGGATCGCTGCTCTTATAAGTCAAAGCCCGACCTAAACCGTGCCCGACAACTGGATTGTCTTTGACGTCATCCCACATGACTGGCAACAAACTCCAACGGCTCGCGGCCGCAGGATCGGACGCGTTACCCCGCTGAATAAAAAACTCTTTGACCGACCATTCGCCTTTGGCCGGCGGCAAAGTCACAATCGCCACAATCAAGACAAAGGCCGCCACGGTACCAACGACAATCCTTTTGAGCGCCATCCACGGCAACCACCGCCGCGAATAGGCGGACGAGACGGAAACGGCAACCAAACCCATACCCGTCCCCAACCAAAAACTCCTGGACCAAGACAACGCGATTATGACCGCGGATAAAACCCAAATGCCGGGTATCATGAGGCGGATGGCCATTCTTGGCTTATCCAAAAATTTCCTGGGTATGCCGCGCGCCACCATGTCCAAAGGCTGTTTGCGGGCGCGTTCAATCCATAGAGCGGCTACGCCCAGCAGCGCAAATACCGAATAGATGAACGATTGGAAAAACACGCGCACCAAACCCCCGGGCGCGGGCGTGATCTCGCCGATGCGCGCATCACGGATCCAGGCGTACCAACCCGTAGCCAGTCCAACTTCGTGCGTAAATACGAACAGCGTAAGCAATGCCATCAAACCGTTCCAAGCCACCCCTGCCAACATCACGCCGCGCAGCAACCGCTTGAAGCTTTGGGTTTGGCGGTGCGCCACGTCCATGACCGGCAAAAAATACAGCAGGAAAAACCAGGCGTTTGCGTCCTGGAAGACGAATGGTTGGCTCAATTGGTATCCCCGCACCATGCCCAGCGCGACCATACCGGCCACGAACACCCAAACTTGGATGATGAAAAATTCAGACCAGCGCCAATATCTCCATATTTTCGCCCGGATGGCATTCAGCGACCACCCCAAAAAGAATCCGGCCATCAGCGCCATGCGCAACGACAAAGAAAACCCGTTGATCTCAACCGCTGCCATGCGCCCGAATCCTCCGATGATTAATTCGGCGGCTACGACGGCTAATCCGCATGCCGGCCTCGCATAGGCCGCTACGGCCACGGCCGCAGCCATGGACACGCAAAACGCGCCGTTTAAAATAGGATCGTGAAAAGTGGCTGCCGATGCAATCGCGATGGCTGTTAAAGACAAAAACCAAGTGAGGGCCATTCTGTGCAAGGCGTAACACGGCAATTTGAGTTTGTGGTAAACCTTTCGAATAGTAACGCGACCGCTTTTTTGCCTTCCGACCATTTGCCCGGCGCCTACCACCGCAGCCAACATTGTCGCTACCGGACTCAATGCAGCAATCACGGCCCACGCGAGCCAACCGTGCCATTTGAGCATGTATTTGCGCAGGCTGTCGTTGAAATACGCCTGACGCCGCAGAAACTTGGTTTTGCCCACGGCCACGCCGCGATGGTGCAAAACCTGAACCGACGGTTCATACCAAACTTTCCAACCCAATTCTTTGGCCTGCTTGCAGGCGTCCACTTCCTCAAACCAAAAGAAGTACCTTTGGTCCAAGCCATGGAGTTTGTCCCAACAAGCGGCCCGCACCAAAAAACACGCGCCCATGACCTGGTCCACTTCTTGGGATTTATCCGCGTCCAAATCAACGTACAAATACCGCCGCAGGCTTTTGAGTTGGGGCAAAACTTTTTGCAGTTTCAATAAAGTGACGGCCTGGTCCGCAAGTTGCGGAAAGCGCCTGACGCTCGGTTGCGTAGTGCCGTCCGGATTCATGACCCTGGGGCCCAGAATGCCGATGTCCGTGCGTTCATCCATGAGCCTGACCATTTTAGTCAAACTGCCGGCCGGACATTCGGTATCCGGATTCAGCAGCAGGACGTTGCGTGACTTGTGTTGGACCGCACCTTGGTTGCAGGCGCGCGCAAAACCGATGTTGATGCTGTTGGTGATGAGGTCGATGCGTTCCTCGTCCTTAAAAGTTTCGCGCACCATATCGGCCGAACCGTCGGCCGAATCGTTATCCACCACGATGCACTCCCAATCCAAACCGTCGCACGCCGCGGGCAAAGAACGCAAACAGCGCTCGAGCAAATCCCGAACGTTCCAGCTTACGATCACGATATGGAGGTCTTTCATGAAATTGATAACCTGATTTGGATCAGTTCTCAGTCAGAAGTCGGATGTCAGTAAGCAGGTAGTCGGACCGTCCTACCTCCGACATCCGACAAACATCATGTCCCGTGCTTTTCCCTTATCACCTTCTCCGCCTCTCGATACCGCCTCAACTCCTCCGGCATCCAACCCAAGATGGGCCATGGCAGCTTATGAACGAACGCTGGCAACCAATGGCTGATGCCATTTTTTTGCTGTGTTACGCTAAAAAGTACCTTATTTATCCACACGCCAGAAAAGCCTTTTCCGGATAGTGTAAGCCATAAATCCCAATCTTGGAATTTTTTCAAGGCCTGATCGAACGGCCCGCGGCCTAAAGGTCCAAAAACCGTTTCCAAAACCTGACGTCGCGCCAAGGCCGTTGTATGGATGAAGTTCAATTTTTTAAGCTCTTGCGCGTCCCACGGCTGGCCGCTGAACAATATCTTGCCCCAATAAAAATTTGGATATGCGAACGCAGCTTGCGGATTTTCTTCCAAAGTCAGACGCATGGTTTGAAGCGCGTCCTTTTCCAAAACCGTATCCGCATCCAAAAACAACACATAGGGTGCATGCGTCAACGCATATCCGTAATTCCGGGCCGCGGGCGCGCCTTTTTCCTTGTCCAACCGAATGACCTTTATCGGCAACCGGGTCATGAACTTATTGACGACCGCTTCCGGATGGTCGTCCGACAAATTGTCCACGACCAAGACTTCATACGGCCTTAAGCTTTGCGCAGCCAAAGCCTCTAATGTTTTTTGCAGTTCCGCCGCATTGTTATGGCACGGAACAACGATGGCGATATCCGATAACTTGTCTGACGTCTGACTGTCATTTTTCAGGAAGTCGGATCGTACGACTACTTGCTCAACGGCCTCCGACGTCCGGCCTCCGACGTCCGACCAAACGTTATGCCACCTGTCGCGCCATTTGAAATCCTTTTCCGCACGCCGTCGTCCAGCCTCTCCGAGACGCTTCCGCGTATCAGAATCGTTCAGCAACCGCTCTAGCGCTTCTGACACTTTGTCCGCCGTGGGTTCGACTAATAATCCCGTTTCATTTTCAATAACCGCCTCCCCCGTTCCCCAGCCCTTTCCGGCAATGACCGGTAAACCGGCGGCCGCGGCCTCCAAAAACACTATGCCAAAACCTTCCACGTCATCCGCCTGTTCGCGTGCCGGCAAACAAAACAGGTCGGCCGCCGCGTACCATTTTTTGACTTCGTCGTCGTCCGCATCTTCCACCCAGCGGACGTTGACGCCCAACAGCTCGGCCAGTTTATGCAATTGATTCGCGTATGGCCCTTGTCCAACTACCGCAAGTTCCAGTCTTTGTTCTTTAGTCTTTAATCTTGAGACTGCTTGAATCAACGTATCCACGCCCTTGCGTTCCACCAGCCTGCAAACCGACAAAACCAAAAACGCATCTTCCGCCACGCCCAACCTCTGACGCGCCTCGGCCTTTGCCGGACCGTCAAATGAATTTACGCCTGGAGTTACTACCGTGAACCGCGCGTCGGACACCAAGCGCTCTAAAGCCTTTCCCGTGGCTTGGCTATTCACGAACAAGGCTTTGGATCGTACCGCAATCCGTCGCAGCAGCCATCGCTTCCAACGCGTTTTGACGCGTGCCAAATCGGTGCCATGGAACAACACGCAATATTCCGGTCCCCCGACCATGGACGCGATCCAAGCCGCGGTCCCTACCGGAAACACATGCGACGACAAAATGACGTTTTCTTTTCCGACTTCCAAGCATCGCTTAATAAGCGGCAGCCATTTTGGCCAACCAGTCCACCAAAAATTGACTTTTTTAACTTTAACTTCGTCATCCGACCGTCGACCGTCGACCGTCGACTGACCCGGATGCTCCTCCGGCACCCAAACCTCCATTTTTCCTTCGGACGCTTTTTGCAACTCAAACAAATACCGCGCCACGCCTCCCCGTATAGGCGGATAATCCATCGTCAAACAAATCAAACGCCCGGAGAACCTACCGCTCCGACCTCCGACCTCCGACTTCCGACTGCTTTTAGGCTTCATGTACTTCTTCCCCTCCCCTAATCCTCCGCCTTACGTGCGTCCAAACCGGCAACAAATCCTTGACCGTGACCAGGCGCGCGGCGAACGCGCACAAAATTGCCACTGCCGCTCCAAAAACCGCGGCCATGAACAATGGCATGTAGGCGCCGATTTTGAACCAAACAAACCACGACACTCCCGCGGCCAACGTGGCGCGCAATAGAATCGAAACCATGGGCCAAGCTCCGCCCGCATCCCGATAGGTAAAAAACATGCCGATGAGCAACAAAGCCCAAAAACTAAAGACACCGGCCCAAGCCGCGCCCAAAGGCCCGTACACGGGCACCAGAACCGCATTCAAGACCGTATTGATCAGCATTGTAGCCACCATGGCCGTGGTCTTAAGATGCGCCCGATGCGAACCATTGAGCAACGAGCCGACTGGAAAATCCATGAAAATCGGCAACAGGACCCAGGGCAGAACCGACATGGCCGGAATCGAACCCAAAAATTTTGCCCCGTACAAAAACGGAATAAGCCTAGGGGCCAGAGCGGACAATCCGGCAGCGATGGGAAAGCCGATGGCCGCCATTAAGCGGTACGAGCCCAAAAACACGCGCCTCAATTCTTCGTGTTCCTTATTGGCGTGCGCCG
This sequence comes from Patescibacteria group bacterium, assembly GCA_022703155.1. Taxonomy (GTDB): domain Bacteria; phylum Patescibacteriota; class Patescibacteriia; order 2-12-FULL-60-25; family 2-12-FULL-60-25; genus MWCR01. The sequence goes on along the minus strand of JAKLEH010000002.1, from coordinate 1,193 downwards.
CGGCCAAAGCCGGATACAAGGCGGCCGTAAACGTCAGGGGCAAGAATTGCATGGCATACGTCAATTTGTAGGCCACCGCATAATAACCCACGGCCGTCTCGCCTTTGAACGCCTGAAGCATCAGGCTGTCCACGTACGAATACACTTTGACCGAAATGCCGGCGATGGCGAAAGGCAATGCCTGATGAAAAAGCAATTTGAAATCGTTGACCAAGGGGATCGTAAAACCAATGCCGAATTTACGCAGATTATACAAAGCCCAAAACACGTTCCACAAGCTGCCGACGGCCAAAGACGCGGCCAAGCCCACGGAACCATAGCCCGACCACGCCGCGGTTACGGCCGTAATACCCGTTAGCGTCTGTCCGATGAACATGCCGTAAGCTTCTGGCCGCAAGTCTTGTCGTCCGCGCAACGCGCCGTATAGCACCAAATGGAACGCGTCCGCGGCCATGGCGATGCACGCCACGGCGATGGTGGCCATGATGTTGGCCGACTCGCCGCGCGCCATGCCATAACCCAAAGACGCCAACACCGCGATGGGCACCAAAACTAACTTGGCGCGCGCCGCGGCTCCGAACAAGCGGTGCGCTTCCTGTTTGTCGCCAGCGATTGCCCGGATGACCACGGGCGTCATGCCCAAATCCGACAAGGTCACAAAAACCGAAGTCACGGACACGCCGTAAAAATACGCACCCGTGGTTTGCGGGCCGACCAGCCGCGCCACCACCGTGAACGCTACAAAAGCCACGAGCTTTTGCCCAGCCGTGGCCGCCATCAAGAATAGCGCATTTTTAGCCACTTTTTGCCCTAATGCCATGGGCATATCTTAGCCTAAAACCTTGATTTTGTCAGCTCCGCCGTTTGATTGGCCCCCGACATTCCTCGGGTGACAAAAAACCGCCCAAAAGCTTCAGGCGGTCCAGAATCACCAGTCCAAGTCCGGATTGGCGAAGTCGATGTCCTTGCCCCGCAAATAGGGCATGATTTCCACCACGGAAAAGGCGCGCAGAAAGTCGCCCATGCCCAAATGCGAGCGCAAAGCCTGCGCATGGATGGCTTCGATGTCCTGTTCGGTCAGGAGCGCATACACCAGCGCCGGATCCACGTCCGGCAGGTTGCGTTCGAGCACGCCGTACACGCTGTCGATGACCGAGCCGACACCGCTCCAGTTGATGGCGCGGTACGCCTGG
>JAKLEH010000019.1 GCA_022703155.1 Patescibacteria group bacterium | reverse complement strand
GCGCTTTCCGAATACCCGGGCACCATCATCTTCGTGAGCCATAGTCGGACCTTCGTCTCGCAAATCGCAACCAGCATCCTGGAAGTGAAAGACGGAACGGCCAAACGTTATCCGTACCCGTACGACATCTACGTTTACGAACTCAAGACGCACGAAAAATTCGAGCTGCCGGACGAAGACGCGCCGTACATAGAAGGCGAGATCCCTTACGTGCGCAGCAAAATCGACATTCATGACGACATGCGCCGGGAAAAACAAAAACAGAAGCGCCTGGACGAAAGGATGACTGACCTGTCACAAGAAAAAGACCGTTTGTTGAAGTGGTTTACGGCAAATCCGGTATCCGTTGACGTGGACAAGGCCAAACGGCTCAAGAATCTGGACGCCGAACTCTTGGAATGTGAAACGTCTTGGTTCACGGCGCAGGAAGTCTTGGAAGCGTTAAGCCACGAATTGAAAAGCGCCAAGGACGGCAATTAGCGTTATACTCAAAAAAGTATTATTAAGATCAGCCAATCCATATGCTTAATCTGAAAATAATTCTGGGCAGTACGCGCCAGGCGCGGTTCAGCGAAAAACTGGTTCCTTGGCTCAAGGAGACGGCCGCCAAAAACGCGGACCTGAACGTTGAGGTCCTGGACTTGCGCGATTTTCCCATGCCGTTTTATGACCAGCCCGGTTCGCCGGCCCAAGTCGCCAACGGCGAATATCCCGATGCCACGGTCAAGCAGTGGGCAGCCAAGATCAAGGAAGCCGACGCTTTCGTCATGGTCAGTCCCGAATACAACCACGGATATACCGCGGTCTTAAAGAACGCGTTGGATTCGATCTATGCGGAATGGAACGGCAAACCCGTGGCTTTTGTGTCGTACGGGGGCGTGGGCGGCGCGCGCTCGGTCGAGCAATTGCGCCAGGTCGTGGTCGAACTGCAGATGTTGCCCGTCCGCGCCGCAGTCCATGTCCAAGCGCCTTGGAATCTGATGGACGAAAAAGGCGACCTTAAACCTGGGTCGTTGGACAGTTACGCCAAACCGCTGGACGGACTCCTCACCCAACTGACTATTGTGGCCAACAAATTGAAAGCTTAAAAAAACACCCCGCGATCGCGGGGTGTTTTTTGTGTTTTATTAGTTAGTGTATTTGAAGGTGGACATGATGGTTTCGAGCAGGGTTTGGTAATCTTCCGGGTTGAATTCCTTGCACGAGTTCGCGCTTGTCGTCAGGCCTTTGGTTTTGCAGTTATCCGACATGGTGAAGAGATCTTTCTGAAACCGGATGACAACGTATTGGTTTCCGTTCTTTATCGTGAAGTAGTCGGCTCTGTAGTTGCCACCGTTCTCGATGTACGAGGTCGTATGGCAAAATTCTTTATAATAAGGGTGTTGTTCGTCGCTGCCGTTATTCACGCAACCGTCCTTGAGCGACGTATCACTCGGTTTGAAGAAGTCTACCGACCAATGCGGCGCGTAAGTGCCGCGCGTAGGCCACTGGAATTCGAAGCTGAGCGCTTTGTTGGCATACGTCTGCCAAGTCTCGTCCACCTCGAACTTCATGGTCGAGGCGCTGGCCGTCGGCGTCGTGGATACGGTCGTCGCAGCCGCTGTCGTGGTGGTGGAATCCGAAGCCGCGGGTTGAGGCGCAGGGGTTACCACAGTGGCGGTTTGGGCAGGTAAAACGGCCGGTTTTTGTTCGGCGGCTTGCGGATTAGGTTGGGTTTTGACCGTTTCCGGGGCCTTGACGGTCCCGCAACCGGCCAGGGTCAGGGCTATGAAGCCCAGGACCAAGTATTTTGGATATTGCATAAAAATGGTGTTGTTATGCTCTGAAAACGCAAAAATGGACTCCCAATGACACCTTTTTACCTCCAAAAAATAGCCCGCGTCGGCTGGACCTGACTTTTTTTCGTATTGGTTGTATAGTGCCTGCCTCTTATGGCCTATCCCCAACCCCGTCCGTCAAAATATCCGGTCCGAGTCGGTCGTTCCGTGGCCGGTTTGGGTTTGTACGCTCGGACGAACATCCCTAAAAACCGCTTCGTCATTGAATACTGGGGCGAGATAGTCGACGATCAGACAGCCGACAAAATCAATGGCCGCTACCTGTTCGACCTGGGCGACGGTAAGACCATATCCGGCGGGACCAGAAAAAACTTGGCTCGGTACATCAACCACGCCTGTCGACCCAATTGCGAGGCGCGCCAAGTCCAGGATCGGATGTACATCTTTTCCATCAAGCCGATTAAAGCCGGAGAAGAGCTGACTTACGATTACGGCAAGGAATACGTAAAGACCTTCATCAAGCCGCATTGCAGCTGCAAGACTTGCGTACTCAGAAAACGTCGAACAAAAAAATAAATTATTATTAAAAACCCCGTTCCAACATGAACGGGGTTGCAAGATCCGAATGGCGTCATTTGGCCGTGCCCATGGTGCGGAAGCCGTATTTTTCCAGTACGGGCAGGATGACTTCCGCCGGCCGTGTGATGAACCCCAGATGAAAGCGAATTTCCCCGGTTAGCGCGTCGATAAGGTAACGGTGCCATCCCCCGTAACCATAAATCGACGAAGAGCCGCTGGCGCCCGAACTGGTTGTGCTTTCAAACGGTATGAAAAGGTCGCTGCTTTTACGTCCGTTGTCATGCGGCGTGTCGTTCCATGCTTGCAAGAACGATTTGAAACTGCAGGAAGCCTGTTTGTCTTGATAATCGTCGCTGGCGAACATGTCCGGGTCCGCTCCCAGGACCTCGTGTTCTACGTCTGCAATTCGTTGGAGGGCGTCTTTGTCGAAGATATAAACCGGCATGGCTTTTCCCTTTCGATGCTTTGCACGCTAACCCAAAAAGGCTTGGGTGTCAAGGTCGGTGGTGTTGTTTTTTGATGAGGGCGATGGCTATGCGAAGCGCTTTGAGCCTGTTTTTGCACAAAGTGTATTGAGGAGTGCCTTTGACGTGATGTGCCTGCGCTTTTTTGATTTTGCTGGCCATTGAGGCGATTGTTTTGAGAGCGTCTGCCAAATCCTCTGGTTTAAATGTTTTTCCGGTTGTTTTCATAGCTTTAATGATTTGAAGAAAGTCCAACCGCTGCATCCTGTATTATCCTTTCGACCATAGTAGCCGCGGCCGCGACAATGAGCGAGCCGAAAGTGATGATTAGCCCCATAAAATATCCGCCTGCGGGGTCGTCGTTCCCGTGGGTCAAAAAAATTATGATTTCTGCGACGGCGACAAAACAGATAATCGTCAAAGCGGAATATTTGATCATTCGAAAAGATTTAATAACCTCCTTAGAGAATATCTTGTCTTGTCCGGCAAGTCCAAAAATTTTGAACGTTTGATAGAGCGCTACAAAAAACGGAATCGACCCTACGTAAACCAGCGCGAGAAACGGGTCTTTGAAGTAAATTTCAAAGAAGGTGGCGTTTGCGTTCCTACCCTCGATTTGCGGTTCCCAAAGCAACACAGCTACCGCGGCCAAGCCGATAATCGTTATCGCAAATTGTAAAAATGCGGTTGGTCCGCGTTTTACAAGCAAATGTTTGAGATGGTTCATCTGACCATCATAATTCAGCGGTTTACGGTTGTCACCAAAAAGAGTTTGCAGGAAAAATCAAAATCCCGCGTATGCGGGATGTTGATGGCTCCGGGGGTGGGGATCGAACCCACGGCCAAAGGATTAACAGTCCTCTGCTCTACCGCTGAGCTACCCCGGAATAGGGCTTGGTTAACACTTACGAAAACCAACGGCCGCCATATAATAGCCAACAAAAAAACGAGCGTCAAGCCCCAATTGGGTAAGAAAAAATGGCCTGTTACGGCCAAGGAAGAAGGTCTTGGTTGAGGTTTGGCCTGTATCAGACAGACGTTTTCCGTGGCGGTTTCGCCGCGAATGGCGTTTTCGAGCTCCACGTCCGTGTAGCGGCGCAAGTCGGACAGGCCTATGAAGGTCAAGGCATTGTCGTCGAGCCGCAAGAACGTGTGGCACGCGCCAATCGTATCCGTGATCCAGACGCGCCGCGGCTGCTGTGCGCACCGTATTCAGCGAGTTCAGCGCAAGACTGAATTCGGGATGCTTGGCTTCGAGCGCGTTGGAGGCATGTGCCACCATGTACCTGAACTTGTTCAGGACATCAATCTGTCCTCGCGGCATTTCGTCGCCCAACGAATCCGCGATGCGGAAGATCCGGTCGCGGTTTGATACCAAAACCATATCCTCCAAACGCTGTTCGAGCCGGTCAAACCTCATATCATACCTTGTTTTTGATGGTGCGGAGAAAGATTTAGCCACGTCAGAGTGACTGTCAACGAATGACAAAAAAATCCGCCAACAGGCGGATTTTTTGATGCTTATTTCAAGCCGATGCTGCTGATGTCCAAGAAAGGAATTGACCCGCCCGTGACCCTGGGCAGCACGCCGTCCCATTTTTCCAAGGCGCGCAGTTGCAGGACTTGCGGATTGGTTTTTAGGGCTTCTGATTCGACGCGCATGGCTTCGGCCTTGCCTTTGGCTTCGGCTATTTTTTGGTCCGCTTCAAATTTGATTTGTTCAAGCTTGTTCTTAGCCGCCAGCGCAGCTTGTTCGGCCGTGACTTTGGCTTCGATGGCTTCATTGAACGACAACGAGAAATTGAAGTCCACGATATTGAAATCGTCCACTTCGATGCCACGCGGTTGAAGTTTGGTGGTAACGTGGTCTTTGATTTCTTCTTTTACTTGTTCGCGTTTGGTTATCAGTTCTTCAGCCGTGTACTTGGCGGTCGAAGCTTTGACCGATTCTTGAAGCGCGGGGTCGATGAGCCGTGTCTTATAATCAGTCCCCACGTCACGGTAGATTTCCGCAACCTTATCCGGCCGGATGTGGAAATTCAACGCCACGACGCTGTTTACGCTCTGCAGGTCTCTTGAGGCAGCTGTCGCCTCGACCTGTTCTTTCAAGATACGGACATCCATGGCTACGACACGGTCCGAAATCGGTATACGAACATACAGGCCTTCTCCGATGACTTTGCCGGTTACGGCTCCCCAACGGAGCAGGACTCCCCTTTCACCGGCCCCGATGGTGCCGAACGGCCAAAAGACGGCTAAGAGCACGATGAGCACCAAAGCCGCGATGAGCAGTTTGACGCTAGGTTTGACGATGATGGCGTTGACGGTTTGCATATGGGGATATGGAACAGGTTATTCGATTATATGTCAAAAACCAGGCGTAAGCCTGGTTTTTGGGTCGGAAGTCGGAGGTCATTTTTCAGGAAGTCGGAATCTTCCGACTACCGATGCCTGACTATCCGACGTCCGACTGTTATTGCGCCGTGATTTTGAGCATCTTGCCTTCGTTGTGGGCGTTGGCTTGCGGGTTGTAGAATTCGTAGACCCTGGCCGGCGGCACGCGGTAATCGCCCGGGGTCATGGCTTGGGCCACGAAGTCGTATTCGTACACGCCAGGGTCGAGCGCGTCGCTGAACAGGAACACGCGGTCGTCGCGGAATTCGATGTGCTTCCAGACGTTCTCCCACCACCAATCCCAAGCCCAACCGCCGGATTCCATGCAGGTCTGCTCGCCCCAATACGTCGGCGCGCACTGCATCTCTTGTCCGGCCAGGTTTTGCGGGCTGGTCTTGAGCGACATGTCCACGGCTTCCAAGCCGGCGGGCAGATGGTATTCCATGGCCACATATTGGTGCTTTTTGGGCACGAGCAACTTCATGTGCACGCGCACGGTTTGGCCTTGTTTGGCCTCGGCCAGCGGACGTTCGCGTTTTTTGTCGTCGAGCGCGTAAATGTCGGTGACCAGCGTGAAGCCGTTTTCGAACGGTTGGATGTCCGCGATTTCGCGGTACACTTTCATGTTGACGTCGTAGAACCAGCGCGTGTCAGAATCCTTTTCCAAACCGAATTGATGGATGGTGCCGGCCTTGGCCAATTCCGAGAGCGAGAGAGTGCGGGCTTGCTCGGGCGAGACGTCGCCTTTCTCGAAATTCAGTTTGTCCTTGAGTTTGTTGTCCACGAACAAGCCGACTTGGGCTTGGCGGTTGTCCACCGGATTGGCGCGCACGTACTGGATGAAGCCGAACAGGACCATGGACGTGTTTTGCGTAGTGCCCCAGTAACCGTCCTTGCGCTGCTGCATGAGCCAACGGATCACCCGGTCCGCGTCCTCGTTCTTGGGGTCGAGTTTCATCAGCGCCTGAAGATAGATGCCGCTCGAACGCGCGTCAGAACTCATGAACCATTCGTAACCCTCGTCCTCTTTGACGTAGGCCGTGGAAGGGTTCAGGTACACGACTTTGTTTTTGAGGTCGCCCAGCAGCTTGGCCGAATGCGCGGACGAACTGTCTTTTTCGATATTGGCGTAAGCCATGGCTAAATAGGCCTTGCCGAAATTCGAAAGTTTGTCGCGACGCTCGTAAAGCGTGGAGGCGTAACCCGAAAGTCCGTCGGCGTTGCGTTCGGACAGCATGAAGATGATTTGCGCCTTTTCGTTATCCGAGAGGTAATCGTAATATGAAGTTTCGGCCATGAGCTTGTTGCGGAGGAACTGGTCCGCCTTGTCCATGGCATTCTGGTCAACTTGGTAACCGGCTTTTTCCGCTTGCGTCAGGCCCCAAAACACGTAGGCCGTCAGGTGGCCGTATACGTAATGCAATTCGGGCCAGAAGCTCCAGCCGCCGTCCGATCTCTGTGCCGACACCAGGTGCTTGATCGTTTCTTTGACGTTATAGTCGGCTTCGTCTTGTTTGGTCTTGTCGCTTTGCGTGACCTTGAGTTTGACCAGTTCCGCATATATCAGGTTGCCGATCATGCCGCTGGTTTTTTGTTCGGCGCAACCGTACGGGAATTTGACCAGGTATTCCAAGCCGCTGCCCATGCTCGAGCCGATATTGGGTTGTACGGCCACGCGGATTTCGCCCTTGTCGGGCATCACGCCATCGAGCATTTCCACGGTTTCGGTGACGTTCTTTTCCAAGATGCCCGAAGCTGAGACGATTTCGGGAACCGAGTAGTCCATGACTGGCAAGTCCAACGTGAACCCGTCGTCATAGCCGCCGCCCTGGGCCCAGATTTTGAACGTGGCCCTGTCTCCGGACTTGGGCACGCGGATTTGCCAGCTCACGTTTTTGCGGTCCATGGCCGGGATGCTGACCGTTTTGGTCAGATTGCCGTCGGCCGTAACGCCATCGGCTTTAATCGTGACCTTGGCCTCGATGGGGACGTTGGTTGAATTCATGACCGTGGCGCCCACCGTGACCGTGTCTTCGTGGCGCAGGATGCGCGGCAAGAGCGGTTCGACCATCAGGTCCTTGCGCGCCACGAGTTTGGTTTCCGCGGTGCCGACCACCGTATCTTTGGTTTCGCCGATGGCCAGCACGTTCCAGCTCGTCAGATTGTCCGGCAGGTCGAATGAAACTTGGGCCGTGCCGTCCGCGTCGGTCGTAACCGTGGCGTTCCAATACGCCGTGTCCTTGAAGTTGCCGCGGACCGGCGGTACCACGCCGTTGTCGCCTTTGCCGCCCGCGCCGCCTTCAGTGGTGGCAAAGAACACTTTTTTGACCAGCATGGTCAAGGATTGGGCCGTGGTCACGCCGATGGTGCGCGGGAACCAGAATTTGCCCAAGATGTTCTTGTCCACCGAGCCCAAGAGCGCGATGACGCGTTCGTCAACCACGGCCAAAGACACTTCGGCTTGGGCCGGCGTGCCGTCGCTGCGGCGGGCTTTGACGTTCAGCGTCACGCGTTCGCCGGGTTTGTAATTGGGTTTGTCGCTGGTGACTTCCAGGTTGAGTATCTTTTTGGTCGTATTCACCTGCAGGTTGGCGTAACCCAGGCGGAATTCCGGAATACCGTCCGTGCCGCCGCCTTTGACCGCCAAAACCGACACGTAAATGTTGGGCGTGGCGTCGTCGCCGATGGGTATTTGGACGGTGTTGTTTTTGGTGCCCAGATCGATGACGCGCACGTCGCGTATGCCGTTGCGTTCCACGGTCACCAGGGCTTTGGTTTGTTCGTACGGCGTTTGGATGGCCAAGGACGCGGTCTCGCCCACTTCGTAACTGGCCTTGTTCTGCACGATCTTCATCTGGTGGTCATCCGTAACGCGTGAGGTGTAGCCGTAACCGCGGTACACGTAGCGCATGACCGAAGACTGCAGCAGATTGCCGCGCGCGTCGCGGGTTTGGGCCACGGCCAGGTATTCTCCGTCGTCTTTGGGCGCGAACGTGGCTTGGGCTTTGCCGGTCGCGTCCGTGGTCGCGTTCTGCGTGTCAACCAATTTGTCCGTGCTCTGGTATTCCCAATACGTATTGCCGTCCGTACCCGTCTTCTTGACGTTGGACCAGGTGCGACGGTACAGCTCGACTTTGACCGCGATGCTGGGTTTGGCCGTGCCGTCGACGTTGACGGTCAATAGGTCGAACTTGGCGTCCGGGGAATCCCAGCCGTTGTCGTAATTGGGCCTGATGCCCACGTAGAATTCGCCTTTGTGCACCGGGAATTCCACGCGGTTGGAGACTTGGCGTTGGTTGAGGTCCGTGACCGTCACGTCCACCGAATAGGTGGCGCCGCCTTTGTAGTCCGTGAGGTTGGTCGGCACTTCGATGAGCGCGTTGCCGTTGTCGTCCAGTTTGGCCTCGCCCGTGACCACGTTGTCGTAGTTGTTGTCCGTGCGGCAATACCAGTAGCAATAATAATCCTCGTCGCTGCTGAAGCTATACCAGTCGCCTGGCCGCGGATCAAAATACAATTTGGTGCGCGAGATGTTGTAGTTGACGGTCGCGCCTTTCAAAGGCATGCCTTGGTAGTATTCGCCGTGTACGGGCACGGAAATCTTTTGTCCCGCGGTCAACAAACCGTCGGGCGCGTTGACGTCGACTTTGAAGTCCGGTTTGCGGTATTCGCGCACGTCGAAGAAACCGGAAATGTCAGGCGCGTCGCCCGGGTCGCCTTCCACGGTCGCGCGCACCATGTACTGCCCCAAGGGCATGGATTTTTCCAATTGGAACTGAGCATTGAACGTGCCGAATGCGTTGAGCGGGAGTTTTTGCTTGTAGACTTCTTTGCCTTCTGCGTCCGTAACCGTCACGGTTGCTTCTTTGGAAGTGGGCAAACCCAAGACCGCGTCGCGATCCTGGCGAATCACGCCCTTGAAGTAAACCAGCTGGTCCGAACGGTAGATGCGGCGGTCCGTGTAAACGTAACCGATGTGGTACGTGGAGGAACGGCGGTAATTGGGTTCCAAACCGTAGTTCCAAGCGGAGATGCCGTCTTGCCAAGAGATGTCGGCCACGCCCATGCGGTCGCCGTCGGCGGCGTACACCGTCAGGTCGTATTCGCCCACGTCCGTGCCGATATCGATGGTGGCCAAACCGCGGCTGTCGGTTTTGCCCGAAGCCACCTGTTTGATGTCTCCGCCGTGGTAATAACCGCCTGTCCAAACCTGAATCGGCAAATCAGCCACTACTTCGCCGGATTTCATGTCCGTTGCCCAAACCAACAGCTTGCCCATGCGGTCGCGTTTGATGGTCAATGCAGTGTCGGTCACGATGAGCACGCGCTGTTTGTCGTACCAGCGGCCACCAAGTTCCGGAATGTCGATGTTCAAACCATAAAAACCGTTAGGCAATTTTTGACCCGCGATTTCGTCCAAATCCAAATCTATGATTTTATAGTTGTTGAGTTTGCCTGTCGGGTCGAATTTTTTCGTGACCTTAATCGAGCCATTGAAGTCGTTGCTCGACAAATAGCTACGGAAATCCCCGGACGCCAACGCCACGTTTATTGGTTGGTTCAGGTTGAGCGTGCGTAATTGGTACAGCCTTTGGAGATGCGATGCCAACACTCCATAAATGCCGTAGCTCGAGACTTCGGCGGTCGGTTGGTACGGGTTGGTGGTGAAAGTGTATGTTTTTGAATTGCCAAGTTTTTGTTCATAAACGTCGGCTAGCGTCTTGGAAACCGTCACCGTGTATTTGGTGGAGGCGTCCCAGTGCGCCGAGACGTTGATGACGCGGCCGCCGTATCCGCCCACCCGGCAACGTTCGTCGTTGGACCAGCCGTCAGCCGTGACTTCGAGGCCTTCCGGAGCCGGGGTGACTTTAATGTTCTTTTCCAATAGGTCGCGGTTGACCGGGTTGTTGACCGCGATGGCGATCGAGCCGCGCGGATCGGTCGTTTGTCCGTCATCCGGGCAAGCGGCCACGATGCGGAAACCGAGTTCGTCCGTGGCCACGGATTTTTCGAACGGGCTAATCAAACCCAGTTGGCCCAAATCGGCCGTAAAGCCTTGGGGCAAAGTGAACTTGTATGTTTTGCCCAATTCGAATTTGGCCTTGCGCATCACGAGCACGGTTTGTTTGTCTTCTTTTGCGTTTTCGAACGTGTAAGCGTTCTTATCGACAACCTTGTCGTTTTCTTTAATTTCCAGGGCTTCGCGGACTTTGGCCGGATCGATTTTGTAATTGAAGTTCAAAGCCACGGCTTCGGCCAAAGCGTGGTGTTCGCCATCCGTGTACGAATAGACGGTCAGGTTGGGCGTGGAAAACGACCACACGTAATCCTCCACGGTCGAACCGCCGTCGGCCATCTTTGTGCCTTTGGGAATGGTGACCGTGTATTTGGTGGCCGGTTGCCAACCGTCGCCCGCCGGGATGAATTCGAAACCGCTGGTGCCCAGCCAATTGTATTTGCCTTTGACTTGAGGCTCGAATTTGAGCATGTCGGGCACGTCCAAAGAACCGGTCAGGTTGCGGATCGGGTGGTCGAAGATTACGGTCAAGATTTGGTCTTGCATGATCGTGCTCTGATCAACGGGCGCGACCACGGCCGCCTCCGGGTAATCCAAAACCTTGAACGTTTGGCGGTAAACGTCCTGTAACGATTTGTAAAAAATGTTTTTGGCGCGTTCGTCGACGATCACCTCGTAGGTTTTGCCTTTTTCTAACGACTGGTCCGGCGTAAAAGTGAGTTGATTGTCTTGCCAACTGAATTTGCCGGTTACGGCCGGCGAAATCTTGAACGCGTTTTCCACGCTCTTTTGGTCCATGCGCGAGTCGAACACCACACGGATGACCGCGTTGCGGTAGATCTCGACTTCATGGCCTTTGAGCGCGCCTTGCGCTTTTGGCGCGGGCACGAAGAACCAGGCCGTGGCGCAAGCCGCGACCAAGACGCCGCCGCCGATGGCGAACGGCTTCCAGTGCCTGGCGAACCAACCGCCGATGGCGGTGGCGACCGTTTTGATTTTGCCCAGCGCGTTGGACGCGCCTGACTTTACGGTCTTGGGTAAGTTTTTGGGTTGCATAAAAGGTTTTGAGGCAAAAATATTTTGTTGATTAAGCTTATTATCTCACAGTAAATCTCACTTCGCCATCCGCACCCAGCAGCTTCAGCGTATATTCTCCAGGTTGTAGTTTCCATAAATACGTCGGCTCCGCGGTTTTGATTGTTTGCCCGTTCAGCTCCCAGATGTAGTCCGCATACCCGACTTCCGACCTCCGACCTCCGACTGCAATCGGTTCGCCTCCGGCTATGAACGGCAGCGTCTGTTGTTCCACGCTCACCATGCCGTCTCGTGCGTACACATCTCCATCCAACGGCGAGAGTATTTTCATTTCCCCTCCTGCGATTGCGGACTGTGACCGGTATTTTGCTGGACCGCCTTCACAGTTTTTGGCCGGCGGCGTTTCGTGTTTTGCCGCCACGAGCCAAGCCGAAAATTCTGGCGGCGGCACGAAATACGTTTTTTGGATGACGTGCGCGCGGCATTTGTCGGTGGCTGCCAGTCCCGTGTCCGCATCGATGTCCAATCTGACGTACCAATCGTCTTGTTTTTCCGGTTCTTGTCCGGCAATGAAAAGTTCGTTTTTGGTTTTGGGGCAGATGCCGTTGGCCAACAGTCCGGAACTGGCGCAAACCGTGCGCGTGACCAAGCCTTCGGGTTTGGTCCAAACTATACGGTCGACGTTCTTCAAGCGGTATTGTATGATGTCGTGCCAGATGGGCACCGCGCCCGTGATGCCGGAAACGCCTTGCATGGGTTCGCCGTTGGCGTTCCCGACCCATACTCCAAGCACGATATCGGGCGTGTAACCGAAAGCCCAATTGTCGTGGAAATCGCGCGTGGTGCCTGTTTTGGCGGCCACGGGTTTGCTTACGTCCAGCAGATTGGCTTCGCCGAAAGACTTTGAACGTGCGGACTTGTCGGTCAAGACGTCGGCCACGAGGTATGCGGCTTGTTCTGCCGTCTTTTGATCTTCGAATAGCGGAGCGTTCAATTTCGGTTTGGCCGAAAAGACGGTTGCGCCATTTGCGTTTTTGACCTCCAAGACGTCCACCGGCGAAGTTGACCTGCCGGCCAAGGCCAATCTGGCATAGGCCGTGGTCACGTCATTAAGCGTAGTTTCCCCTCCTCCCAAGACCACCCCCAAGCCGTAATGCTCGGGCTGTTCCGGGAAGTCAACCCCAAAACGCTCAAGGGTGGCGAAAAATGACGCCAAACCAAGCTTATCCAGGACCTTGACGGCCGGTATGTTGAGCGAGCTGCCGAGCGCTTCACGGATGGTCACCGGCCCGTAGTATTTGTATGAATAATTGCGCGGATAATATGGTTTTCCGTCGGTTGTTTCGTAGCGTACGGGCAGGTCGGCGATGATTGTAGATGGAGAAAAACCGCGCTGGAAAGCCAAAAAGTACATGAAAGGTTTTAAAGACGACCCGGGTTGGCGCTGGGCTTGGACCATATCCACTTGGCCTTGGATAGCCTCGTCGAAGTATCCGTTGCTGCCCACATAGGCCAAAATTTGGCCGGTTCGCGGCTCCATGGCCATGACCGCCGCATTGGTCACCCGTTGATCGGCCAATGTCGAGAGACGCCGCGCCACCACGTCCGCGGCCACGGATTGCAGGTCCGGGTCCAGCGTGGTTTTGATGGTATAACCGCCGCTGCGGATGTCCGGATATTCAGCCTCCAATTCGTCCAATACCCGCAATACGAAATGCGGGGCTTTCATGGGATGCTTGGGCGGAAAGACAACCATGTCGGTCCGCGCGGCTTCATTCTCGCTTTCGGCATTTATGACCCCGTCGGCCACCATCCGGTCCAAAACATACGTCTGCCGCTGCTTGGCGCGTTTCCAATGGCGGAACGGATCGGTTTCCGAAGGCGAATCCAGCATGCCGGCCAAAAGCGCCGATTCGGCCAAGGACAATTCCCCGATTGGCTTATGAAAATAGGTTCTTGCCGCCGCAGCCGCGCCGAACGAGTTGTTGCTGAAAGATACGGTGTTGAGATATGTCTCCAGCGTCTGGTCTTTGGTGTGCGTCAGCGACCAATATTGTGCGGCCGCCATCTCGCGGACCTTTTGTAGGGGCGTGCGTCTGTCGGTCAGAAAATACAAATTTTTGACCGTTTGCTGTTCAAGCGTGCTGGCCCCGCTGACCACTCGCCTTTGCGTCATCAATTGCCAGACGGCTCTGGATACGGCTTGCCAGTCCACGCCGTTATGATGATAAAACCGCGCGTCTTCGGCGGCCACGGTCGCCCGTTTCAACGTCTCAGGCATGGCGGACAAGGGTACGGTCGTGCGCACGCCGCCTTCGGGCCGCGTCACCTCATACAAAAGCCCGCCATTGCGGTCCAAGACTTTTGTTGACGGTAGGATAGGCACGGGTTTAGTGACCGGCCAAATGGCCCAAGCTGTAAACGCCAAAATCCCGACCATTGAGGTCAGAACGGCGATTTTGCCTATAAACTGGCGGTTCATGTGCCTTTTAACGCATTTAAACCGCTAAAATGTCATCAATAGTCGGCCAGACGGCGGATTGCAGGGTGTTGCTGGATTTTTTCCAAGGCTTTGGATTCGATTTGGCGGATACGTTCGCGGGTGACGTCGAATTCCTTGCCCACTTCTTCGAGCGTGTGCGAGACGCCGTCGATTAGGCCGAAACGCATTTCCAAAATCTTTTGTTCGCGCGGCGAGAGGTCCTTGATGATGTCTTTGACGTAATCCTTGAGCAGCTGCAAGCCGGCCGCGCGGTCCGGGGTAACGTTTTTGATGTCCTCGATGAAGTCCTCGAGCGTGGAATCCTCGTCGTCCTCGCCCACCGAGGTTTCGAGCGACACCGTGTCCTGCGAAATTTTGATGATATGGCGCACCTTGTCCACGTCCTCGCCCATTTCGGCCGCGATTTCTTCGGGCAACGGTTCGCGTCCCAAATCCTGGATGAGTTGGCGTTCGACTTGTTGGAATTTGTTGATGGTTTCAACCATGTGCACCGGAATGCGGATAGTGCGGCTTTGGTCGGCCAAAGCGCGCGTGATGGCTTGGCGGATCCACCAGGTGGCGTAGGTCGAGAATTTGTAACCCTTGCGGTATTCGAATTTTTTTACCGCGCGGAACAAGCCGATGTTGCCCTCTTGGATCAAATCCAAAAGCGAGAGCGATTTGCCCATGAATTTTTTGGCGATGGACACTACCAGGCGCAGGTTGGCCTCGATGAGTTTCTTTTCCGCCTCTTTGTCACCTTTTTCCTTGCGTTTGGCCAACGCGATTTCCTCCTCGCCGGTGAGCAGCGGGATTTTGCCGATTTCGCGCAAATATATCTGGATGTAATCGGCCGTCAGGTCGAACGGATCCACTTTGACCGCGCCTTCGGACGCGCTGTTCATTTGCGTCATGATGACCTGACGCTCTTGTTTGCGGCCCAGGATGCCTTCCTTCATTTCCACCACGCCCACGCCCGCCGCGTCCAACCGATCGATAAATTGTTCGTAGGTGGGTATATAATCCTCCACGTCCGGGAACGCGTACAAAACTTCGGTTTCGGTCAAAAAACCGCGCGTCTTGGCTTTTGCGAATAAACCGTCGAGCGCTTCTTCTCCCGGAGCGGGCATTTTGACGTACGGCGTTTTTTGGGTAACCGCGGGTTTGCCCTGCGTCGGTTTTTTGGACGGCTTAAATTTGCCCTGAGGCCCTTTTTTGCCTTGGGGTTTCTTTTTGGGCTGAGGTTGTGGTTTGGCTTTGGGTTTGTTGGTTCGCATTCCTTTATTGGATGGGGCATGCCGGCTCGCATGCTTCTTCTTGTTGGCGTTTGGCATAGTCAGGCGCTCCGGAATCGCGAGCAGTCTTCGTCTAAGCGAAGGGCCGGCGGAAGCGGAGACCGTTCATGGATCGTGGCGATCCATCATGTCAACGAATTAAATTGCTCAAGGAGGGTTTTGATGCGCTCCGTATCGCCTTGCCTTTCGGCTTCTCGCATCGCCGTTTCGAGCGCGTGGCGGCGTTCGGTGAGGGCAAGGCTTTTGAGGCGTTGCGCCATGGTGTCGCATTCGCCAAGGAGAGTATGCGGGTCACGGTCCGGGAATTCCTTGTCCGCCAGGATGGCCAGGTAATCCACGAGTTCCCCGATTTCGGTCCGCGCATCCTGCGACGCATCCAGTTCGTTCAGATTCCATGCCGTTGGCTGGAGGCCGTTTTGAATTTGCGAAGTATATTGTTTTTGGAGGATTTTGTAAAGCTCGGCATGTGGAGGGTACGACCAGGAGAAGTCTTGCGCGCCGAAGCCTTGGGGCCAAGCCAACAACAGGGCCAAGTAGCGTGATTCGAGGGCGCGCAGGGGGGAAGGAGCGTCGGACCTCTCAGGTCGGAGGTCGGGGGTCGTGTTTCGGAGATAACGATCTGAAGGCGTTCCAAGCTTTGCTGTTTGCTGTTTGGAATTTGGTGTTTTTCCGGTCGGCAAACTCCCCAGCGCCGAGCGCAACGAATCCGGGGACACGTCCAAGTCCCTGGCGAGTTTGGAGATCCAAGCGTCACGTTCCACCGGATGTTGGATGTGGCGGCATTCGTTCAGTACGAACTGGGCGATGTTCTTCTTTCCGTCGGGCGTGTGCGCGTCAAATCGGGTGAAGGCGTGGCGGTAGGCCCAATCCATGATGGGTTGCGCTTGGCGGATGGCGTCTTTCCAGAGTTCCAGGTCGCGGCGGATGAGTTCGTCCGGATCTTTGGCCAACGCTTGGTCGTAATGAATGAGCTTGACGTTGAAGTCCATTTGGCGCGCCAAATCCAAACCGCGCAAGGCGGCGTTCAAACCGGCCGCGTCCATATCGAACGCCATAGCCAAGTTGTTGGTGTAGCGTTTCAGGAGCTGCAGTTGTTCTTGGGTCAGAGCGGTGCCTGACGACGCCACGACGTTGGTCACGCCGAATTGGTGCGACGTCAGGGCGTCCATGTTGCCCTCCACGATTACGGCCAAATCCTGGCGCTTGATGTCGCCCTTGGCCTTATCCAAGCCGTAAAGGATGTGGCTTTTTTTATACAGCGCGGTTTCGGGCGTGTTCACGTATTTGGCCGCCTTCTCTTCGGTCAGCAACCGTCCGGTAAAACCCGAAACGTGCCCAAACTGGTCGCTGATAGGAAACATCAGGCGCCGGAAGAATCGGAAGTAAATGCCCTGGCCGTTCTCTTTCTGCAACGCAAAACCCACGGCCATCAAATCCGCGGCGTTGAAGCCTTTGTCTTGGATGGTTTTTTGGTATTTGGTCCAATCCGACGGCGCGTAGCCGATTTGCCACAAGTCGGCCGTCAGATCGTCGATGCCGCGTTTGGCCACGTAAGCGCGCGCGGTTTCCGCCTCGGGATCGGTCAACAGGATGTGGCGCATGAGTTTGGCCAGAAAGGCGTTGGCCTCCTGCTGCCGTTTTTTGGCGCCCATGGCTTCGTGGTCGTAATGCGGCAAGGGCACGCCTGCCTTTTGCGCCAACAATTCCAGAGCCTCGATGAATTCCATGCCTTCTATGCGCTGGATGAAGGCGAACATGTCACCGCCGATATTGCAGCCGAAACAATGCCAGGATTGGCGGTCCCGGTTGACGTAAAAGCTGGGGGTTTTTTCTTGGTGGAAGGGGCAGTTAGCCTTAAAACTCCCGCTGCCAGCGGGTTTGAGCGGCACGTATTCGCCCACCACGTCCGCGATATCCAAGCGGGCTTTGATGTCCGAGACTCCGTCCATGGGCATAAGTTAACTTACCGTCGCGTGGCTGTCACCCCTTGACGTAGTGCTAGAGAATGATAAGGTTTTTGTCGAACGCAAGGCACCTGACGGAGGTATCCTATGGCCGGTGCGAAAACGATGGTTTTTTTGCCCTCTGACATCTTCACGAGCCGCTACCCTGGCGACGGCAGCCAACCCAAAGTGCGTCTGTTTGGCGACGATCGTCCGATGTGGAGCACCGGCAAGCTGGAAAAAGCCATCGAGCAAGGCTACGCCTGCTGTGTGCTGTTGCCCGAGGCCGCAGTTTTCGAACGAGACGGCTGGTGGTTGGCCATTCTCGACAAAACCAAGGGCAAAAAGGTGGACTTGGGCAACGGGATGGACCTCTTTTCCTCGATCGCGCTTGATGCCATGCGCGAGTTCTACGAAGAGCACGGTTTGCCTTGGAACGATTCTTGGCAATGCTGGCATTCGGCCTTGCACACCTTGGGTTTCAACGACGGTACGACTCCTCCGTCGGCAAACGTGGCCCTCGCCCGCAATTCCAATCTCTGATCCCGCGATCTTCCGCGGGATTTTTCATTTTGTCCGGCCATGTCGCGGTGGACGTTTGATTTTGGGGCGGGCTGGCGTGCCGTCAGGCGCCAACGCTTTGGTTTGCTTGGTACGTTTGCCCAACTCCTGTTTGATGATCACGATTTCGTCACGCAAGATTGCGGCCAGTTCAAAATCCAGTTCCAAAGCCGCTTGTTTCATTTCCGCTTCCTTCTGCTTGATGATGTCTTCGAGCTTTTTGCTTTCCGCGGACAGTTCGAGCTTGAGGATTTCTTTTACGTCCTTGGGTTCGGCAAAACCCAACGAGCCGCGTAAATCCTTGATGGCTTTCTTGATGGTCTGCGGCGTAATCCCATGTTCTTTGTTGTACGCCATCTGTTTGGTTCGTCGCCGCTCTGTCTCTGCGATGGCGCGTTTCATGCTGCCGGTCATGTGGTCGGCGTATAAGACGACCCGGCCTTGGACGTTGCGCGCCGCGCGGCCGATGGTTTGGATGAGCGACGTTTCCGAACGCAAGAAACCTTCTTTGTCGGCGTCCAAAATGCAGACTAGCGACACTTCCGGCAAATCCAAACCTTCGCGCAACAGGTTGACGCCCACGAGCACGTCGTATTCGCCTTTGCGGAATTCGGACAGGATTTCCAAACGCTGCACGGTATCGATGTCCGAATGCAAGTAACACGCCTTGATTTTGCGGTCTTTGAGGTACTCGGTCAGGTCCTCGGCCATCTTTTTGGTCAGTGTTGTGACCAGAGTCCGGAGTCCGGAGCCCGTAGTTTTGGCGATGCGTTCCAAGCAGTCGTCGATTTGTCCGGGCTTGTCTTTTTTGGCCGTGACCGGCAAGACCATGACTTCCGGGTCAACCAATCCCGTAGGGCGGATGATCTGTTCGACCACGGCTGCGGATTTGGTCAATTCGAATTCGGCGGGCGTAGCGGACACGAACACGGCTTGTGCGATTTTGTTTTCGAATTCCTTGAAGGTCAGCGGCCGGTTGTCGCGCGCGCTGGGCAAACGGAAGCCGTGTTCGATGAGCGTGTCTTTGCGCGAGCGGTCGCCCTCGTACATGCCCCCGATTTGGGGCACGGTGACGTGCGATTCGTCGATCATGACCAGCAGGTCTTTGGGGAAATACGAAAGCAAAGTGTCCGGCGGGTCACCGGCTGCGCGTCCTGACAGCGGACGCGAATAGTTCTCGATGCCGTTGCAATAACCTAAATTTTCCATCATTTCCAAATCGTAGTTCGTGCGGCGTTCCAACCTCTCGGCTTCGAGCAGCTTGCCGTTCTTTTCGAACCATTTGAGGCGTTCGGCCAGTTCCTGCCGGATGGTTTTGAGCGCGCGTTCTCGTTCCGGTCCCGGCGTGATGAAGTGTTTGGCCGGGAAGAACCAAACGTCATGGCATTCGGCCAAAACTTGGCGCGTAGTGGGATGGATTTTGGCGATGCGGTCCACGCGTCCGCCCGGAGCTTCGATGCGATAAATCGTTTCTTCGTTGATGGGCATGATTTCCAAGGTCATGCCGGTCAAACGGAAGGAACCGCGCGTCAAATCCGCGTTGGTGCGCGTGAATTGCATGTCCACCAGCCTGGCAATGATGTCTTCGCGTTTAAGGTCTCCCCCGCTTTCAACGTGCAGTATGGTTTGACGGTAAGCTTCGGGAGCGCCCAAACCGTAAATGCACGAAACCGAGGCGCAAATTATCACGTCGCGACGCGTGAGCAGGGATTGCGTGGCGCTGTGGCGCAAGCGATCGATTTCTTCGTTGATTTGGGCTTCCTTTTCGATGTAAGTGTCGGTCTTGGCGATGTACGCTTCAGGCTGGTAGTAATCGTAATACGAAACGAAATATTCGACCGCGTTTTTCGGAAAAAACTCGCGGAATTCGTTGCACAGCTGGGCGGCCAGGGTTTTGTTGTGCGCGATGACCAACGTCGGGCGTTGCAGGTTGTTGATTACGTGGGCCATGGTATAGGTTTTGCCCGTACCCGTGGCGCCGAGCAGCGTCAAATACCGCTCGCGCCGGAGCAAGTTGTCGGTCAATTCGCGTATGGCTTGAGGTTGGTCCCCGGCCGGTGGGTACGGCTGATGCAGATCGAATTTTGGCATGCGACCATGTTAGCCGTTTTTCGAGGATAAATAAATAGCCGCTGGTGCGGCTTCGCTGCGCGGCCCTTCGGCCTTATTTGGTTTCCGGCATTTGGTAATTGATGACGGTTTGCTGCGAATCGTAATATTTGCCGTCCAAACGGACGGAAATCTCAATTACGTTGGCGCCGTTGTTCAACGTCAGATCTTGTTGGTACGCGCCCGAAGCGTTGGATTTGGCCTCATTGCCGTTGATCATGACGGCGTAATTCGGCCATTGGCTCTGGATTTTGTCGAAATCCATGATTTGTCCCAAAATCGTAATTTGCGGATTGGTGACCACGTCTCCCGAATGCAGCAGCTTGCCGTTTTGGTAAATGGAGTTGGTCAGTTGCACTGAGCTGACCTCAAATGGCGGCGGCAGGTTGAGGGCGGTTTGATTGGGTATTTTGACGTCTTTGACCGTCACGTAAACGAAGATTATCAGGGCGGCGGTCAAGAGCACCAAAAAATCGCCTTGCATGATCACGATACGCTTAAAATAAGAAATCGTAGGATCTTTCGGGTTGGCACTGTTGGTTGTGGTCTGGCTTTGTTCTGCCATAACTCCTCGACAGATTCAAGGTTTTTTGTTAATCTCCTGTCCCATGAAGTGGTTCGAAACGGCCAAGCCCCTGCTCTGCCTTTCCCCCATGGCCGATTTTACCGATCGGCCGTTTTGCCGTTTGGTTCGAGAGCTTGATAATCAAACCGTATTATTTCGTGAGATGTTGGCGGCCGAAGCTTTGGTGCGCGCCAACCAGCGGACTTTGATGATGGCTGATTTGGACGAGATTGAGCGGCCCGTGGTCCAACAACTGTTCGGGTCGGACCCGGAGCGCATGGCCCAAGCCGCGGAATTGGTCGAGCGGCAGTTCAAACCGGACGGCATCGACATCAACATGGGCTGTCCGGTCTACAAGGCCGTTTCCAATTTCAACGGCGCATCGCTCATGCGCGAACCCGAACGCGCCGCAGCCATCGTCAAATCGGTTAAGAACGCAATCAGTATACCACTTTCAGTCAAAACGCGCCTAGGCTGGAGCAAGCCGGATGAGATTTTGGAATTCATAAAAGTATTGGACGCCGCAGGTGCGGACGCGGTCGAGGTGCACGGCCGTACCAAGACGCAAGCTTACGCCGGACAAGCGGATTGGGAAGCCGTGGGCCAAGCCGTCAAAGAGGTTTCGATTCCGGTTTTGGTCAACGGCGACATCACGGATCCAGAGTCCGCAAAATCAGCTTTGGATAAATCCGCCGCGGCCGGCATCCTTATCGCCCGTGGCGCGTTGGGCCGTCCTTGGGTGTTTAAACGCATACGCGAATATTTGGAAACGGGCAAGGATTCGGGCGAACCGGGCATCGAAGAACGTCTAAAAATCATGCGCCGCCACGCCCAACTCCAGGTCGAGCATTACGGCGAAAATGGATTGATTCAACTGCGCAAACATTTGCCTTGGTATTTCAAAGGTATCCCCGCTTTCCGCCAATATCGTGCCGCTGCGGTCAGGATTTCGACTATTGACCAGCTCGACGCGCTGATAGACGAAATCGCCGCAAATGAAAAAATCGCCTTGGGCGAGTGAAGATAAGTTCGGAAGGGTTATCGTCCTTCCCTTAGAGGTGTCGGCTTGGAAGCCGCCCCAGATGGCTGGTTTTAATCCGCCCGGCATCCTCTACCGGTCGGCATTGGCGAGCCAAGGACACTCCTTTACCTTGCAGAACTCTCCGGAGTAGCGGGCAACGCTTCGCGTAGGCGCTGAAACCGGATGATACCGGAGTTCAGCTATTCGAGGCTATCAGAATGCCGATATTCCTTTCAAACAAAAAAACCTTTTCAGGGTTGTGGCCGTGGCAAAGGCAATGGGAAAGCGCGTTCGTCTAGCCTTTGCATTGTCATTGCGAGTACCGCCTCAAAGGCGGTGCGCGGCAATCTATAGATTGCCGCACTTCGTCGGACTCCGTTCGCAATGACAAAAATTATTTGTCCGTTTCTATAGCTTCTGGCAAAAAGCCCAGGGGATCCACTGGAATGCCCTCTTGTCTGACTTCAAAATGGAGGTGCGGGCCCGTCGAAAGGCCGGCGCCTTGCATGCCCGGCATGCCGCCGGTCATACCAATGACATCGCCGCGCTCTACGTAAGTGTCAGGCTTGGCCACAAATTTGGAAAGGTGGCCGTAAACCGTGGCATAACCGCCCGGATGCACGATCATGATGTAGTTTCCGTATTGTCGACCGGTGCGCGTAAACGCCACGTATCCGCCAGCCGCGGCCTTGATCGGAGTGCCGACGTTGGAGCGCAAGTCCACGCCCGGATGTTGGAACAGGTTGCGGAACGGATATGAGGGGTCATGGAAATACGCCGTGATTTTGCGTACGGGCACTGGCCAGAGCAACAGTGTCTCGCCGCGGGCCAAAGCCTGGTCAATATCGTTAAGTTTGTCTTTTAAACGCTTTTCCAATTGTGAAATTTCGTCTGAAGTGGATTCGTTCTGCTGACGCAACTCGTCCAACATGCGGTTGAACTCATCCTGCTTGTCGCTTGTTTCGGCCAAGAGCGATTTTTTGGAATTCAATTCCATGGCCAGCTTGGCTTGTTCGACAGTCAGGTTTTTTTTCTGTTTCTCCATCTCCGTGCGCGTGTTCTCACGGGCTATCTTGTCATTTTCCAAACTGGTCTTTTGTTCCACGACTTGATGGAGCGTTTGGCCCAAATCCCCGTCCAGCTTTTTGTATTCTTCAACGCGATTGAAATATGAGGAAAGCGTCGGACGGCTCAAAAAGACATGCAGCGTGTTGACGTCGTCGGTTTGGCGCAAACGCCGCAGCAAATCGTTGAGCAGGTCCTTTTGCGTGCCGATGCGCGTTTCTTGCCGTTTGATGTTTTTGTCCAACAGCTGGAGTTCGGTGTCCAAAACTTCCAATTGGGTTTTGACTTCCTCGATGCGCAACTCCTTTTCGCGGATACGGTTGTCGAGCAAAGTAATTTGGTTTTCGAGCGTAATCTTGTCTTCTTCCTGTTTAGTAATCCTGTCCGCGTATGTATTGATCAATCCCTGGATTTCCTTAACGCGCTGCTTTTTCCTGTCCAGGCTGGCATTCAACCCGTCGGCTTCATCCTTCAGTTCTTTGGCCGCAGATTGGTCCGAGCCCGTATCCGTTGCCGAATGCGCCGCCAACGGAAAAAAATTGCCGCCCAACAAGCTGCATAGCGCGATGACGGTCCAAATTTTTCGTCCTCCTTCGTACATACGCTCTGTCATTGCGAGGCGATATTCATCGATGCCGAAGCAATCTATGGATTGCTTCACTTCGTCGAACTTCGTTCGCAATGACAATTGGTTTATTTTAGCAGATAAGCCAGGGCGTCGTCGATACGCGCCAAAGCCCTGTTTTTGCCGTAGGTGGCGATAAGTTCGAACGGGCTTGGGGATTTGTCCAAACCGGACAATGAAACGCGTAGCGGCCATAACGTGTCCCCGTTCCCCCAGCCTTTCTCTACGATTTTGCTTTTGATTGTCGTTTCGACTTTGGACACATCCAGCGCATCCGTGTCCGACAGTTCAGAGATCCATGCCTTGGCCGTCTTTAAGCGTTCGATGGCTTCATCTTTTGTCCGGTCCTTCCAGGTCAGCGAGGCCGTCGAATAGTCCAGATGCGTCAAGAAGATGAAAGTCGATAAGGCCGTTATTTCCGACGGCAAGACCAAACGTTCGCGGAACAGCAAAGCCACACGGCGCTTGAGGTCCGCATCCGTTTCCTCGGCCGGAAGATGCGGCAAGACCAAAGCCAAATAATCGGCTTCGGATTTTTGGCGCAAGTAATGGTTGTTAAGCCAATTGAGTTTTTCGATGTTGAAGATGGCGCCAGCTTTGTTGACTTTGGACAAATCGAACAGTCGCGTCAGTTCCTCGCGGGTGTATATTTCTTGGTCGTCCTTGGGGTTGTAACCGAGCAAAGCCAGGAAGTTGATAAGCGCTTCAGGCAAATAACCTTTGTCCAAATATTGTTCAGCGAACACGTCGCCTTGGCGTTTGGAAAGTTTGGACCGGTCGGGATTCAGGATCAGCGGCACATGGGCGAAAGCCGGAGCTTCCCAGCCCATGGCCTCGAAAATGAACACGTGTTTGGGCGCGGACGAGAGCCACTCCTCGCCGCGCAAGATGTGCGTGATTTCCATGTCATGGTCGTCCACCATAGCGGCTAAATGGTACGTGGCCATACCGTCTTTTTTGACGATGACCTGGTCGTCCACCAATTTCCAGTCGAATTTGACCGTGCCGCGGATGATGTCGTTGACCACGGCCGCGCCTTCCTCGGGCATTTTGAGGCGAATGACATGCTCTTCACCCGCGGCCACGCGTTTTTCCGCTTCGATTTTATCGATACGGCGGCAATGGCCGTCATAACCCGTGGGTTGGTGCGCAGCTTCCTGCAATTTGCGCATCTCACCCAAACGCTCCTCAGTGCAAAAGCAATAGTAGGCTTTATCTCTAGCTAAAAGCTCCTTGGCGACTTCTTGGTGGCGAGTTTTGCGTTCGGATTGGATATACGGTCCGTGGTCACCGCGTTGAACGATGGTCTTGTCGTCGTCGGCCAGCCATACGCCCTCGTTAGGCTCGATGCCCATGCGTTTGAGCGTCAAAATCAGCTTTTCGATGGCTCCGGGCACGAAACGTTCTTGGTCCGTATCTTCAATCCGCAAGACGAAGTCGCCACCCGACTGTTTTGCCAAGAAGTCGTCGTAAATGAACGTCCGCAAATTGCCGACGTGAATGAAGCCCGTGGGGCTAGGCGCGGCCCGGACCCGAACGCGTTTTTGTGTCATATCTTGGCTTATCTTACACACTGTTATCCCTGCAGTCCAGTCGTGTGGAGCCTTTACCGCTCCTTGGTTTTCAAGGCGTTCGGCCGTGATATGCGTCTAACGCAGAATACAACACGGGTTTCGGTCGAACTTTTTCGACAAACCTTAAACACCCTCGGAACGCCGAGGGATTTTTAATGTCATGCCGAATTCAGTTCGGCATCAATATTGTTTGCCGTAATAAAACGAGATCCTGAATCAAGTTCAGGATGACGCGGTAGGTTATTACTTATCAAACACGACTGCCAACGGAAACTCGACCACGGCTCGCCAAATGCGGCGCCAGCGCCAAGGTTCGTTGAATAGTCGATAGAGCCATTCCATGCCTATGGCGCGGACCCAATTGGGTGCGCGTTTGACGGTTTCGGACCAAAAATCCAAAGTTCCGCCCACGCCCACGATGATTTTGGTGCGCGGGAACCGTTGCCGGTGTTGGCTAATCCAATAATCTTGTTTGGGGTGACCGTAAGCGACCAACAGAACGTCGGGTTCGATGTCTATTAATCGCGTAAGAGACGCGTCGGCTTTATCGTCCAAGTGCCCGTCCAGAGTCACATGGCCCCCGTCTTCGGCGAAAACCTTGAGATCCGGAAATCGCCGCCGCAACGCCCATGCCGCCTTGTCCGCGATTTCGGGTCGACCGCCAATCAAGCCCAGCGTCCAATTGTTGCGCAAACAGAATTGCACGAGCGCGTCGGAAAGCTCAACTCCGGTGCAGCGATCCGGTTGCGCGCTTTTCCACCATCCGGCAATTTTCAAACCAAAACCGTCTACGCAACGCACTTCGGCTTGGCGCAAAGCCTGCCAATAATCCGCATGTTTTTTTGCGTATAACAAAATTTCCGGATTGGCCGTCACCACCCAAGTCTGTTCGCGGTTGGCCGCGCGCGTCTCGAGCAGCGTCAGTATTTTGTTCAATTTCCAACCATGAACGACTAATCCAAAGCATTCAAAACTTTGCTGTTTGGAATTTGCAGTTTGCTGTTTTTCAAGCGTTGAGTCTAAAGTCATGTAAAGGCGTATATTTTGGTCCGGCCGGCGTGAGTTCGCTTTGGTAGAGGGTTGCGTAAAGCGGCACCCAACCGATGCCGTTCAAGGACATTTCGAACGGTTCCAAGACATGGCCTGGGCGCGAACGGGCCAGTGTGACATGCGGTATCCAAGGTTTGCGGTCCACTTGGGGCGCGATGAGCGACGCCATGTCCACGATTTGCGCCACGCATTGGCGCCATTTGGCGTCTTGTTCGGGCTCACACAATGCAACGTAATAGGTCGGTTTTTTGGCGGGAAAAGTTTGGATGCGTGTGACGCCAAGAGCGCCTTCGGGCGGGGTTTCCAACGCGCGGCCGATCATTTCCACGAGTTTGATGGAATTGGCGTATTGTATTTCACCAAAAAAGGCCAAGGTTAAATGCCATTGGCCCGGATCGGACAGTTTTAAATGCGGTCGCTCATGGTCCGGAACGGACCATGCCTGTCTAATAGCCGCACGGCAATCGACCGGCAGCGGAATACCCAGAAAGCACCGCATGTGGATTCACGAACTATAAACCTTTCTTGACCGATGCGTTTTTCTGTCATCCCGAATTTATTTCGGGATCTAGATTGAACGCCAATCGTTTTAGGTGCCGAAACGAGTTCGGCATGACTGAAGGGGTCTTGAATCGGATTGTTTTGTAGTTCGCTATCCTACTTTAGACTGGACCGGCGTTGTCAGTCAAATCCGAACCCGCACCTTGGGGCACTGATTTTTTGCCTTGTTGACGGTATTTCAAAGCCACCTTATACCGTGCCAGTTCGCGTTCCATCTCGGCCGCCGCCCGGGCAAACGATTCGTCATCGCCGCGCGCCGCGTTTTTCATGACTTCCTCGGCCCGTTGCTTGGCTTTTTCGATGTCCTCCAAGCTTAAATTCTCTCCTCGCTCTGCCGTATCGGCCAAAACCGTAACATTGTCTTTGCCGTCCACTTGGATGAAGCCTCCGGACACGGCAACTTCCTCCGCTTCGCCCTCGCGCTTGAGCGTGGCCACGCCAGGGACGAGTTGCGCCACAAGCGGGATGTGTTGCGGCAGTATCGTAATTTCGCCGTCCATGGTCGGCAGCGTGATTTGGTCCACGTCTTGTTTGAAGACGACGCGTTCGGGCGTGGTCAGTTCAAAATGGAGTTTGTCGGACATAAAGAAATCGGAAGTCGGACGTCGGAGGTCATGTTAAGGAAGTCGAATTTCCGACTACCGATTTGATGACATCCGACATTCGACGGTTTGCTATGCCTTAACCTCGCTGATATCTCCCTTCATGTAGAAGGCCTGTTCGGGCTTGTCGTCGTGTTTGCCTTCGAGAATCTCTTCAAAGCCCGTGATCGTCTGTTCGAGCGAAACGTACTTGCCCGGATTTTGGGTGAAGACTTCGGCCACGAAGAAAGGTTGTGACAGGAATTTTTGGATCTTACGGGCGCGCGCCACGGTCATCTTGTCTTCGTCCGAAAGCTCGTCCATGCCCATGATGGCGATGATATCCTGCAAATCCTTATAGCGTTGCAACACCTTTTGCACGCCGCGCGCGACTTTGTAATGGCGTTCGCCCACGATCTTGGGATCCAAAATGGTGGAAGAAGAGTCAAGCGGGTCCACGGCCGGATAGATGCCGAGTTCAGTCAAAGAGCGGGTCAGCACCACGGTCGAGTCCAAATGGCCGAAGGTGGTGGCCGGAGCCGGGTCGGTCAAGTCGTCCGCGGGCACGTACACGGCTTGCACGGACGTGATCGAACCTTTGGTCGTGGACGTGATGCGTTCCTGCAGCGCGCCCATTTCCGTGGCCAGTGTCGGTTGGTAACCCACGGCCGAAGGGATGCGTCCGAGCAAAGCCGAGACTTCGGAGCCGGCTTGGGTGAAACGGAAAATGTTGTCCACGAACAGCAAAACGTCTTGGTTTTGTTCGTCGCGGAAATATTCGGCCATGGAAAGCGCGGTCAAAGCCACGCGCGCGCGTGCTCCGGGCGGTTCGTTCATTTGGCCGAAGACCAAAGCCGTCTTGTCGATGACGCCCGATTGTTTCATTTCGCGCCACAAGGCGTTGCCTTCGCGCGTACGTTCCCCCACTCCGGCGAACACCGAATAGCCGCCGTGTTCGGTCGCGATGTTGCGGATGAGTTCCATAACCACCACGGTCTTGCCCACGCCCGCGCCGCCGAACAAGCCGATTTTTCCGCCTTTCAAGAAGGGGCAAATCAGGTCCACGACTTTGATGCCGGTTTCCAGGATTTCGGTTTTGGTCGATTGTTCGGTGAAGCTGGGCGCCTTGCGGTGGATGGGATAATGCTTTTTGGAGGGCACGTCCTTGCCGCCGTCGATGGCGTGGCCCGTAACTCCGAACATGCGGCCCAGCGTTTCGTCGCCGACCGGCACCATGATGGGCGCGCCCGTATCCACGGCTTCGACGCCGCGCTTGAGCCCGTCCGTGCTGTCCATGGCCACGGTGCGCACTTCGCCTTCGCCCAAGTGCTGTTCCACTTCCAAAACCAACGTGCCTTGCGGTCGTTCGACGTGCAGGGCGTTGTAGATGGCCGGCGGTTCGCCTTGGAACGAGACGTCCACGACCGGACCGATGATTTGCGTGATGATTCCAGTTTTCATAATCTTGGGTAAAACTCCAAACAACAAACAACAAAATTAGACTTTTCTATCTTGCTGTTTGCTGTTTGCTGTTTGGAGTTTGCATGACATAGAATTGATTATTCGAGTGAAGCTTTGCCGGCCGAGATTTCGCTGATTTCGCGAGTGATGCCGGCTTGGCGCGCTTGGTTATAGGTCAAAGACAGCGAATCGATCATTTCCGTGGCCGCATCCGTGGCGTTGCGCATGGCCATCATGCGGGCCGATTGTTCGCTGGC
The DNA here is from genome assembly GCA_022703155.1 of Patescibacteria group bacterium. Classification (GTDB taxonomy): domain Bacteria; phylum Patescibacteriota; class Patescibacteriia; order 2-12-FULL-60-25; family 2-12-FULL-60-25; genus MWCR01. The sequence continues at coordinate 454 of JAKLEH010000019.1, read as the reverse complement.
CGCGGATTCGAGCGTGGCCTGGTACAGGCGCGTGTCGGTCAGGCGCGGCAACAGGTGGTCCAGAACGTAACGCGGCGTGGGTTCAAAAGTGACCGTGTAGTCTTGAGGGTAGCGTTCGGCATGTGCGCGGTCCCATTCCAACCTTTGGTTTTCGCTCATGTCGGAGAGTTCATCCGCGTGCCTGTGCCAATCCTCTTCCGGAATATCCTTCAAATCCTCTTCGGGCACGATGGGCAACAATTGAACGATGGTCGGAACTTGCGAAACCGTGCTTTTGAAATCCGAATAGCACAGGAAGACGCGGTCCACGCGCCCCGAGAGGAATTCGTCATAAGCCATTTGGCCCACGCCTACCACGCGTTCGTACGACGGCGCGTTTGACACGGCGGAAAACGACGCCAGGATGTCCAGGCCCAAGCGGCGGATGCCGGATTCGATTTTCTTGCCGATGGTC
>JAKLEH010000018.1 GCA_022703155.1 Patescibacteria group bacterium | reverse complement strand
CTAAAAAGCGTTTCAATCGGTTGTTGAACGAATACGAGGAAGTGGAAGAATGAAACAATCAAGTCAAAATAAAAGCACGCCCTTAGGGGCGTGTTTAAATTGGTGTTGTTCAATCGTCGTCGCAACAGCCGCAATCGTCGTGGGCGATGGTGATGCCGTGGACGTTGGTGGATTTGTAGAATTCGTGCCTGTAGGGCTTGTATTGTCGTGCCCTGATCCAACGCAGGAGTTGCGCCCGCCCTGGTCCAAATCCGCGACTTCGATGGCCGGTTCCAGCCTCCGTCCGCCCCGGCATGTGATCCAAAGCAAACCGACTTGCCATTTGCCGGGATGTCCCATGGCATAGGGCGTTCCGCATAAAGAACGGAGAACGGGTTCGCAATCGTGGGCCCTCAGGTCGTCCATGAAGGCTTGGTAGGTCATCGTATCGGGCGCTGGCTCGATGCAGGGCGTGGTGACCTTCCATTGGCCGTTGGTGCGGAACTGACCTGGCATCAAGTTGCGTTCGTCGTGCAGTCCGCATACCGGACAATCGCGTTCTTCCCACGAAGCACCCTCTTTGGCGGGCTTGATGATTCATTGGTGCGTCGGGAGTGAATTGGTTACGGCGTCGGATGTCTGATCCATGGCGTCAACCTCCTAGTGTGCTTGCCGAATACACCATAAAAATCCGCTGTTTGTCAAGCCTTGGACCGTCGGTTAAGATACGGGCGGATTAATTTTTCCCGCAGGCCTTGCGCCGTCAGCGGGACTTCAATTTATGCCAGAAGACTCGAAACTCGAAACTAGCGACTCGGAACAAAAGTCTCCCTTCGTCCACCTTCACGTGCATTCCATGTATTCGCTTTCGGATGCCATGGGCGACGTGGACGACGTGGTCAAAAAAGCCAAAGCCTTGGGTTACGACGCGGTGGCCCTGACCGACCACGGCAGCTTATACGGGGCCATAGATTTTTACGAAGCGGCCACCAAAGAAGGCATCAAGCCCATCATCGGCGTGGAAGCGAATATCGCGCCCAATTCGTTGCACGATAAGCGTCCGCGCATCGACGACTGGTCATACCACCTGACGCTCTTGGCCGAAACCAACGAAGGCTATCACAACCTTTTGAGGCTCGTGTCCATCTCGTATCTGGACGGTTTTTATTATAAGCCGCGCATGGACAAAGACGTCCTGCGCCAATACGGCAAAGGATTGATTGCGCTCTCGGGCTGCATGAAAGGGGAGATACCCAAAGCCTGCCAAGACCACGATTTGGACAAGGCGGAAAAGGCATTGCGCAAGTACCAAGAAATCTTCGGCGTCGAGAATTTTTATCTGGAATTGGTCCATCATCCGGAATCGCCCACGCAGATCGACATCAACAACCGTTTGATCGAGTTGGCGGAAAAGACGGGCGCGCCGCTCGTGGGCACCAAGGACGTGCATTACCTGGAAGAGGATGACGCCGAAGCCCAAGACGCGCTGCAATGCATCCATGCGGGCAAGCTCCTGTCCGACAACAACCGTTTCACCATCCGCACCATGGACCACTCGTTGCGTCCGGCGGACGAAATGGTCAAGGCTTTTTCCGACGTGCCCGGGGCCGTGGCGAACACGCGCGCCATCGCCGACCGTTGCGGCGTCAAACTCGAGCTGGGCAAGAACCTGTTGCCTAAATTCGACGTGCCCCAAGGGGAAACCGAGATGTCGTATTTGCGCAAACTGTCCGAGGCCGGTTTGCGCGAAAGATACGGGGCGGAGCCGCCCCCTGAAGCCATAGAACGTTTGAATTTCGAGTTGGACACGGTCGAGCGCATGGGGTTTCCGGGCTACTTTTTGATCGTGCAGGATTACGTGAATTGGGCCAAGAACAACGGCGTGGTCGTGGGACCGGGACGCGGTTCGGCTGCCGGCTCCATTGTGGCTTACGCGCTCAAAATCACCAATTTGGATCCGCTTAAATACGGTTTGCTGTTCGAACGTTTCCTCAACCCCGACCGCATCAGCATGCCCGACGTGGACATGGATTTCGACGACGTGCGGCGCAAGGACGTGATCCAATACGTGACCGAAAAATACGGCGCCGACCGCGTGGCCGGCATCATCACCTTCGGCACCATGGCCGCGCGCGCGGCCGTGCGCGACGTGGGCCGCGTATTGGGTTGGACGTTCCAGGAGGTGGACCGCGTGGCCAAAGTCGTGCCTCCGCCCGTGCAGGGCAAAAACATTCCCATCGACGTTTCGCGCAAGGACAACCCGGAACTCAAGGCTTTGGACGAAGCCGATCCGCGCGTCGGCCAATTGTTGGATTTGGCGTCCAAGCTCGAAGGCACGTCGCGCCACGCCAGCCAACACGCTTGCGGCATCGTCATCGCGCCCGCGCCGCTCGTGGAATACGCGCCCCTGCAAAAGGCCCAAGGCGGCGACGTGGATCGGGTCATCCAATACTCGCTCCACCCGTGCGAGGCCGTGGGCCTGCTCAAGATGGACTTCTTGGGCTTGTCCAACCTGACCATCATCCGCGATTGTTTGGAAATCATCGAAGCCGTGCATGGCGATGAAGTGGATATTGACTCATTGCCGCTGGATGATGAACAAACTTATGAACTATTAGGCCGCGGTGAGACCACCGGCGTGTTCCAGCTTGAATCCGACGGCATGAAGCGCTACATCCGCGAACTGCGCCCTTCGTGCATCGACGACATCATCGCCATGGTGGCTTTGTACCGTCCGGGTCCCATGCAGTTCATCGACTCGTTCATCGCGCGCAAACACGGCAAAGAAAAGATCGCCTACCTGCATCCTGGCATGGAGAATTCGCTTAAGAGCACGTACGGCATTTTGGTTTACCAGGAGCAATTCATGCAGATTTCAAAAGAATGGTGCGGGTTTACGGGCGGCCAAGCCGATACGCTACGTAAGGCCGTGGGAAAAAAGAAGATTGATTTGATGCGCAAAGTCAAGGCGGAGTTCGTGGAGGGGGCCGTCAAGCACGGCGGCGCGACGCAAGATGTCGCGGAAACTTTCTGGGTCCAGCTCGAAGAGTTCGCCAACTATTGTTTCAACAAGAGCCATGCCGCGTGTTACGGCTTGATCGCGTACCAAACCGCGTTCCTAAAAGCCCATTATCCCGAATGTTTCATGGCCGCGCTTTTGAATTCCGACAGCCTCAATATGGATCGCGTGACCATCGAGGTGGAGGAGTGCCGACGCATGGGCATGACCGTTCTGCCGCCGGACGTGAACGAATCGTTCTCCGGTTTTTCGGTGGTTAGGGACAGCGTCCTTCGGTCGTCGCAAACGTCGCAACGTCCCACGTCCCAGGGATTGATGGATGGCGAGCCTGCGACGCGGGACGTGCGACGCGGGACGATCCGCTTCGGTCTTTTAGCCATCAAAGGTTTGGGCAACGACGTGGTGGATGAAATCGTGCGCGAACGCAAAAAGAACGGGCCGTACAAGGATTTGGGCGATTTCATCTCGCGCATCCGCGGCAAGTACATCAACCGCAAATCTTTGGAATCGCTCATCCGGTCCGGCGCCATGGATCGGTTCGGGGACCGGGGACAGTTGTTCTATAACATCGAATGCATGTTGGATTTCCATAAACAGATGGAACGCGAAGCCGAATCCGGGCAAGTCAACCTGTTCGCGTTGGCGCCCAAATCCACGGCCGCCAGCCTGGTGCTCAAGGCCGCGCCCGTCATCAGCAGCCAACAGCGCCTGGCGTGGGAAAAGGAACTTCTTGGGCTGTACGTGTCCGAACATCCGTTCAAGGCGTTCGCGGCCAAGCTGGGCGCGTTCGTGCAGCCTATCGCCAACTTGCCGCAACTCATCAAGGAAAAGAAGGTGCGCATCGGCGGCTTCGTGTCCACGGTCAAAAAAATCCTGACCAAAAGCAACGAACCCATGTTGTTCTGCCGGCTCGAAGACGGCAACACCAATTGCGAGGTCGTGGTTTTTCCGCGCGTGTACAAAGACACGGCCAGCTGTTGGGAAGACGGTTCGGCCGTGATCGTGAGCGGGCGCCCCAGCGAAGACGAAGGCAAATACAAACTCCTGGCCGAAAACGCATACAACATTACCTACGAAGGCATCGAAGACGTGTTGCGCGGCACTGGCATGGAAATCTCTTCTCCGACCCTCCGACCCTCCGACCCTCCGACATCCTCTTCCGTTAATCCCGAAGATTTGCCGGTTCCCACGGAAGAGGATGTGTTTGCCGACGCGCGGCAAGTCGGACCGCCTCCGGAAGAAAAATCCTCGGTCGTTTCGTTGTACGTGGGTCCTACATTGCCCGAGTCGGCCATAAAAGCGTTGCGCCTGATTTTCGACGAGCATCCGGGTTCCATGCCCGTGGAATTCGTGATCGAAGACGTAGGCGGCCGGCGCCGTATCACTTCGTCCGCGCGTATCCAACTCACCCCAGAAGTCTCTGCTCGTATCGAATCCATTTTGGGGCCAAGGACCGTCAAATTCGATTAAAATACAAAACAGCAAATTCCAAACAGCAAACAGCAAAATCAGACGGAAAGGCGTTTGTCGCTTGCTGTTTGGAATTTGCTGTTTTCTTATCCAGGGTTTCTGTGCTATAGTTAAGCAAATATGGGGATTAAGTTGGTTTCCAGTTCGGGTGGTTTTCCACAGCCGGCTTCTTCGCGGTTATTCCGCAATATCGCGGTGACTTTCGTGCTGATCACGGTCGCTGTTATCGGCGTGGCGTTGTGGACCTCGTCGGTCAGGGCCAAGATCATGGTCAAAGTCAAGCGCGTGCCCGTGAATTTGGACACGGCCGTGGAAATCGCGTCCGTGCCGGCCACCGGGCAAATCAAGGGCAGGGTAGTGAGCGGTTCGTTCGTCGAATCCAAGGAATATCCCATCGAAGCCACTACGGCCACGGCGCCCATCGTTCCGGCCGAACCGGCCAAAACCACGGGGCGCGTGCGCATCGTCAACAAAAATTCAAAAGAGCAGCCCCTGGTCGCGACCACGCGCCTTTTGGCGTCTGACGGGCGTTTGTATCGACTGACCAAGGGCGTGACCGTGCCGGCCGGCGGCACGGCCGAAGTCGAAGCCGCATCCGACAAGCCGGGTAAGGAGTTCGAGCTTCAGACGGGCGTCAAATTGACCATTCCGGGTTTGTGGGAACAATTGCAGTCTTTGATATACGCCGAAACCGTCACGGTTTTTTCCATGGGCGAGCAAAAAGACGGTGGCCCGCGCAAATTTTTGACTGCTGACGCGCTGGCCAGGGCCCAAACTGAACTTTACGGAACGGCTCTGGACAAGGCCAAACAATCCTTGGCCGTGGAAGCGGGCGCGCCGAGTGATTGGGAGGCGATTTACGTGGTTACGGCTTCCAACAAACAGAGCAATACGGCCGTGGGCCAAGACGCTGACAAATTTTTAGCCCAAGTCAAAGTTAACGTAACGGCCGTGTATTTCCCCAAAGAGGACGTTGCCGCCTTTGTACGCGACCGCTTGAAAGATAAACTGCCTGAAGGCTATTCGTTGTCCGGCCAGGACGGGCAATTGGACGTGTCGTTCCGTTTGGAAAACGCGGACACGGCCAAGAGTGTGGCGCGGTTGGCCATCTCGGCCGAAGGCCAAAGCCAACTTTCCAAAAACAGTACGGCTTTAAAAAAGGATTTGATCGTGGGTTTGCCGTCCGACGAAGTTATCCGCAAGTGGTCAGCGCTCGACGGCATCGACCAAGTGGACGTTGAATTGCAGCCCCGTTGGGTGCACCGCTTGCCTAGCATGAAGGATAAGATAGACGTGATTGTGGAGTGATTCGACCAGGTGTTGACGGTTCGGTCGCTTAAGCGCTAAATTATAACCCTGTTCCGGCCACCAACCGGATTCCGGCGGAAAATCCAGACAAAGTGCCTGCTCCATGTTACATGATGCATGTTACATGCCAGGAACGCGGGTGGAACCACGGTCGAGAAAAACTCGGTCGTCCCGACGAATCCCAAAAAGGGGATTGGTCGGTTTTTTTAAATCAAATATTAATGTCATGCCGAACTTGTTTCGGCATCTAAGTATTGACAAACCGAAATCCTGAAATGAGTTCAGGATGACGCAACATATGTCTTATCCCATCGAAACCATGCGCCACAGTGCGGCGCACGTGATGGCCGCTGCCATCCAGCGTTTATTTTCCGACGCAAGATTTGGCGTGGGTCCGGCCATCGAAAACGGATTTTATTACGATATCGACATCGGTCGCGCTCTGACGCCCGAAGACCTTGAAGCCATCCAGGACGAAATGGAAAAAATCGCCAAAGAAAAATTGCCGTTCGAGCGGCAAGAGATGGATATCGACCAGGCGATCGAACTGTTTGAAAAGCTCAAACAGCCGTTTAAGGTCGAATTGCTGAACGACATCAAGACCAAAGGCACGACCAAGCTCACGGAAGAGGAGGCAGGGGACGTGGACCCGGCCATGAAAGGCAAAGTCAGCGTGTACATGACCGGAACGTTCACGGACTTGTGCCGCGGGCCACATGTGGATAACTCTGGAGAGATAGGGAAGTTCAAGGTCAATAAAATGGCCGGCGCGTATTGGCGCGGCAACGAAAACAATCCGCAGCTGCAACGCGTTTACGGTTTATGTTTCGCGACCAAGGACGAATTGGCCAAATATCAGGACATGCTCGCCGAGGCCGAACGCCGCGACCATCGCAAGTTGGGCGTTGAATTGGACCTATTCACCTACTCCCCGCTCGTGGGTTCGGGTTTGCCCATGTTTACCCCCCGCGGAGTTATTTTACGACGCACGTTGGAGGATTTCGTTTGGTCGCTCATGAAACCGTACGGTTACGAGCGGGTGTGGATACCTCATTTGGCCAAAACCGACCTGTATAAGACCTCTGGCCACCTGGAAAAGTTCCATGACGATTTATTTTACGTGTCCAGCAAGAAAACGGATGCGCAATTCGTGCTCAAGCCGATGAACTGTCCGCACCACACGCAGATTTTCGCCTCCAAACCGCGCAGCTACCGCGATTTGCCCATCCGCTACAGCGAAGTCACCACTTGCTACCGCGACGAGAATACCGGGCAATTGCAGGGCCTCTCGCGCGTCAGGTCGCTGACCCAGGACGACGCGCACGTGTTTTGCCGCGAAGATCAGATTGAAAAGGAGGCTTTGGCCATTTACGACATCATCAATAAGTTCTACGCGGCATTCAATATGCCGCTGCGCGTTCGCCTCTCAACTCACGATCCGGCGCATATGGAAAAATACTTGGGCGGCGAAGAGGTTTGGGCCAGATCGGTTGCGACCCTTAAGAAGCTCATGGAAGACGCCGGCCGCACGGTCGAAATCGGCCTAGGCGAAGCGGCTTTTTACGGCCCCAAATTGGACTTCATGGCCACGGACGCCATTGGTCGCGAATGGCAATTGGCCACGTTGCAATTGGACTTCAATCTGCCGGAACGCTTCGAGCTCGAATACGTGGACGCGGACGGCACGCGCAAGCGCCCGGTGATGCTGCATCGCGCGATTTTAGGGTCCGTGGAGCGTTTTACGGCCATCATGATTGAACATTTCGCGGGTGCGTTTCCCTTGTGGCTGGCCCCGGTCCAGGTCGCCGTCCTGCCGGTCGCTGACCGCCACGCAGAAGCGGCTAAAGCCTTGGCTGCTGATCTTGCGGCCGCCGACATCCGGACCGAAACCGACGACTCCACCGAATCCGTGGGCAAAAAAATACGTAACGCCGAAATGCGCAAAGTCCCGTGCATGATCGTCTTCGGCGACAAGGAACAGGAAGGCGGCGAACTGACTATCCGCTGGCGCGGCGTCAAAGAGCAACAGACCGTCAAACTCGACGCTTTCGTTGCCGAGATTATGGAGAAAATCGCGTCCAAGGGTTGATTGACGCAGGTGGGTTCGCGATGTTCGTAATGTTTATAAAGTCGAAAGTTAAAAAAAACAGTCACGAACGACAAAAATCCGGCGAAAGCCGGATTTTTCATTGTTCGAAGTACGGCTTTATGAACTTTCAAACCTTACGAACTTTATGAACCTTGTTACTCCGCTTTTTCCTTGACCCACTCAAGCGCGATGGTGCGCATGGTGCCATGGTTCAGGCCCATATCCTCGTCGAATTTCTTCCACATGCGTTCGGCGTTGGCCATGGCGTCAGAATCTCCAAGTTTGGCGGCTTTGACGTAGTTGTTGACCATGAACAGGTATTTGTTGTACGCGTCGCCGCGGTCGTCCACGTGCCTTGAGAGTTCGCGGATGATCTCGTCGGCCGACGGCAGGTTTTCGTGCGCTTTGCGGCCTTCGGCTTTGGCGTTCTCCGGCGAAAGGTTGGTGGGATCCAAACCTTCGCTCTTCATGAAGTTCACGAAATCAATGCCGATGGAGTTGCTGTAATTGACGAAGCGCGATTTCTTTTCCCAAAAGTTCATGAACTTCTTGGAATAATTCGGGTCGCTGCGGTCCAATTTTTCCAATTGTCTTTGTTCGCGCAGGATTTCCGCGGCCACGAAGCAATAAGCCGTGGCTTTGTCTTTCGTGAATTTGTATTTGGTATCGTCAAGTTCGGTCTTGCTGGCCAGGTTCTCCTGGAAGCTTTTGTTGGCCTTCTCCCATAACAAGTAAGCGTTCGGCAAGGCCATGTCCGCTTCGGGCAACGAAACCGGACCGTGTTCGAACTTCGCCCCTTCTGGGCTAAGGGCCTGTATCAAGTCTTCGGCCGCTTCTTCGGGCGTGGGGGCCAGCCGCCTTTTTTCCATGCTCTCGCGGCGCGCCGCTGCGGATTCTTGTATCGCTTTTCTTTGGCGGGCGGCACCTGGATAATCAGGCGCGTATTCATGACGTGGCATAGGGGTTCGAAAAAATTTATGCTGAGGTGTCGTTTAGCAGGGTTTCCTTCATGTTCGCCACCATGGTCATGAAGCCGTCAGCGGCTTCGGACTTGCCCAAATGCTTGCGGTTCAAAGCTTTGAGTGCGGCAGACGCCTCGGTCGTGCTTCTTCCGGCCCCGGCCTCGAAAAATCGTTGGATGGCTTTTTTATACGTACCCAAAAGATTTTCTGGAATCTTCTTGTTTTTGGGATAGATTTTAAGCGCTTCGTTGGCCAATTTATCGATTGCTTTGCCGACGATTGGACGCTCGGCGTCCAGTGATTTGAGCCTCTTTTCCTTTCTCAACGTCGCGGGTTCTTCTTCGGTCAGGGCTTCAGCGGTGGCTTGGGCGATATTTCGCGTCAGCTCCTCTTCGCCTTCATAGGGTTTGCCCACGGGCTTCTTCGGAAGCTCCTGTGTCGGCACGTTGATGTGCGTCATGGCCTCGTGGATTTTGCCCAAAGTCATGCGAACTTCGCGTTGGGCCTGTTTGTCGTCTTCGGTCACGGGGAGGGTCTTGTCCATGGCTTTCAACAAGACCACCAAGGTCGCTTCAGGAGGGTCGCCAGGGGCTTTGTCGCCGTATTTGGCCAAACGCGCATAATTTTCCGATAGGTCGGATAAATCAGACAGTTTGTGCTGAAGGTCTGTAATCATGTCCCGAATCACAAAAGCCGCAAGTTCGCGCTGTCTGGTTTTGTCTGCGGTGGTCGCGTTTTTATCGCCCTCCATCAGTCCTAAGAAACTCTGCCATTCCTCCTTGGCTTTTTCCGGCGTGAGCAAAGCGGCTGCCCATTCGATGGTCATGGGTTGGCCCATGGTCTCTTTGGACTCGGTCGCCCTGGTCGGGACGCCTTCGGTCGCGGCTTCCATGCCCGTGACTTTGGCGCTTTCGCGAGCCTGTTCGGTCCGAGCCAAATTGCGTCCGATGGCTTTGAATTTTTTCAGATTAGCTTTCTTTTTACCGAAATCCAAGGCCGGATTGTCCACGAAACCCAATTCCTTATTCATCGCTTCGAGCTGTTTCAGCGTCTTGTCGTACGTTTCGGGGTTGCCGCCGGATTCCGCATGCCGCCGCAACTGCGCGGCCAATTGGACGTAATCCAATGCCGTGAATTTTACCTCGTTGACACCAAGGTTGATTTGATTCTGCACCGTATCCCAAAGTCTGGCTGCGGCTTGACGGCCTTCCGTGCCGCCGCCGAAAGCTTCGACGCACTCGTCCACGGTTTTCTGTTCGGGCGTGCGCACGTTTTCCAGTTTGCCGACCATCTCTTCAAGCATGGCCTGCTCTTGGGCCTTCTTCTTGCTCAGTTGCTCTTCCACGCTTAGCGGGGTTTCGGGCAAGATGGCTTTGCGGTCTTCTTCGGTCAAGGCTTCGCCCGCGATTTCGGCTTCGGCTATACGATCTTCGTACTCGTCGAGTTCTTGGATTTCTTCAAGCGCTTTTTCGGCTTTGGCTTTACGCTCTGGTTCGGGCAGTTCGGCATAGTCTTCCATGACCACGGCTTTGAGCGTCTCGGGTGAAGCCATGACGTTGGGCGTGGTGATGGAGCCCTTTTCCGCACGATGGATGTCCGCCCACAACGCGTCGGCCTCTTCCAGAGTGGCGGCCATGCGGGCCATGTCTTGCTTGGCCTCGTCGGTCTTGAGCCGTTTGGCGGTTTCAATCTCTTTTGAGGTCAGAGCTTTGTTGCCAGCCAACCTGTCCGCCAGGCGCCCAAGCCAGCCGGTCGGCGCCTCGGCCAAAATCAAAGCCCGGTCATACGAGACCTTGTATTTGCCCGCGAAAGAAGCTTTGGCGCGCATGAGCCGCCGCGTAAGTTCAACGCGTTTATGTTTGGTTTCTTCCATGGACTCCAACAGGTTGCCGCGCAATTGCATGTCTGCGCTCTGCGCCATTTGGCGTATTTTCTTGTCCGTGGGCGGTTTTTCGATCTTATCCAAAACTTCGGTGGCGTTTTCGATGGCCGCGTCCAATTCGGCTTGGTGTCTTTCGTTCCAGCGTTTGGAAGGCGGCAGATACCGGTATTCGTGCATCTTGTCCAAAAGCCTCTTCATTCTTGACGACATCTCTTCGAGTTCGCGGTTGTATTGGTCCACGATGGAGCGCTGGAATTTATCGTCCGGAGCCCCCAGCATGTCCTCCCGGCGCGTGAGATAACTCTCCGCGGCGTTGGTCAGATCCACCAGCTCGCCCTGTTCTTCCTTGTAGATACGCAAGGACGTCGAACTGCCACCTTCGCCGCTTTCGGGCGTGGGTAGCTTTTCCCGGCTGGAAGCGCCCATCTCGTTTTTTCTTGGCATAATGAAAAGATATGTAAAGATTTAGGTATATGTTAGCACAAAAACACCCGTTTTTGGACGGGTGTTTTTCTTTCGTGTGGATAACCTAAGGTTTTTTTAGGCCAAGATTTTTTCGAACACTTGCGGATACGAGGCCGCGATTTGGGACAGGACTTTGCGGTCCAGCGTGATTTGGCGCTTTTTCAGGTTTCCGATGAGCTTGCTGAAGCTGGTGCCCAAGGCTTTGGCCGCGGCGCCGATGCGGGCCTGTTGGATTCCGCGGTTGACGCGCTTCTTGAGCTTGCGGCTCACGTAAGCGCTGACGCCGGCTTTGGTGGCCGCGACTTTGGCCAAGGTGATTTTGGATTTGCGTCCCCACATCATGCCCTTGGTGCGGGCCAGGATGTTTTTGCGGCGCTTGATGCGGTGCATTCCGCGTTTGACTCGAGGCATAGTATAGAAGAATTACCAATAATCAATAACCAATAACCAATAACGGCGGTCGATTAGTAGCCGATCATGGTTTTGACCGTCCGGGTGTACGACGAGGAAAGTTGCAAGTCGCTGCGCTTGTTGCGCGTGGTGTTGCCGGACTCGCGGCCGTTAAAGTGGTCTTGGCCGTTCTTGCGTTTGATGAGCTTGCCGCTCTTGGTGACGCGCACGCGTTTGGCGATGGTTTTGCGCGATTTCATTTTGCCTGACATATGCAATTTATAAGATTCATAAGATTTTTAAGATTCATAAGATTTGGGAACGGCGCAACAATCTTATAAATCTTATGAATTTTACGAATCTTACGAATTAGTGAGTTAGGATTTCCTGCCCACGATGGCCGAGACGTTGCCGCCTTGGGCCTTGGGGGGTTGTTCAACGTAAAGTTCGTACTTTTGGCTTACCAGGTTCATGAACTGTTGGATTTTTTCCAGAGCGATGTTGGCGTGCGCCTTTTCGCGGCCGCGGAGGATGATTTCGATTTTGAGTTTCTGGCCTTCCTCCAAGAACTTAGTGGCTTGGTTCAAGCGGTTCTCCAGGTCGCCGCTGGCGATTTTGACCGAGAGGCGGATACCCTTGACTTCGACTTTTTTGGCGTGCGCTTTTTGCTGTTTCATTTCCTTTTCCTTTTGGTACTTGAAAGCGCCGAAATCCAACAGGCGGCACACGGGCGGGACTTCTTTGGGCGAGACTTCGACCAAATCGTATCCGCGTTCCTCGGCCAATCGCAAAGCTTCGGAAGTCTTCAGGACGCCGAGGAATTTTCCCTCTTCGTCGATGAGCCTGACTTCCGGCGATTGGATGTGGCGGTTGGCATGGAACTGCACGCTTTCCACTTTGTGGGTCGTGCGGTGCCGACGGTAATGGATGCGCATAAATCAAGTTTCGAGTTTCGAGTTTCTAGTGTCTAGCATCGGAAGGTGTTTTTTACCTCGAAACTCGACACTCGAAACTAGTCACTTCCGCCTTTGGCGGATTGGTGGAGATGGGGGGAGTTGCACCCCCGTCCGGAAGCGGACCGCGCGTTCTTCGTTCACAGACTTGGCTTGCTCTTGATACAAAACGCGCCTTTGAGCGAGCGAGCAGCGCGTTAGGTGCCACCAGCCAGGTCGTGCCGGTCCGGATGGCGCGGATCGGCTACCAAGCCCGATAGATGACGATTCGTCCGCCCTGTCGGGCCGCGGAGCGGGGAATCGTGGTGGTCGCTATTAAGCGAGCACCGGAACGGCTGCGGGCATGCGGAACGCGTTAGCGATCGCAGCCTTGGCCTTGTTCAAGACGTTGGCATTTGTCTTGTTCGGCTCGGTTTAACGAGTCAAGCCGGCTCGGTCTGCAGGACGCGGGGAACCGAACCGTCGAAGCTCGTCATCCCCCGTAAAACGCTTGAGGCGTTTGTAAGGTTTTTAAGGTTCGTAAAGTCGTAGAACCGCATAACGGTCAAACTTTATGAACCTTATGGACTTTATAAACTTTTAAAGGTCATTATCGAAATTCCGGCGGGCGTCGCGGTCCAAGTCGCGCTGTTTGATTTTTTCGCGCTTCTCGAACTTCTTTTTGCCTCGGGCCAGCCAAAATTCGATTTTTAACCGATGACCACGAGTATATATGGAGTAGGGCACGAGTGTCAAGCCTTTTTCCTGCGTTTTTCCTATTAAATAACGCAATTCTTTGGCATGCATCAGGAGCTGGCGGCTGCGCAACGGGTCGACCGGGGTTTGGCTTGAAGCTTTTTTATACGGCGCAATATGCGCTCCAATAAGCGTTAAATTGCCCTTATGGGGGACGATGTGCGAACCTTCGAGCTTGGCGCCGCCTTCGCGCACGGATTTGACCTCCCAACCCTCCAACGCCAAACCGGCCTCGAATTTTTCCAGGGATTCGTAGTCGTAGCCGATTTTGCGGTTGGTGGCGTAGTTGGGCATGGGGGACATCATATAAGACTGAGGGGGAAAGAGGAAGGAGAAACCCTCCTTCGCCGAAGCTACTGCGTGCGTGGGGTGGAAGGGTTGACGTGATAGTCAAAACATGCCAACTTTGGGTTAAACGCAGAACAAAAGAACGTAAAAAGTTTTCAAGGATCGGTTTGTACCATGGCAATAAAAGATTCGTACGACGGTTCGTTGATGATCGAGCGGTCGGCCGATGACGGCGGCGACGATGAAGGCGTCATAACCGTAGGCGCCTTTGAGCAAGAGGAATTCGTTTTCCAGCTGGACCAAAGCCGGCTGCCCGACATGCTCGAAATCGAACGGCACTTTCCGGGCGCGGCCAACGTCTCCGGCATCTTCGACGGGCGCGCGTTCGAGCAGCATCCCACCCGCGCGGGCATGGAGAGACTCTCGGGCCAGCGCGTCTTCATGGTCAAATGCTTTCCTGAGGACATCGAACTCGAGGAGGCCATCAACCAAGTGATGGGGTTCGGCTGGCGACCGGCCAACGAAAAGGGCGCGTACCATTTCGCTTTGGCCAATCCGGATTATCACAACCCGGACATCGTGCCTAAGCGCCCCAACTGGGTCTTGGCGCCCGGCGCTTGGACCGCCGGTGCGTGCCATATCCTGATTCCGGCCTTGAGCTTCGGCCCTGGCTGGCGTTCGCTCGGCAGCCGGTCGCGCTACAATCCGGTCCCGCCCAGCATGGGTTTGCTCTTCGAGCGGCTGTGACCTTAAATCGCCATTCGGCGGTTTTTTATTTTGGCCGTCGACTTTCGACTTTAGGCCTTTGGCTTGCTATGATAGTCCCATATGCAAGATCGCATGCTGTACATCTCCGCGACCACGGTACTCAAAGTGGTGGCGGTCCTCGTGGGCCTGTACGTTGCCTGGCTTATTCGCGACATTTTGGCGCTCGTGTTTTTGGCCCTGTTCCTCGCAGCCATAATCCAGCCCGTGGCCGACGCTGGCGCGCGGTACAAGATACCGCGCGGCGTGACCGTGTTGTTGCTGTACTTTTTCGTGTTCGGCATCGTGGGCCTGCTTATCGTCTTGTTGATACCTACATTGGTCGAAGAGTCGATTAAAATCGGCGCGCTCATCGGTTCCAAATGGGATGCCATCAACGGCGCCGTGGGTTGGGCTCGCGAAATGGCGTCAAAATACGCGTTGCATAACAACGTGGCTTCGAGTTTGGCTTCGGTGCAGGAACAGGCGGCCAACGCCGTGGCCGGGGCGTTCAAAACCGTGGCCGACATTTTCGGCGGTATCGCGGCGTTCGTCATCGTGTTGGTCATGGCGTTTTATTTGGTCACGCAAGATGACAAAGCCAAAACCATCGTCAAAGACTGGATCGCGCCCAAACACCACGCCTTCGCTTTGCACATGCTCGACGTGCTCCAGGAAAAAATCAGCCAGTGGTTTGGCGGCCAGGTGTTGCTGTGCCTGATTATCGGTTCCATGTATTACATCGGTTTGTTGGCCATCGGCATCGAAAGCGCTTTGGCCTTGTCGCTGTTCGGCGGCTTTACGGAATTCATCCCGTACCTGGGCCCGATTTTGGGCGGCATTCCCATCGTGTTCGTGGCGTTCGCCGAATCGCCGCTTAAAGGTGTGTTGGCCTTGGGCGTCATCGTGCTCATCCAACAGGCGGAGAACCATTTGGTGGTGCCCAAAGTCATGCAAAAAGCCGTGGGCCTGAATCCTCTGGTAAGCATCGTATCCATGCTCATCGGCGCCAAATTGTTCGGCGTGTTGGGCGCGCTGCTCGCCATCCCGCTGGCCACGGCGCTCATGGTGGCGCTCAAGGAATTGCGCGCGTACCAAAATTCGCTCGACGCTTGAATTTTGGCGCTTGATTATGGCCGAGCCCAACCAGCAGACAACTAACGTTCAGAATCCGTCGGCGCCGTCGCCCGAGCCCGCTCCAGTGCCGCCCGTGATGCCGACGGTTGAGAAAATTCCGGAAGCCAAACCCGCGTTTTCGGCATCGCAACCGCCGGCGTCGACGGATCCTTTGCCCGCGCCCGCCGCTCCGGTCGCGCCGCCCGTGGCTGCGGCGAAAACCGTCAAAACGACCAAAGGCCGCCCGGAAAGCGGCCGCGGCAAGGAAGTTTTGACGTGCACGACCGCAGCGCTGGCTTTGGTGGCCGCGTTTTTCGTTTTCGTGTCCGTGACGAATTCAAAGACCGGTTTTTTAGACATCCCGTGGCTGGTGGCCAAATACGTTCCCGATCCGCCCGCCAGGCGCGTCGAATACCGGCCCATGGACTGGCAGGATTTGAACGATTACGTAGCCCGCGAAGCCAATCGGGAAAATTTGGACCACGGGCCGCCGTTTGAGGTTCCGCTAACCGAAATCCAAATGACGGGTTTGCTGACCGATTCGTTGGTTTACGGTTTGCGCGACCGCAGCATGGAAATCCGTTTGGTCCAAATGGCGGTGTTGCCGGACCGGATAGAGATACTGGTCAGACTGACATGGCGCAAAATCATCAATTTGGATTTGGCCGGTCGGCTGGTCCCGGAGGTTGAGGAAAACGGGGATTTGCATTTTGACGTGACTCAGGCCAAGCTTGGGCATATGGATTTGCCGGTCAAGTGGTTGTGGCCCATTCTCTCGTACGTTTTTACCCGCGATTTGGGCAATTGGCAGATAAAAGCGGGTGACTTCAGGCTGGGCGCGATCCAAGAGACCGACGGGCAGATTCTGATGATCTTCGGTTCGCCGACTTCCACGCAACCATGACGATTTTTTACCGGCCCTTGCCCCTGCTCGCGACCTTGGCCATGGCCGCGGGCGTTTATGTGCAGTTTTTGCGGCCCATGGAATATCCTTGGTTCGCGGGCATGGGCGCGGTCGCCGTGTTCGCTTCGGCTTTGCTTATGGCCCACGGCCGCGTGCGTTACGCCGATTTGCTCGAAAAAATGTTGCCCACGGCCTTATTGGTGTTCTCCGTGGTGTTTGCCACTTTGTTGGCCGAAGGGGCGTGGATGCGTTACGCCTTGGTGGGCATTGGGGGCTTGAGCGTTTTTCTGTCTTTGGAGCTGTTGTTTCTGTACGCGTTCATGCCGTCGCGTTATCCGGTCAACGGTTTGTCGCGCGTCAACATCGCTTATGTGCCGCTGACGGTTTTTTTCACCTCGGCGACCGCCATCGGCCTCATGACTTTTTTGAACAGCTCGGCGTCGGCCCAATTGGTCAGTCGCGTGATTTACGTTTGCGTCATGGCGGTTTTGGGCGTGACTTTGTTTCGCACCACCGGGCACCCGGACGCTTCCGCCGAACAAAATCGGCGTTGGATGCTGGTCGGCGGTTTGGTGGGTTTGCATTTGGGGCTTTTGGGCGTCATGTTGCCGCTCGCCATGAACGTCCAGGGAGCCGTGGCCATGATCGTGTTCGGCGGCATTTTGCGCATGCGACGCTATTTGTACCAACCTTTTCCGAGCCGCGCGCAAGCTTGGACTGAATTCGTTTTGGGCGCCTGCATGCTGGTCGCCTTGACCGTGACTTCGCGTTGGCTTTAAGGTGCGGCTCATCACTCCCCAAAAATCACCAATGGATTTATACTATGGGCATGCTTAAAGATAGCCAGAAGATTGTGTTGTTGGTTTTGGCCGCCGTCGCGTGCGGCGTTTTAGGTGGCGCCGTGGGCGGATATTTTTCCGGCGCCGTGACCGCGGAAAGGTTTTTGGCCGCGCAGCCTAAAACCGCGGGCCTGACCGTTCCGTCGGTTACCACAACGGCCGCAACCAAACCCGAGACCGCGACCAGCACCCAAATCCGTTTGGTGGAATTGGCAGACGGCCAAAACGCGATG
Source organism: Patescibacteria group bacterium (assembly GCA_022703155.1). Classification (GTDB taxonomy): domain Bacteria; phylum Patescibacteriota; class Patescibacteriia; order 2-12-FULL-60-25; family 2-12-FULL-60-25; genus MWCR01. Next base: position 12,772 of record JAKLEH010000018.1, on the reverse strand, counting down.
CGTTCGGTTCCCGAAAGCGTGCTGACGCGCAAAAGCCCGACAGCGTTGGTTTATTTGCGTCGCAAGACCGCGACGGTCGCCGACGCCGTGTTGAAACCGGGCGAGGAATTGGCGCGCGCCGTGGTCGTGACATCCGACGGTTGGTTCGTGACCGCGGCTGCGGCTTGGGAGGGCGTGCGCGTGGCTGATGCGGTTTTATGGTACGACGGCGCGGCTTACAAAATCGAAAAAGCGGTTTCCGACCGGTCCACCGGCGTGGTGTTTCTTAAGACCGCGGCCCGCGATTTGCCGTCTCCGGCCTTTGCGCCGGCAACGGCCAAGCGCACGGGTTTGGCCGTGTGGCTCGAAACCGACGCCAAAGAATTCACGCAAAGCACAGTCGGCGCTTATCGCTTGTCTGATTACGGCTCATGGGCGTCATCGGACAAAGTGGAGCGGCGTCTGGTGGCCCAGGCCCAACTCGAAACCGCGGCGCGCGGCACGCCCATTTGGGACCTTAACGGCTCGCTGGTCGGCGTCGTGGACAAAATCGAGAACGGAAAAGTTTGGGCCATATCGGCCGCGCCCATTTCCGCTTCTTTGCAAAGTTTGGTTTCCGACGGGGCGATCAAACACGCTTCACTGGGGTTGAACGCGGTGGATTTGTCGACCGTGCACTTGGTTTCGGTGGAGAGCGGCATGCCCACGCGCGGCGCGTGGCTCAAAGACGACAAGAAAATCGCGGCTGTGGTCAAAGGCGCGGCCGGCGACAAAGCCGGTTTGAAAGCGGGTGACGTGATTTTGCAAATCGACCGTGATATACTGGATGGCGGTTTGGGGCTTGGGGACATCGTGATGCAGTACAAACCCGGCGTCACGGTCAACTTCCGCGTGTGGCGCCAAGGCAAAGAGATGGAAATTCCAGTCACCTTCGGCACCCAGACTGCGGGGCAGGAACTGCCATAGTGCAAGAAAGTTTAGAAAGTTCGTAATGTTTGTAAAGTTCGTAAAGTTATCACAAAGACAACCGGACTGACATTATAAACTTTAAAAACTTTACAACGTCATAAACAATCAAAAATGGCTACCACCAACATCCTGTACGTCTACATGAGGGGCTGGCGTCTGTTGCTGGTCTGTACGCTTTTAGGTTTGGTCGCGGCGCTCGGCGTGTCCGCGCTCATGCCGTGGAGGTATTCTTCCACGGTGCGTTTGCTCATCACGCAGACCAACGTCACGGGTATCGATCCGTATACGGCCGTCAAATCCACGGAACGCATCGGCCAGAATTTGGGCGAACTGGCGTATTCTTCGAGTTTCTTCAACGCCATCATGAACCAGGGGACCGTGGACCGCGGCTATTTTTCCACGGACGAAATCGACAAACGCAAGGAATGGAGCCAGGCGTTGGACATCTCGGTGGTGCCCAATACGGGCATCATGCAGGTCGTGGCCTACCACAAAGATCGGGCGCAGGCCCAGGCGTTGGCCGTGGCCGTAGCCCAGGAGATGGCCACCCAAGCGCCCAATTATTTCGGCTACTCGGTTCGCGTCCAGCCTATCGACGACCCGTTACCGTCTCGTTTTGTGGCTAAACCCGATTTCATCCAGAACGGGGCTTTGGGTTTGGTTTTGGGTTTCGTCTTAGGTTCTGCCTGGATTTTGGCTAGGATGAGGGAAATTCGTTAAAGCGTAACAATCCTCTTGTTTAAGAGGATGGCCATGGGGATTGCAGGGCTCGGATGAGCCATTTTTTTGTAACGTAATTTTTCGTCCACGACTCTTGACAGTTTGGCTATTTTATGATAATGTCCCATATTCATTATTTAGTAATTTTGCGGTCTTTGGGTCGTTCCGTAGTTGGGTGGGGAGCCTTCCTCCTCTCCTCATTCGACGCGGGACGGCTCAAGGACCGCATGTGCGGCGGTTTAAACTTCCGCATCTGCGGTTTGAACTTTTGACAGCATCATGTGAATCCAAAGAAATAGGATCAGCCAACCCAAACCAGCAACCAAGAGTTCACCCCAAGAGGTAAACCATGTTCAAGAAGATTCTCGTGGCTTTCTCGATGAGTTTCGCTCTCATGTCCCTGGATGCGACTCCGGCCAACGCCCAGCGCGGTCCGGGGGCAAGCACTGCGGCTACGGCCACGGCTACGGCCGCGCCGCCCCAGAGCTTCGTCCCGCCGCGCACCGACGCCGAGCAGAAGGAATTCTGCGAAGCGCAGGCCAAGTGTCAGCCTGCTGGCAACGGCGGTACGCCGTCCAAGAAGGAACCGGTCAAGGCCGCGCAGTATATCTGCGAGGGGCCGACGTGGACCGAAGAAGTTGAAGGCAAGCAAGTGCCCAAGACGGCCGGCGCGCACAACAAGGTGCCGGGCAATCTCGGGACCGTGTGCGTGTGCGACAATGCGGACTTCTTCCCGGTCGCCGTTCATGGCACGGGCAAGACCGTGCGCAACGACGCCGAGATGGTGGTGACGCAGTTCACCATCATGTGCGTGCCCAAGGACACCAAACGCTACGAATCGATGTTGGCGCGCATCACGACGCGTCTCGAATCGCTCGAAACCCGGCAGACAGAAGATGACGGCTTTCGAGACTTCGTAAAGCGCGACCTGGCTGAGCATGACGTCAAGCTCATCGACCACGCTGCCAGACTTGGCGAGTTGGAACAGTGGCGCAAGGACGTGGACTGCGACCTGTACGGACTCAACTGTCCGGCAGGCAAGGTCGGCGCCGTACCGGCGCTGCGCGAAGACGTGGATGCGCTCAAGGCGCGCGGCAGCGGCTTGGGTCTCACGGCCGGCGCGTTCTACCTCGGAACTCCGGGCGGCAGGGTCGGCGGCGGCATGTTGAGTGCCATCGCTCGTTACCAGCCCGGTACGGTCGGTGTGGAAGGGGTGCTCCGCGGGTTCTACTCGCCGGACTTCTTGAACGGCAACACTTCGTACACCGGTGGCGGTTCGGTGGCCATGCTCGGCGGCGGCGCGGCGGTCCATCTGACCCTCTCGCCGTTCGAGAACCGACGCATCCGGCTGCTGGCTGGACCGGGCTTCACCTACATGGCCCGCGTCAGCAAGGGGCCGAACGAGGAAGCCCGTCAGGGTTACGCCATCACCCCGGTGGAACTCGGAATCGAGCTTCCGCTCGGCAACAGCGGCCTGGTCGTTCGCCCCATGGTCGCACCGGCTTACGGCGTGGGCGGCAAGGCGGACGGCAAGCACGAGGGCTGGGGCATTTCCACCAGCCTGGGACTTGGATTCATGTGGTGATTCAATCACCGTGGGTCGTGCGCATTCTGCGTCACGACCCGTCTTCCCGAGACGTTCATCCAAAAGATAGACGTTTCAGGAAGGCTGGCGGGCGATTATGCCCAAAAGCCGACGGTTCGGAAAAAACATCAACCACCAACGCACCATCGAAATAAGAAAGAGGAGAGAACGACATGAAGCGTTCCAATTTCCCGGTTACCATCAGCGGTCTGTTGTTCGCGGCGTCGTTCGTCGTTCTCGCGGCCTGTAGCGGCGGCGTGGACTACGGACAGAAGGCGGCGTCTGGCGTCGCAGGTTCGGCTGGAGAAGCCGGAGCCGGCGGCGCGACCGATGCGGGCACGGGCGGAGAAGCGGGGAGCGACAAGCCCACCTTCTGCGACCCGGGAAGCACGGTCACGTGCAAGTGCGACGGCGAGACGGGCACCAAGAAGTGCAAGGACGACGGCAGCGCTTACGGCGACTGCAGTTGCAAGTCCGACGCTGGCCCCGATGGTTCTGACGGTTCGCCAAATGTATGCGATCCCGGCAGCACCAAGGCGTGCAAGTGCGGCGACCTGAACGGCGTCGAGACCTGCAAGGACGACGGCAGCGGCTACGGCGCGTGTGTCTGTTCCATGGTGTGCACGCCCGGCGAGATTAAGGTCACGAATTGTTGCGCGGACGGCAAGTCCGGCGCCCAGCAGTGCAAGGCGGACGGCAGCGGCTACGGCGATTGCATGTATTGCAACGCCACGCCCGACGCCGGCGTGCATTGCGGCCCCTACGACGTGGGCCAGGTGATCGTCTCGCAGTGCTGCCCCGGCGGCAAGGACGGCAAGCAGGTCTGCCAGGACACCGGAGTGCTCTCCGGCTGCCTGGACTGCCCGCCCGACGAGTCGCACAAGTACTACGCGGACGACGACGGCGACGGCGACGGCGATCCCAACGACACGGTCATCACGACCTCGTCGACGCCGCCGGCCGGTCACGTGGACCACGACGGCGACTGCGACGACCATGACGACGCCGTGTTCAACGGCAGCACCAATGCCTGCGATTGCGCGGGCGGCGGTCATGGGACGCGCCAGTGCATCAACGGCGGCTGGACCGCCTGCGTCGGATGTCAGTCCACGCAGTACACGTACTTCCGCGACGCGGACGGCGACGGGCTCGGCGACCCTGCCAACAAGCAGGTCACGACCTCGTCCACCCCGCCCACCGGCTACGTGACCAACGCCGACGACTGCGACGACACCAACGCCGCGGTCAAGAGCACGGGCAGCCGCTCGTGCGTCGGTGCGGGCAACTGCTCCGGGACGCAGGAATGCGTCAATGGCGTGTGGGGCTCGTGCGCATGCAGCGCGACCTACACGTACTACCGCGACGCGGACAACGACGGACTGGGGGACGCTGCCAACAAGCAGGCTTCCAGCTCGTCCACCCCGCCCACCGGCTACGTGGCCAACTCCAACGACTGCGACGACACCAAGTCGTCCGTCGGCGCCAGCGGAAACAGGTCGTGCGTGGGTGCGGGCAATTGCTCCGGCACCCAGACCTGCGCCAACGGCGTGTGGAGTTCGTGCGTGTGCGCGCCGACGGAAGCTGGCGCCAACCGCACGGTCTCGTGTACGTACACGGTCAAGCCCGGCCAGAACGCGACTTCGTTGCGCTTCCAGCTGTGGGACATGTACGACATGACCCAGGGCAACGGCACCACGCCGGCGGGTTGCGTGACCACGAGCGGCACCTCGGTCAACTGCACGTTCACGGTCAAGCCCGTGAACAAGATCATCCTGCAGGTGCAGGTCGGAACCACGAGGTATTGGGGCGACACGTCTGGTTGGACGCCCGCGCCGTGCATCCCCGAGAGCCAGTGGGAAACGCTGACCGGTTCGAGCATCACCATCCTCGGCACGCTCTCGTGCACGGTCGACGGCCTTCCGGCCAGCATGGGCATCGAGCCCAACGTGTACGAGGACCCGAACTGGTCGACCCACGTCCAGTCGTGTCCCGGGGAGTCCAAGACCCCGTACCTGAACGGCGTGATCGTACTGTGATTCTCTCCATCTTGCCGGCGTGAGGTCGGGCCTCCCACCTCCCCATCGGCCTTGCGCCGGCAACCTCTTCGTAGAGCCTCGGTATCCACTTTGGATGTCGAGGCTCTTTTTAATACTCGCCGCATATGTTTGATTGAGGCGAGTATTGCCCGCCGATGCCCCCAGCGAAGGCGGGTAAAGGGTGTATTTGTTTCATTTAAGCCAAAAATTTAAGTTTTTCGGTCTTCCGACCTCCGACCTCCGACCGTCGACAGCCGATTAGGCCCTTCATCCTTGACAAAGTCCGTTTTTTTTGCGTAAATGGGCACAATTGTTCGCAAAACCAAAGCAGCAACGTCGCTTCACAACCAAAGGGACGACAATGAAAATCGCCAGTTCGCTTGTTGCCATCGTCTTTTCGTCGATTGTTTTGTACGCGTCTCCGGCGCAAGCCCAACGCGGTCCGGGTTCTTCTGGCGGCACCACGCTCGACGCGTGTCTGGCCGCTTGCGCGCCTAAGGTCCACGTCTGCGTGGCCAACATGGAGTACCATATCGACGTCTTGTGCAAAGGCGTGCCCGAATGCGACGGTTTGGGTGCGGATGCGGTCGCGGCCGGTTCGGCCATGTGCAAAGCCTGCGCTGACAACAGCCAACCGGCCATGTGCCCGTCCGCTACGGCGCAACAGCCCAAGCCGGCTACGACCGGCAACGGCAACCGGCAACCGGCGACGCCTAGGACCGTGGCTGCGCAGCCCAACACCTGCGCGGCGCGCGGCGGCGTGGAGATTCCCATCGAAGGCGGAAACGGCGCCAAGGCGTGCTTCACGCTCAAGGGCGCGCATGACCGCATCGCGGCCATCGAGGCTCGCGTATCGGTGCTTGAAGAGCAGATCAAGAAATGCGGCCAAACTCCGGCGCCGATTCCCCCCGCGGTCACGCAGGAGGTCGAGGGCAATGGCGCGGTTTTGCGCGGCATCTATCAGCGTTTGCAGATCGTGGACGCGGAACTCGCCAAATATGCGCTTTCGGTGGAAGACAAGTACCGTGGGTTGGAAGGCGAAATTCGCAAGCTGGTCCAGCGCGTGACCAACCTCGAAGGCGAGGTTTCCGCGGTCAAGAACGACGTGCGCGAAATCAAGTCGCGTTCGTCGGTCGTGGTCCAGCCGCAACCCGCTAACGTTCCGCCGCCCGCAACCGAGGGCAAGAGGCAGTTCGCCTTCTCGCTTTCGGCCTATTGGGGCGCGGACACGTTCAAGCAGTACGACCAGTTCCAGCAGGCGCCCGGACTCGAGCTGGCCATGTACCACCGCCTCGGCGCGTGGGACTTTGGGGGCCAACACGACGTCTACGTTCAGATCCTGGCGGGCGGAGGCCAACCCGGCGCCAGCGATTACGGCGGCCGGTCCATGTACGAATTGCATGCCGGCGGCGGCCTATTGCACAACGGCGAACATGTCGGCTTGGGCTACGGCGCCGAATTCCTGCAGCGCCGCACCACCAGCCACCACGACGTGCGCAGCACTTTCGTGGGCGGTTACATTGAACCGCGCATCAACATCTACGGCGGACTGTTCCTTTCGTTCCGCGTGGGCGCGGGCATGCGCCACGCGCAGGGCCCGACCCAGGACCGGATCACAAACCACTTCGACATGCCGGTCCAGGTCGGACTCGGCTATCAAATCTTTTCTTGGTAAGACGGTAAGCAGCCGTCTTTTTTATTTGTAAGATTTGTAAAACTCATAAGATTCATAAGATTGTGGGCATTTTGAATCTTGAATATTGAATTTATGAATACCCCTAATCTTATGAATCTTACAAATCATATGAATTTTATGAATTATGCCCGCCCGTGCTATACTCTTTCCATGCCCTCCGCCATGGGCCAAGGCGTCATAGGCCACGGTATCGTGGTCAAATTGCTCGAACGTTGGGCGCAAGCCCCGAGTTTTTCGTATGTGTTCACTGGGCCGGCGCATGTGGGCAAACGTTTTTTGGCCGAGCGTTTTGTGCGCGTTTTGGCCGGTTGTTCCCCGGAGCAGGATCTGGCCGTGCATCCGGACGTGGTTGCTTTCGAGTTGGAGGAGGGGAAAAAGGAAATCTCGGTCAAATCCGTGCGCGAAAACCGGTCGCGTTTGTACCAAAGCCCGCAAATCGCGTCGCGTTTGGTAGCCTTCATCCCGCGCATGGACCGGTTGAACGAAGAGGGTTTCAACGCGTTGCTCAAGGTCATGGAAGAACCGCCGGCCAACGCCGTATTCGTGAGCGTGGCGGCCAACGTGGCGCGCATACCGGCCACCATCTTAAGCCGATCGGTCCAAATTCCGTTGGGTTTGGTGCCGCAAAACGAAATCGTCGAAGCGTTGCTTCAAAACGGCATGCCAAAAGCCGAAGCGGAAAAGCGCGCTTTGGCGGCGCGCGGACGGCCGGGTTTGGCTTTGACCCAAGACGATTCGTTGTCCGTTTTCCGTCCGTTGGCCGAAAGTTGGGTCGCAGCCCAAAGCGTGGGCCAGCGTCTGAACGCCATCGACAAACTGCGCCAAGTTTGCGAATCGCAAGAAGACGCCGCGGCCGCTTGGCACGATGCGTTGCAGGCGTGCTCCGAAGCCGTGCGCGCTTCGTTCGTGGCCATGCCGGTCAAGGCCGTGATTTTGGGGCAAGGCATAGCCGACGCCTTGGCCGCTATCGGCGGTTCGGTGGGCCCGCGCCTGATGTTGGAAGCCTCTGCCGTCCAGGTCGCGCGCCAACGCTTGCCGCAACCGTCCCTATATCCAAAAATATTCCCACATTCACTTTGCATATGAAAAACATAAACTCGCGCTTGGCGCAGTTGGCGGCCGTCGGGGCCATGTTGGTCCTGTTCGGGGCCGGTTGTACCACGACCACTAAAAAAACTACGGCCGCGCCGGATATGGGCGTTTGGAAAACTTCTGACAGGGGACAGACTTGGGTGCTCAAAAAGGCGCTCGTGGACGGTCCAAAAGTCACGGCCGGCATGGCCGAAATCGGCGTCCAAGTTTTGGCCGCGGACCCGCAAGACCGTTCGGCCATCTACGTGGGCACTCAAGACAGCGGTTTGATATATTCTTTGAACGGCGGCGATTCGTGGCAGTACGCCGAGAACCTGGACGCGTTGGACATCAAGGGCGTGGCCGTGGATCCCAAGAACAAATGTACGGTATACGCTTTGAGCGCCAATAAGATCTTCAAGACCAAGAATTGCGGCCGCGATTGGGGCGTGACCTTCTTCGATCCGCGCACGGACCGCACCTTCACCCAAATCGTGCCCGACTGGTTCAATCCCACGTTTTTGTACGCGGGCAACAACGACGGCGACATCTACAAATCCGCGGATGAAGGCGTGTCGTGGCAGGCGGTCAAGCGCGTCAACGCGGGCGTGACCAGCATGTTCGTGAGCCCGCAGGATTCGCGCGTAGTTTATGTCGGAACCGACGGCGACGGCATCTGGAAGAGTTTGGACAGCGGCGTGACCTGGGTGCAAATCCGCAAGGAATTCGGCGACATCGGAAACGCGCGTCTGGTCATCAAGCTCGTGCCCGACCCGACCGACGCCAACCGCATTTATAACGTTTACAAGGGCGGCATCGCCAAGACCGAGGACCAGGGCAACACCTGGACGGCGCTCAACCTCGTGACCGACATCGGCGAAAATTCCATCACCGACCTCTCGATCGACCCCAACAACCCGAAACGCTTGGTGTACACCGGCCCCACGGCTTTGGTCTTTTCCGCGGACGGCGGCGCGACCTGGGAGGCCAAGAAGTTGCCTACCACCAACAAGGGCAACGTGCTTTTGACCGACGTCAAAGACGGCAACGTGGTGTATCTGGGCATCATCCCGACGAAGAAGAAGAAGTGATTTCATGTAACATGTAACTTGTATCATGTAACAGGGAGAGGGGGATAGACGGTAGCTGGTAGACGGTAGATGGTAGGAGTTGTTAAAAACAATAAACGGCGCGGCGACGCGCCGTTTGGGGAAGAATGGAAAAAACATGATCTTTATTTTGACAAGGGCGTTCGCGGATTGGGCGGCATTTCTATAGGCTCGGATTTGTGGGGCGAAAACGATTGCTTTCTTGTCGTACGCAAACAAAAGGCTTGAGTGAAGGTCGGTGACTGAAGCCGCAAGCTTAGCGGTAGGGATTTTTTTGGTTTTGTCAAATTGACTTTTCATCCGATTTTCGGCATACTGTCCGTACATTTTTTATGTCCAATTACATCAAAGACGCGGAAGAGCAGTTTAACCAAGCCTTGGAGCATTTGGCCAAGGATTTGAAGAATCTGCGCACCAACCGCGCCAACGCCTCGCTCGTGGAAGACGTCCGCGTGCAGGCTTACGGCTCCAGCATGGAACTTAAAGGCACGGCGACCATCACCACGCCGGACGCGCGCACCATCCAAATCGAACCGTGGGACAAGAACCTGGTCAAAGACATCGAAAAAGCGCTCATGGCCTCGGGTTTGGGCATCACGCCCAAAGTCGCGGGCACGGTCATCCACCTGAACCTTCCGCCCATGACCGAAGAAAACCGCAAGGAGCTGGTTAAAATCATCGGACAGAAGGCCGAGACCGCGCGCATAAGCGTACGCACCGCGCGCGAAGCCGTGCGCGAACAGATAATGAAGGACGAAAAAGCCAAGACCATCAGCGAAGACGAACGTTTCAAGTTTTTGGAAGAATTGGACAAGGCCGTATCCGTGGCCAACGACAAAGTCGAAAAGCTGGCCAAGGAAAAAGAAGCGGACGTGATGGTGATTTAATTCATAAGATTTAAAATTCATAAGATTCATAAAAATTTCGGGCCCTTGATCTTATGAATCTTACAAATCTTATGAATTTTATGAATTCATGAGCTTATGAGCGATTCATTGATGGATAAAATAGTATCCCTGTGCAAGCGCCGGGGTTTTGTTTTTCCGGGTTCGGAAATCTACGGCGGGTTCGCCAACTCGTACACTTACGGGCCGTATGGCGTGACGCTCAAGAACAACATCAAGGCGTTGTGGTGGAGGAAGTTCGTGCAGGACCGCGACGACGTGGTGGGCATCGACGGCCCGATTATCATCCATCCCAAAGTATGGGAGGCTTCGGGCCATGCGACAGGTTTTAACGACGCCATGGTGGACTGTAAAAACTGCAAAAAGCGTTTTCGCGCCGACCATCTGGTGGAGGCCGCGACCGGCCAGGATTTGGAAGGCAAACTGGACGAGATGAAGGCGGTTTTGGATGCGCAGGTCAAATGCCCCAATTGCGGCAAGCAGAATTGGACCGACGTCAGGAACTTCAACATGATGTTCAAGACGCAGCTCAACACCACGGACGGCGCGGCCGAAGAAGTGGCGTATCTGCGTCCCGAGACGGCCGGCGCCATCTTCATCGAATTCAAGAACGTGGTGGATTCCTCGCGCGTCAAAATCCCGTTCGGCATCGCGCAGATCGGCAAGGCGTTCCGCAACGAAATCGTGGCCGGCAACTTCATCTTCCGCTTGCGCGAATTCGAACAGATGGAAATCGAGTATTTCATCCGGCCGGACGCGGAGTGGGAACCCATCTTCGACGGTTGGCTTAAACTTCAAGAAGAGTTCGCCAGGGAATTGGGCGCCAAGCAGGAAGCCTTGCGCCGCTACGAACACCCCAAGGAAAAATTGTCTTTTTATTCCAAAAAGACCGTGGACATAGAATACGATTTTCCGTTCGGCGGTTTCAAGGAGCTCTTTGGTCTGGCGCACCGCACGGATTACGATTTGACCAACCATGCCAAATTCTCGGGCCAGGATTTGAGTTATTTCGACCCGGCCACCAACGAGCGTTTCATCCCGCACGTCATCGAACCCACGTTTGGCCTGGACCGTTGCATCCTGACCTCGCTCTTGGCCGCGTATAACGAAGAGCCGACCGGCGAGGCAGGGGAGACGCGCGTGGTTATGAAGTTCCCCAAGAATTTGGCGCCGGTCAAGGTCGCCGTGTTCCCGCTCCTCAAGAACAAGCCGGACCTGGTGGCCAAGGCGCAAGAAATCCACTCCGCGTTGCGTAAGAGCTTCGTGTGCGAGTTCGACGACAACGGCAACGTGGGCAAGCGTTACCGCCGCCAGGATGAAATCGGCACGCCGTACTGCATCACCGTGGATTTCGACACGCTCGAGAACGGCACGGTCACGGTCCGCGACCGCGACACCATGCAGCAGGAGCGCGTGGCCATCGCCGATTTGAAGGATTGGATTGCGAAGGGATTGGAATCTTAAAAAATAAGCACGCCTTCGTCATGCCGAACTTGTTTTGGCATCTAGGTTGGTGACAATCAATTTAGACCCTGAATCGAGTTCAGGGTGACGGTCGGTTAATAATATGGACAACGTCAAAAAAATCACCCTCAAGAACGGGATGGACTTGCTGCTCGTACCGCAGACCGGCGCCGCGTCCATGACCTTGCTCGTGCTTTCAAAGGTAGGCTCGCGCTACGAGACGGCCAAACTTTCGGGCGCGTCGCATTTCATCGAGCACCTGATGTTCAAAGGCACGGCCAAACGGCCCACCACGCGCGACATTTCGCAGGAGTTGGACGGCTATGGCGCGGAATACAACGCCTATACGGGCAAGGACATGACCGGTTACTACATCAAGATGGATGCGGCGCATACGGACGCGGCCGTGGATATGCTGCACGACATGTTGTTCCACTCAAAATTCGATCCGGACGAACTGAACCGTGAACGCGGCGTGATCATCGAAGAGATAAAGATGTACGAGGACAATCCGCGCGACCATATCGCGGATTTGCTCGAAGAGAAGATGTTCCACGGTTCGACCTTGGGTTGGAACATCGCGGGCACGCGCCAAACCGTGTCGCAAATGAAACGCGCCGACATGTTGGCGTACCGCGACGCGTATTACGTGCCCGGGCGTATGACCGTGGTTTTGGCCGGCAAAATCCAACCGGGCGTGCAAAAGCTTTTCGCCCAAACTTTTGGCCACGTGGCCGCACCCAAAAAACGCCAAGACGCGCCGTTCGCCTGTTTCAAACAACCCAAGAAGCTCGCCAATTCGATCGCGTATCTGGAAAAGAAAACCGAACAAGTGCAGTTGACTTTGGGTTTTTACGGTTTCCCTTACGGCCACGACGACCGTTACGTGGCCCAACTCATGGGTTTGATTTTGGGCGGCACCATGTCTTCGCGTCTGTTCATCGAAATCCGCGAACGCCGCGGCTTGTGTTACGCCATCCGCGCCGGACACGACAGTTTGGAGGACGTGGGCGCGTTCACCGTGTCCGCGGGTTTGGACAAAGCCCGGTTTCCGGAAGCGGTCAAGGCCATTTACGGCGAACTTAACCGCATCATGCAGGAACCCGTGTCCAAGGGCGAATTGGAGCGCGCCAAAGAGCATATCCAGGGCCGGATGCGCCTGGCTTTTGAGGATTCGGCCGCCCGGGCCGAGTGGTATGGACGACAATGGGTGTTTGAGCGTAAACTTGAGACCCCGG
>JAKLEH010000017.1 GCA_022703155.1 Patescibacteria group bacterium | reverse complement strand
TGCGGTAATAATCCATGACCAGATTCCTGGCGATTTGATACAACAAAGCCCTGACGTTAGCCACGCTTTGCTGTTGGCAGTATTGCCAAAACCGCGTGAACGTTTCCGCGGCCACGTCTTGCGCGTCCTCTTGGCTGGGCAACTTCAAAAACACGAAACGGTAGATGTCCGTCACGTATTGGTCGTATATCTTGGCGAACGCATCCGGATCCCGCTTGACCTTTATCCTATACAACAGGTAGCGATCTATGAGTTGGGACATTTGCTTGCGATGTATGTTTAACTAGCGTGGAACCGTATCTATATAAAAGGCGTTCAATAAGGCAAAAAACAGCTTGCCAGACCTAACGCGAATTGGCAAGGGGGTATGTTGCGATTAAGAAAGCGGCCCATGGAATGCGCGCATAATCTAAACCATATAAACGCTAGACTTCGAGACGAATATCGCACGTTATAGTCTATTTTTGTCTAAGCTAGTGTTGACAATCAACTAAAAATTCGCTATAAATAAACCCTATGACCAAGGCTCAAAACGACACGCAACAACCTATCCGGCTAAGCGTTTCCACGGCCGCCAAACTGTTTGGCATCTCCGACCGGACGATTCGGCGGGCTTTGGCGGCCAACCAGATCCGTTACGTCGTAGTGCGCAACCGTTACCAGATAAACTTCGAATCCCTTTTAGCCTGGTCACAACGCAACGCCCAAATCGCCAACAAGCGCGACCGCGCCGGCCTGGGCCAATGGGTGGACAAATGGAAAATCAACAATCCCAAATTTTCACCTCGGCCGCCTGAGGCGTAAACAGCAAAAAGCAAATTTCAAACAGCAACCGACCACGGTTGCTGTTTGCTGTTTGGAATTTGCTGTTTTTATGCACGATAAAGTTCCTCCAACTTCGAAACGTGCTCGTCCCAATTCATTTTTTTAGTCACGAATTCTCTGCCCGCGTTCCCCATCTCGCGCCGCTGCTCGACCGTAAATGATTCCATTTGCTCGAGCGCTTCCATCCAACCGTCAACGTCAGACGGCTTGGCCAAGAACCCTGACACGCCGTCTTCGACCAACTCGGGCAAGCCGCCGATGTCGGAAGCGATGACGGGCAAGCCCACGGCCATGGCTTCGAGCACGGTCAGCGGCGCGTTTTCGTACCAGATTGACGGCACGCACAAGGCGCGCGCGCCGTTTCTGATGTCTGTCAGCTCTTGTCCGGTTTTGAAGCCCAACAGACGGATGCGGTCCGCGGCGCGCAAATCGACGATCAGGTTTTCGAGCGACTGCCGCAATATGCCGTCGCCCACGATGTCCAGACGCGCGGCCGGCAGATTGGCCACGGCGCGCACCAAAACTTCGATGCCTTTTTCCGGATACAGACGTCCGATGTAAACGAACGGCCCCGTGCACCTGTCGGGTGGCGTTTCCGACGGCACGTCCACGGGATTGGGCAGGTACGTGAGTTTGCCGGGCGGCTCGCCCCACTCGCCCATCTTGTCGCGCATGAACCGCGACGGGCATATGAACGTCTTGACCGTGCTCTCGTAAGCTTGCGTGGATTTGGCCAAACCCATCTCGAGCGCGGCCAACACGTTGCCCGCCAACCCTCCGAACAGGCATTTGTTTTTAACGGCTTCCAGATAGTGCCCGCCCTTGCAACGTTCGCAAATGCTGCCGTTCACGAACATCTTATAATTCGGACACGCCAATTTGTAATCGTGCAAAGTCTGCACGCACGCGGTTTTGGATTCGCGGATGGGTTTGAGGATGCTGGTCGTCAGGTGGTGGTAAATGTTATGCAAATGCACCACGTCGGGCTTGAATTCCTCGATCCAACTTTCCATCGCATGTTTCGCCTCGCGGTTCCAGATGAAATTGAACGCCTTGCCCGCGTCCTTGAGTGCGCCTTCGTGCCGATCGAAATTCAAACGCCGCACGAAGCGTTCCGCGTCGGGCGTGGCCATGTTCTTGCTCGAGCGCGTGGAAAACACATGGACCTCGTGTCCGCGGCGGCGCAATTCTTCCATGACGCGATACGCGTAGATGTCCACGCCGTCGCGCAAGTCGAAGAATTTGTTGACCATTAATATTTTCATAGCATGAAGCATGAAGCATGTAACATGTAACAGGACCTTGGGCGGCAACGACCCGCAGCCCGCTACGTGCTACATGTTACATGTTACATGAGGCAATCTCTCCATACACCTTCGTATACCCCTCCACCATCGCCTCCACCGAATGCCGCGACCAGTCGCGAGCGGCCAAACGGCGCGCCCGTTCGACCGCGGGCAAGGGATTTCCCATGGTTTGGCGGATGGCTTCGGCCCACGCTTCGACGTCGCCTGGTTTGACGAAAGTCGCGCCATCATCAGTCAACAACGACTGTAACACCGGCAGGTCGGATGCCACGATGGGAATGCCCGCGACCGCGGCCTCCACGGCCACCAAACCGAAACCTTCGTACTTGGACGGCAGCAACATCAAGTCGTGTTCCGCGTACACGTCCGACACGTCCGAACGATTGCCTTGCCAATGCACGCGGGACGCAATGCCCAACTCGTCGGACAAACCCTTCAAGCCGCGTTCCAACGAACCGCCTCCGGCCACGGTCAATTCCCAAGGCGCCCGGATTTTGGACAGCGCGCGCAACATGGTCTCCGGATCTTTTTGCGCTTCCAAACGGCCCACGAACAACAGCCGTGGCACGTCGCGCATGGGTCGCGGCGAACGCTTGATTATGGAATTGATGTCCACGCCATTTGGCACCAGCCTTATTCGCGAACGTGCGATGCCCAAGCCGGCCAAATGGTCGGCGGTCTGCGGCGAAATCGCGACGTAGCGTTTTGAGAAACCCGCCATCAAACGCATGGCCAAACGCCCGACCCAACCGAACTCGGTCCGCACGTTGTGTTCCGTAGTCACGACGTTTTTGACGCCCGCCAAACGCGCGGCCAGCCTGCCCCAAAAATCCGCGCCAAACAAATGCGTCTGCACGACGTCGGGCTTGGCGTCGGACAGCAACCTGGCCAAACGCAACGCGGAATTCAACCGGCCCCAAAAACCTTCGCGCAGCACGATCAAATACGGCAAACCGCGTTTTTCGAATTCGGTTTCAAGCGGCCCGCCGCACACGTTGGCCACGGTCAAAACCGTATAACCTCGAGAGGGCAAACCCGTGGCCAATGACAAAGCCACGCGCTCCGCGCCGGCCGACGACAAGGTCGGAATGATTTGTATGGCAAATTTTTCCGCCGGAAGATGGCGGCATGCGAACAGCCAACCGCCGGCCAAGCCGTGTGGCCACCAAGCCGCCGCGCGTCCGTCCAACCAATCCAAAACATGAAAATGCTTGTTGCGGCCGCGTTTGATGGCCGGACGCAAATTGCCCGCGTAATATTTGGACAGAACCGCGGACACGTTTTCCGACCTGACGGGCAGCCATTGGGCGCGGCGTAATTTTTTGACTGTGTCGCGGTAGTCCGTCACGTGGCCGTCGGCTGCGACTTTTGTTGCCACGACGAACAACAGGCCACCGTCTTTCAACGATTCACGGATGCGCGTCAAACCGTTTTCGACATCCTCATGCGGAACCCAGCCTTCGGACAATACGACCGCGTCGAACGAACGGCTTCCCACAAACGGGTCCCCGACTTGCAAATCCGCGGTCACGCCAATTTCTTCGGCCATGCGTTGCGCCGCCTGCATCTCGGTTTCGGACGCGAACCTGACGGTGACCGCAAAACCCATGGCCGCGAACGGCAAAGCGAAATCCAAAGAACGCGGGCCGCAAAACAGGATGCGGTATTCGGCGTCGGCGTGGCGCTCCGCGTTTTGGCTGATTTGCGCGAGCAACAGATCCAAAACCCGCAACCCGCCGGGCGTGCGATAGGCGGCCGAAACCGCGTGATGGGGCTGGGTCGGCAACATATCAACCGCCATTCAAATTCAAGCCCGTTAATTCTTCATCCGCGTTTTCGAGCGAAGGCTTGGCCAACGCGGCCAAACCCGCGAACAACAAACCGATGGGCAGCCACAAATGCGCGGTCCAATAAGCCGTGTTGAAAAACTGGTACACGACCGCGCCGGCCGCGGCCGCGGCCAATGAGCATGCCGGCAAACGCAGCTGCGGCGCGAGTCCGCGAATCGAAGCGGCCGCTTGCCTGGCCGCCGAGTACAGCACGTATGCGTAAGCCGCCAAGCCCAACATTCCGGTTTCGGTCATGAGTTTTTGCACGAACCCGTGCGCGTCCAACGCCTCGCCGAATTCCTGGGCGAAAACTCGCGCGTTGCCCACCCGCCACACGAACGTGTTGGCGCCGCCGCCGATGATCGGATGTTCCAAAAACGAATACCACGCGATTTCGGTCAACATCAGACGCGTGGAATTGGAGCTTTGCGCCACGTTGGAAAAACTGAACTTGAGTTGATAAACGGCCAGCGGCAACATGATGATGATGGCGGCCGCGATTTCCGTCAGATGCTTGCGCAAAGCGTGCCGCCATACCGTGGCCGACATGAGCGTGATCTGCAGGGCCAACACGATCCAAGCCGAACGCGCAAAGGTCAGCAGCGCGACTAGGGATTGAAGGCCGGCCGCGCCGTAGAGCAAGCGCCGCGCTTTTGGAGATTTGGAGAGCGCGCCCAAAGCCAAAGCCGCCGGTGCGGTAATGAGCAATAGCTCGGCCAACAAGTTGTGGTTGTCGCCTAAAGGATTGATGCCAAAAATGGCGATCGGGTGGGCGCGGTGCACGGCCGAACCCACGGCCTCGATGCCGACCATGGAAACCAAACCGTTAACCGCAGCTACCATGCCCACGAAAACCAATACGCCCAACACGGCTTTAAGCCTACGCTTGGAACGGATGAGATTGGCCGGCAAAGCCACGAACGCCACGTAGCAAAAAATGACGGGCCGCAACACGAATTTAAACACCAAAACCGGATCCGGTCCGTACGAACTGAAGGCGGAGATGGCGTGCGCCGCGGCCAATAACGCGAATGGCATGGCCAAAGGCAAAACCGGTCGCCAATTGGTGTCGCGTCTTTTGTACCACAACAACAGAACCTTGATGGCCCAAGCGGCCAACACAAAAGATAAGATGGCGTCGCCTAAAAAAATGTCGATCGAGCCGCCGAAAGCCCGTTGTCCGACGAGCAATTGCCCCGTGGATAACGACAAAGTCACGCCAAGCAACATGGCGCAAAACAATCCCACGTAAAATGAAAAATACGTGTAACGGTAGCAAAACAACAAGCCGAATACCGCCATCGCCAAAGCCAAAGGCCCGACCGGAAAGCCGAAGGCTACCAATAAACTCCCGATAAACAGCAACAAAAAGCCTCCCCACGTCAAAATTCGCCAATTCATGGCTTGGCTCTGCGGAGGTTCTGAATTTACGGATTGCCTCGTGCCCTCCATGGTGCCGTCATTTTAACATACTATCCGGTGGCTAAAAAGTGGCTATTTTATGCCAAAAATCTCGTCCCGGTATAAATTTAGCCAAAAAGCCGCTGTCACCCTTGACAAAATGGCCGTTTTATTGATAAGAACCACATGCTATTCGGATGTAAATGGTTCGATAATCGCAGTTCGTTCGACAAGGGAGAACAAACCGATGAGACTCGTTCGATTTGCCCAGCTCGCTTCGCTTTCTGGAGTCGTGGCCGCGTTCGCCAATTGCGGCACGTACGAACACAAAGAGCCCACGGGTCAGACCCAACAGGCTGTTTCCTGCATCCCCGGCGACAACACCGGGTGCAATTGCTCCAACAACGGTCAGCTGTGCGTCTACAACAACAACACGTTCGGCTGCGTCGGCATCAACGACGCGGCCGGCGTATGGCTGAACATGGACGAGTACAGCAAGAACCCGACCAACATCGACATCTTCGCCATGTGCACCACCGACGGTGGCACGGGCGGGACCGCCGGGACCGGCGGAAGCGCTGGATCCGGTGGCACTGCGGGCACGGGCGGGACGGCTGGCACGGGCGGGACTGCAGGAACCGGCGGAAGCGCCGGGACCGGCGGGACGGCCGGAACGGCTGGCGAAGGCGGAAGCGCCGGAGCCGAAGACGCCGGGCCCGACGTGGTCTGTGCATGCACGCCCAAGGCAAAGTTCACCTGCGAGGGTGACGGCGAGCAATTCTGCAACGACGACTGTATGACCCTGACCGACTGCGTCCATACCGGAGCAGGAGGCTCAGCCGGTTCTGCCGGAACAGGCGGAACTGCTGGCACTGGCGGCACCGCAGGGACCGGCGGAACGGCCGGCGAAGGCGGAAGCGCCGGGACCGGCGGGACGGCCGGGACCGGTGGTACGGCCGGGACCGGAGGAACCGCTGGAACAGGCGGCACCGCAGGGACCGGCGGAACGGCCGGCGAAGGCGGAAGCGCCGGGACCGGCGGGACGGCCGGGACCGGAGGCGCTGCAGGCGAAGGCGGAAGCGCCGGAACGGCCGGAACGGCTGGAACCGCGGGCACGGGTGGAACCGGACCGGCCACCAGCGAAAACTGCTGGGGAGGCTACACCTGTGCGCATATCGATGCGGGTACCGACTACTCCTGTTACCAGGAAATTCCGCTCGAGGCGGATGCCGGTGACTCAGCCCCGCAGGTCGTCCACTACTCGTGCGACCCGTGCACCGGCTACATCCTCACCGATGATGCCAAGGCGCAGTTCAGCTGCGACGCAGGCGTTGCCGGATCGGCTGGCGAAGGCGGGACATCTGGTTCTGGCGGAAACGCCGGGATCGGAGGAACGGCCGGAACCGCAGGAACCGCGGGCACCGCAGGGACCGGCGGAACGGCTGGCGAAGGCGGAAGCGCCGGAACCGGCGGAACGGCAGGCACCGGTGGTACGGCAGGCACGGGCGGAACTGGCGGTACGGCCGATGCCGGAGCTGACGGCAGCGCCGGCGGTACGGGCGGCGGAGGCTTGACCGGTCTGGTCAAGCTCACCGCCTGCGACTATGACGCAGGAGTCGTGAAAAACTGCTGCGACCAGTCGCAGGTAACGGTTGCGTCCGTGACGCTCCCGTCCACCGGCGAATGGATCTCATTCGAGCCACTCGCCTCGTACCCGTCGAACACGCGCCTGGCATTGTACTATTGGACGCAGTTCTACACTGCCGGCTGGGCCGATTCTGAATTCCAGCTGCGCTGCGTCGCGCCGGACAACACCGCGTCCATCATCTACTGTCCGGTCATCCCCGGAACGGTCAGCTACAAGGACGAGATCGTTCCCAAGCTGATCATGCCGTCATCGGCCAACGATTGCACGATCTACCACGAGGACCCGGCCAGTTACTACTGCACCTCGACCAAGGACTCGGCCGAGGCCGGCAAGATGTTCTGCGCCGGACGTTTCCGCCACTGGAAGGACGGGGTGGAACTTCCGCCCAGCTCGACCGGTGCCTACGGCGTGACGCCCGCGCTGCCCTGGGGCTACGTTCCCAAGAACGCCAGTGGCGTATACTGGGTCAACGAAGCGTTCTTCCATTGATTGTCCCACCTCTCGACAAACCGTTTGCGATAACTTCGCAAGCGGTTTTTTTCTTTTACCGGCATCCCTCTCCTGCACCATGCGTCATTTCGACCAAGCGAAGTCCACACAATTATGAACGTCATCCCGAACTTGATTCGGGATCTAAAACAAACAATTATTGATGCTGAAACAAGTTCAGCATGACGAAAAACGTTTCGAATAAGTTAAAAAAATTGGTGAATTCATTTGTATAAAAACAGCGGCGGCACATCCAGAGTGGACATGCCGCCGCAAAGCGAACGGGAACGAAAGGAAGGTCAGAAGCTCGCGAACCGGTGGCAGGTATCCTGGCCAGAAACCTTCTGCAACGTCACGTTGACGCTGGTTCCGGTCTCCAACTTCAGGGTTACGCTGGTCGTCATGTCATGGCAAACGCCGCCCCAGTAGGAATTGTCGGCGCTCATGTTGCCCGACGCTCCCCACTCCACCCAGAACTCGCGCGGCGCCACGTCCAGCCACAACCAGTTGGTCTGGTAGCAGCCGTTCGTGAGCGTCATGGGCGCGTCGTTGCCCCAGAACGTCACGTTGCGCAACGTCGGGGTGTACGTGGTGTTTACGCCGCACATGGTGACCATGGCGCGCGGGCTCGAGTATAGGCCGTCGCAGTTCTGGTCGATGCCGTCGAACTGGACTTCGTTGGCCCCGGGATACGCCGATGGGTCGTTGGGACGGCAGTCGTTGGCGTTGGCAAAGCCGTCGCCGTCCGAGTCAGACGAGCCGAGCGTGAGCGAGGGCTGAGCCACGACCATGAGGTTGCAGCCGCCCTGGCCGTTCGACACGGCATAAGGCCGGGCCGTGGGCTTGGACACTCCGTTTTCCGAGAGTTCGCACCAAACGTTCATGGCCATGCCGAGCGGCGAAGTGGAGCACCCCACCGTGCCTGACCAGAACTTGTTGCGGATCGCCGAATCGGACGACTTCCAGTCGTTGATCGGATCCGGCGAAGGCGGGTCGGCCACGATGTTGAGGACGACTTCGTTCCCCTTCTTGATCGAATGGGTGAACGATCCCCACACCGCGTTGGACGTGACGTAGGGTTGGCCGGTGCCGCCCCAGACCATCGGGTCCTGGCTGCCCGTGCCGTCGTCGCCCGCGAACGCATAGTACGTATGCGTGCCGGGCTTGGGAGAAGCGTAGTGGCAGGTCAGGATCGGATCCGTGATGACCGGCGCGCAACCGTCGTCGCTGGTGCCGTCGCAGTCGTTGTCCAGGCCGTCATAGCAGACTTCGACCGCGCCCGGATTGACCGCGGCGTTCGCGTCGTCGCAGTCGCCCTTTTTGGCCACGTAGCCGGACGGCGCGTTCACGCCCTGCTTGGTATCGCTCTCGACTCCGAAACCGTCGCCGTCAGCGTCCCGATAGAACGTCTGATAGTTGCAGTTCTCATCGATGAGGCCATTGCAGTTGTCATCCTTGCCGTTGCACAGCTCGGCCGCCTGCTTGTTGACCATGGGGTCGTTGTCGTCGCAGTCGTCGTCCGCCGGCCAACCGTCGTTGTCCTTGTCGATCGGACAACCTTCATCGATCTTGCCGTCGCAGTTGTCGTCCAAGCCGTTGCTGCAGATTTCGGGGATGTTGGGACGGACGTTGGGATTTGAATCGTCGCAATCGGCAGGCGTGTACGAACCGTCGTGGTCCCAGTCATGGGACATGGACGAACCGCCCGAGCCGCCGGTGCCGGACGAGCCGCCGGAACCTGAGCTTCCGCCCGTGCCGCCGGTTCCCGTGGAGCAATCCATGCACGACGACCAGATTCCGGTGTTCTGACACACCTGCTTGCCGAGCGCTCCGCCCGGACAACAGTACGTGTCCACAATCGAACCGACGTCGTAAACGCCGCACTTCACGGTCGGTGAACCGCCGGAGCCGCCGACGCCGGAGTTGCCTCCGATGCCGGACGAGCCGCCGGTTGAAGACGAACCCGACGAACCGCCGGTCGAAGTCCCGCCAGCGCCCGACGAACCGCCGGTGCCGGACGAGCCGCCTGCGCCTGGTTGGCAATCCCAGCAATCGGACATGACGCCTTCATTGGTGCATGCCTGCTTGCCGGTCGCGCCACCTGGGCAACACTGCGTCTCCACGATCTGGCCCGCATGGTACGGACCGCACATGACGCCCGACGAACCGCCGGAACCGCCCGTTGAAGGCGATCCTGCGCTTCCGCCCGTCGAGCCGCCACCGACACCTGACGAGCCGCCCTGGTTGGACGAACCGCCGGTCGAACTTCCAGACGTACCGCCAGTGCCGGCGCTGCCGCCGACATTGGCCGATCCGCCCGAGCCGCCCGTTGAAGGCGAACCTGACGAACCGCCCGTGCCGCTGGAGTCGCATTCACATGCGCCCCAGGCGGTTCCCGTGTCGTTGCAGCGCTGACGGCCTTCGGAGCCGTCCGCGCAGCACGGCGTGCGGGCGTAAATGCCCGGGTCGCAAACCTTCTCGGTCTGCGTCGCGCCGGACGAGCCCGCCTGTCCGCCTGCGTTGGTTTGGCCAGCCTGGCCGGCTGAACCCGCGACTTTGGACGGGGTTTCCGCCGCATCGTCGCCGTGATCCACGCCGCATCCAGCGGCCGCTATCGAAACCACTGCCGCATACAGCCATGAGTTGAGCTTCATTGTCTTTTTCCTTTCGTAAATTGTCCAAACAGCGAACCCTCTCCGGGTTGCCGTTGAGTTGCCGATTTCGGTGGCCGTGCCTTATGCACAACCGCCTTCCAAAGACGTCAAACCGCGCTGACTGTATCCCCTAAACAATCAGGCGCTTCACATTTCTGGAAGCGAAAAGTCCTTTAATTAACGAATGAATATAACACAAAAACGGCTTTTTGTCAAGCGTCAAGCTACAAAAACAAACGTCACATTCTTGGCATTAATGAGACAGGAATATTGCCTTAATCTAGGCAAATAAATTGCATTAAAATCCTGCCACCCTACCCTTGACAAACCTCCAGATACCTGCTAGCCTGAAATTATCGATGTTGGCCGGAAATCCGGCCTCACCCATCGCCCTTTCAAAATCCAGGAGAAACGCCATGTTCGCCTAGCTATCCGGGTCAGGCTTCACCCGACCACCATGCGCCATGTGCGCAGCGTTCCATTCGTGTAAATCGAGGAATCGAATGAATACGATCGCCAGTGCGATTGGGCCATCACCCGTCATGCGTGTCGCGAAGCGCTGGGAACTCCAGCCCGTACGCCACTGCTTGGCCGGGATGTTATGACCCTTAGCCAAAAACCGAAAAAAAATCCGGGCACGAGTCCGGTCGGAAGTCTGGGCATGGCGCCAACTGGAATCAGGCAAAGATCAAAGCCTGCGATGCGGCGCCCGAAGCGACTCTTAGGCAAACATCAGAATCATTCCAATCTGGAATGTCCTTGCGGGTCAGCGTTCGGTCATGCAGCATGTGACCGTGTGGCTTTCGGTGGCCCATAACCACCGAACGTCTAAGTTTTCCGCAGCGACTGTGATGCTTGCCTAAAAGCCGCTCCGCCCCGTGACCAAAAATTGGCCGCTGGCGAAGTAGTTCTAAAAACGCCAAAAAGGCGTTTTTTAAATTATATTTTTTCGTCAGACCTGACAGACCTGACAGACCTGACAGACCTGACAGACCTGACAGACCTGACAGACCTGACAGACCCAGAAAAGCCTACTCCACCGGTTTTCCCTGATGCCAAGCCGCTTCGTAAAGCGCGCGTAGGATATCGTAAACCTCTCGGCTTTCGACCAAAAACGCAATCGGCTTTTCGTGCGCGACGGACAAAACCATCGACCTGTCGCCGCCGAACAACAGGACCTCGCCCGCGAACGGCGCGTTTTGATACGGCAATTCGCGCAACTTCCAATTCGTCTTGTCGAATTCAGGCGGCTGGATGCCGGGTTTTACCGCAAACAACGTGCGCCCATGGAATCGTTTGACGAATTCGTGTCGGCTGCGTTCGTCGGTTTTGGCGACACGCGAGCTCATTTCGTCAACCGCCACAAAATCATACACCTCGCCCTGGCTCTGCATCATAACTTCTCGGCAAGTGCGCACGCCTTCCTCGCCCTCAAAATAACGCACCACGGGCTTTTCCGATTGCGCCGAATGGAACAAGCCCATGAATTGCGGCAACACCTGCTTAAGCCGATCCTCGCGGTCCTGCACCGTGCGCATTTCGGCTTCGGCCAATTTTTTGAGGCGGTCCGGGTTTTCGGCCACGAACATGGTCTTTTTGCCCTTGTCGAACGTGGACATCAAACCGCGGCGCTTGAGCGATTCGATCATCACGTACGTGGTGGCGCGGTTGACGCCGGCCTTTTTGGCGATGTCTTGGACGCTCGCCGGGCCGAGTTCCAACATGGCCAAGTACACGCTCGATTCCTTTTCCGACAGGCCGTATTCGGCCAAAACGTTTTTCAATTCCGTCATAGTTTGGGTTAAGCCCAGCGCGTGAGCACGGGCAATGTTTGTTCGGCCGTCCGCCTCCACGTATAACGCGCGGCGCGCGCCACTCCGGCCATTTTAAGACGTTGTTTGAGCGCCGCGTCATCCGCCACTTTGGCCAACGCGTTGGCCATCAGGTCGATTTCTCCGGGCGGAAAAAACACGGCCGCCTCGGGCCCGATGATTTCGGGCAAAGACGCGGCGTTGGACGAAAGCACCGGGCAACCGCAAGCCATGGCTTCGACCGGCGGGATGCCGAAGCCTTCGTACCAAGAAGGATGAATCAAGCCCTCAGCCGCGTTCAGCAGATACGGCATGTCGCCTTCCGGAACATAGCCCAACTGTACGATATCTTGCCGCACCGACGATTGCTCCAAGGCTTTCTTGATGTCTTCGAATCCGAAACCCGGATTGCCCACCAACACCAGTTTGTACGGGTCGCCGGAACCGCGGCGCGTTTTGAACAGCGTGAACGCCTTAATCAGGTTGGCGATGTTCTTTTTTGCTTCCAACCTGCCGATGGCGATGAAAAACTGGTTGCCCAAACGGTAGCGCTGCAGCCTTTCGGCCACGGCTTGCCGGTCGCCGATGGGACGGAACACGTCATGGTCCACGCCGTTATAGGTGATGGCGATGCGTTCCGCGGGGATGCCGTAACATTCTGAAATCTCGCGGCCAGAAAATTCGGATACGGTCACCACGCGAGCCGCGCGTTTGGCGATGTCTTTGGTGCTCCATTCTTGGAACTGCCGGTCGCGGTTTTTATACAACTGCGGAAAACGGTGGAAACCGATGTCGTGGACCGTGACCACGCTCTTTTTAGGCGTCACGCGCGGCAAGACGTGCGCGGGCACGAACAGAACGTCCGTCGGCCGGCGCCACATTTCCCACGAGAGCCTGACCTGGGTCCAGCCTTTGACGAGCGGCCAATGAGCTCTGACCTCGTACCAATTTTCCGGCAATTTTTCCAATCCGCCCTTCAGCACGTCGTTGGCGTATAAAACCCAAGTGTTCTGGTCGTTTACGGTCAGGGTTTTGAGCTGTTGGATAAGGTGGTGCGCGTACCACTCCACCCCGGTTTTGTTCGGCTTGTTGGCGCGCGATGCGTCGATGCCTATCAACATGTCAGGAGTATAACATATTATCTATTGGCAGGTAACTCCGACCGTTTTGTTTGTGGGTTTAGGGTTGACAAAACAAAAATTTTAGTTTATAGTCGCACATCGCTCAAACCGCAAACGAAACGGAGAAAAGCAATGCGCCAGCTCTTTGCAATCGTAATTCTTGCATTTTGCTCCATGAATTGCGCGGCTCAATCCAGGCAATCAGTCGGATTGCGAGGGCCGAACGGGGCTTGCTTCGAAGCAGGCTCGAGTCCAATACTAATGCTTTTGGCTACGCACCGCGACCATAACAGCGGCGAACGCATCCTAGAAATCACCGATTGCCAAGGCATAGTATGGGATTTGCCGGAAAGCTGTGTTGGTGACAAGAAGTGTTTCGCTCTGGCAAAGGCGAACATCGCAAAAGAACTCAGAGGCGAACCGTGGCGTTCGCAAATAGTCCAAAACTAAAAACCGCTAACTGCGGTTTTTTTCATTGATGGGCGCCTCGTGAGAGGTTCTCGCATGAAGATCCCTCGTCGCTTCGACTTCCCTCGGGATGACATTTATGAATTCCCCAAAATGCTGCGTTTGTACGAATCCAAGTTTTCGAGCGCGATGCCCGTGCCTTTGGCCACGCAGTATTGCGGTTCGTCGGCGATGAACGCCGGGATGCCCGTGGCTTCGCTCACGATGCGGTCAAGGTTGCGCAGTTGCGACGTGCCGCCGGAAAGCACCACGCCTTTTTCCATGACGTCGGCCGCGAGTTCGGGCGGCGTGTTGCGCAACACTTCCTTGATGGTGTCGATGATGCCCTGCAGTTCGTGCTGGATGGCGTCGGTGATATCGTCGCTCGTGATGCTGACCACGCGCGGCAACCCCGTGATCATGTCGCGGCCTTTGACTTCCATCTCCAGTTTGTTTTCCAGATACAAAGCCGATCCGATACGTATTTTGGCGTCTTCCGACGTGCGTTCACCAATGGCCAAACCGTATTTGCGGCGCACATGCTCTTGGATGGCCGTATCCAGTTTATTGCCGCCGATGCGCACGGATGCGGAACTGACGATGCCGCCGAGCGACAGGACCGCGACTTCGCTCGTGCCGCCGCCGATGTCCGTGATCATGTGGCCGGACGGCGAACCGATGGGGATGTCCGCGCCGATGGCCGCCACGATGGGTTCTTTGATGATGTAGGCCGCGCGCGCGCCGGCCGCGATGGTGGCATCGATGACCGCGCGCCGTTCGGTGCTGGTGATGCCGCCCGGCACGGCCACCATGACCTCGGGACGGAACAGGCGCAAGCCGCCGAGCGTGCGGTTCAAAAAATACCGGAGCATGGCCTCGGTGGTGTGGTAGTCCGCGATCACGCCATCCTTGAGCGGCCGGCGGGCCACGATGGTGTCGGGCGTGCGGCCGATCATGTCTTTGGCTTCCTTGCCCACGGCCAACACGCGCTTGTCCGCGATGGACACGGCCACGACCGAGGGTTCGTTCAAAACAATCCCTTTTTTGGGGATGTAAACGAGCACGGTCGTGGTGCCCAAATCGATCGCCACCTTGCGGCCAAACATATCGCGGCTATCTCATCATCTAAGGGGTAAAATGGCAAGGATTGAACACGGGCGTTATTCATAAGATTTATAAGATTCCTTAGATTTATAAAAATTTGGGGCATTATAAAATTAGGAATCTTGAATATAAATTCCTAATGCCGCAATCTTATGAATCTTACGAATTTTATGAATCTTAAAAATTGATGCTGAAACTTCTGTCTTCCGACGTATCGCTCACGATTTCATACGTGGCGTCGCCCCATTTGGCTTCGGTTTCCGGCGGTTCGGCTTTGGCCACGTTGCGCGGCAACAGGATTTTGACGTTGATTTCCGTATCGTCCGCGCCCGGTTGCTTTACCCAATCCAAACGGTAATCGCCGTTGGCCAACCTGTCCGATACTGAAGACGGCAGACGGTAGGTGAAAGAGAGTTCGCCGGTCTTACCCGGTTCGATGGCCCAAAACGCGCCGAATGCGGTTTTGCCCAATTCCTTCATCACGTCGGTCTTGCCGGCCACGAACTTGCCGCGCGTCTGTAACAGGTCTCCGGCCATGGCGCCTTTGGCCTCAAGCAGCTCGCTGCCTTCGGGCGCGTAAACCCGCGTGTAACTTCGGTAGCGCGTATAACGCCAAGTGAAACCAGGTGCGTCGTTGCGGTAGCGCAAGGTCACGGTGGCCACGGGCTTTTGCGGATCGCGAGCGTCGACCGTGTAGTCGATTGCCTTATGCATCACGCCGTCGGTCTTGAGCGCGGCCAGATTCGCGTCCACGGCCCACACGAAATCGCCGTCCGTGGGCTTGGCCCGCCCGCCCCAATCGCGTTCGTCGATCATCTTTTGGATGTCGTTGGACCGCGAGTACAGCATTATCTGTTTGCGTTCCAAAGCCACGGTCACGACGTTCAACACGTCGGGCCAACGCGACGCGGGCAAAGCCTGCAGTTTCTTTATGAGTTCGTCCCCCACCGCGGCCATAAAACCCTTGCGCTGTTCGACAGGAATTCCCTGTTCCAAAAACGTCTGTTCCACCTGGGTTTCGATCACGTCCATGAAGTTGGCTTCGTTGACCGTCGTGCCTTGGACCGTGACGGGGCCGGACAAACGCAACAAAGACCGGAACAATCCGGGTTCCACGGCCACGAATACGGTCGGAGGATTTTTTGGCGTTTTGTTCTGCGCGGCCAACTCGCGGTTGTAAAAATCCAAAACCCTGTCGGCCGAAGACGGGAAATCCGGAGACCAATTGGCGTCGCGCATAAACCACGCCGTGACGTTCAAATGGTCTTTGAGCGGTTTGGGCGGAACCTCTTTCCACGAACCCATGACCGGTTTGTCGATGGCGTAGACGTCGAAGAACTCAAAATCGCGCAAATCCCCGCCGTCGAGCGCGGCCGTGGCCACGCTCCCGATGAAACCGCCGGAAGGCCGCATTTCGTCCGAATTCTGGAGCGCGATCAGGTAATGCTGCGGCGTCGGATAGCCGGCCAGCGGCACCAAAGTATCAATTAGCGGCACGGCCTGGTCGAGCGAACGCTTCACGGTGGGCAACAGTTTGGCCAACGGGTCCAAAGCCTGTTTGAGGGGACCGGCCAAACGGTCTTGCGGAATGTCGTTCCACAACTTCAAGGCCACGTCCAACTTGACCCGCGCCATGCGGATTTTGGGCAAAGCGCGGGCCAACGCCTCGAGCAACGCGCGCTTCTCTTCCTTGCTCAAATCAGAGTATTTGCGGCCCGACTCAACTTGGGGCTTGGTTTGCGGCAGGGCTTGCTGCGCCTGTTCGAGCGCCTCGCCCAAGGACTGCGCCACGGACAACAAATCCTCCGCGCCTTCGAGCGAATCGGCGCTGACGATAGTCACGTCCTGGACCGCGCGCACTTGAGTGCCCACGTACGGCACGTCGCGCCAAAAACCCACGCCCGAAAGCGCCTCGCGCGCGTCATTCAGCGATCGCCGGGCGGCGGCCGCGCGTTCGGCCGCGGCCGCGAAATCGCCGTTCTGGGCCAAAGCCTTGAGCGCGTCCAGTTCCTGTTTGGCCTGTTGGGCGCTCAAACCCGCGCGGACCACGGCTATGGCCGGCGGCACCACGGCCGCTAATATCAAAATCGCGGCCAGACACCACGCCAAAAACTTCCAAGACGGACCGTGGCGTTTGGCCTTTCCGGATTCCGGTTTATTTGAACCCGAAACACCGTGCTCCGATGAGCGCGGCGGCACTTCGCAGACGGCTGGACAGGTTAAAAAATTCGGCGTTTCCTTCATGGATAGGGATTTTACCGCAACCCCGCATGCGCGCGTCTGTCACGATGCGTTGTGCTACGGCACCTACGCCAACGGCTTGACCGTCGCGTGTGGATGCTTGTCTTTGCGGTATTTCCAGAAATAGTATAGCGCACTCGCGATATGGGCGCGTGCCGGCTTGTGGGTAATGGCTTGCCACGGCCAATCTATTCGGCTTTCGCGATGGTGGTAGTGCACGAATTTTGCTTGTGGCACGTAAGCCACGCGCCAACCGTGTTTCCAGGCGCGCCGACAGATGTCCACTTCCTCCATGTACATGAAAAAACGCTCGTCGAACAAGCCGATGTTGTCCAAAACCTTGCGGCGCATCAGGATGGCCGAACCCATCAGGGCGTCGACTTCGCTCGGCTTTTCGCGGTTCAACGCCCCGCGCATCAGATATTGGTCCACGGCGCGGCGTCCCCACGGCGACCGTCCCAGAACGGTCCGCCGGTACACCGGAATCATGGGCGACGGGAAACGGTAACACGAATCCTGCCAACTGCCGTCCGGATTGCGCAAACCCGGGCCGGCGAAAGCCACGTCCGGATGGTCGTCCAAAAAACGCAACAACTTTTCGACTTCGCCCGGAAAGACCAGCACGTCCGGATTGAGCAGCATGACGTACTCGCCGCGGGCGCGCTTGATGGCCAAATTGTTGCCCGCGCCAAAACCCACGTTACGCGGCGCGTCCACGACTTGGACCCAGGGGAATTTTTCGCGCACCATGGCGCCCGTGCCGTCACCCGCCGCGTTATCCACCAAAATGAATTCGTAAGGGACTTTCAGTTCAGCCCTCTCCATGCCCTTGAGCAGCATGCGTATCCAATGTGGCGTACGAAAACACACGGTCACGAAAGTGACTTTGGGATCGGCTCCGCGCATGGGCGCCGCCGCGTCTTGGCTGACTAGGGCTGTCGGTCGGATTTCTTCGCGTTGCTTCATACGAACCACCTCCGGACCTCCTGGGGTTGCGTTCTGTATAACCCAGCCAACTTTTTACGTTCATTTATGACATTTGGCAAGCCCCACAGGGCAACCCAGTAGCCGCGCGCCGCCGACCAAGAAAAGACGGCCGCCACCAATTTTGCGGCTTCATACGGCAAAATCCAGGCTCCATGGGCCGCCACGTCCGACCAAGCCAGATTCTTGGCCAAAAGCCACACGTGGTTGCGCGTGGACAAGTAATTGATGTAAGCGGGTTTGCGCCAGCGGCCCAACCACGCGCCCCACCAACCGCGTCCCTGGACCGACGGCGCGGCTCGATGGTGCCAAGCGACGGCTTGCGGCGCGAGTACGGTGCGCATGCCCATGCGCCGCATGCGCCAAGCCAAGTCCACGTCTTCCTGATAAGCCAAAAAATTCTCGTCGAACAATTTGCCGTCGATTTGGGCGCGCAGCACGGACGACAACCTCAACATGCAACAAGCGCCGTCCGGACCGAAAACGTCGGCTTGCGCGTCGTATTGCCCCGTGTCCTTTTCGCCCGAACCCAAGTTGTATCCGCGGCGCGCCCGGGTCATGGCGATGCCCAGCGAATCGATGACGTCTGTCCGTTCGGTCTCCGGATAATCCGCAAAACCAGGCTTGCGGCGCGCGCGCAAAAGTTTGGGTTGGACCGCGTCGATTTCCGGATGCTGCTCCAAGACCGCGACCAGGCGTTCGATGCAGGCCGGATGGAACTCGATGTCCGTATTGGAGAGCAAAACGTAGCGTTTGGTTAAATCATCATGTTCATGCCCGGCCAATGCCAATTGTATGGCCTGGTTGTTGGCGCGCGCAAAACCCATGTTGCGCATATTGCGCAAAACGGCGGTCTGCGGACGCTCCGAAGTCAGCCACGGGACCGTGCCGTCGGTCGAAGCGTTGTCCACCACGATGACGCGATACGACGCGCCCTGTTCGTCCAAAGACGCGAAAAACGCCGGCAAGTAAGTCAACGAATTCCAGGTCACGGCGTGGATGGAAACGGGGGCGTCGGGCATAGTGGAAAATGAGAGGTAGGAAGAAGGATGTCCCGACGTGAAGTCGGGATCCCGATCGCCGTATAGTGGATGGCACATCGGGAGAAAGACGGAAGGGTGGCAAATCAGATGTTTTTGTCTTCGCCGCCGCCGCGTTTTGGCGACACGTAAAAACCCATGTATTTACCCAACATCAACCGGGTCTGCGCATCGATGGCCGGGAAAGCACCGAACAACACGAAGGTCACGGGCAACAGAATCCACTGGAAAACCGTAACGATGGGCGTTTGCCAACGGGGCACGTATTTAGGCCGCGGCGGCAACAGTGTCATGGCCGTGAAGGCCGAGACGAAAGCGCCAATCATGGCGAAACGCATGAGCCACTCCAAAGTGAAAGGCGTATTTTGGAACACCGCATACGACCTGAATTGGTCAGGTGCCAACCAAAACGGCAACCGGCCGAGCAAAAAGATGAGCAGCGGCACCGTGGCCCACGTATAGGCGCCTTCAATCTGCTTCCATAGGAATTTGATTTTTGTCCACGCGGGCATGCGCTTGTCGCGTGCGAAATGCATGGCCATGTAGGGAAAATTTTCCGCGCCATAACCCCAACGCCGCATTTGTTTGTAAAGCGCCAACATCGCCTTCCAATAATTGCCCGACATGACCGTATCCATGGACACGGGCAGATGGATGGGCACTACGCGATAATCCCCGCTGTACCTGACTAACGCCTGGAGGAATATGCGCGAGTCCTCGCTGACGATGTCGGCTTGGTGGAAGCCCACGTCCACCAGCATCTTTAGGGTCATGGAATGCGAAGAGAACGTCATCATGCCTTCGGCGCGCGGCAATTCTGTCATGAGCCAAAACGTGGTGCCGAACATGCAGACGCGCACCACGGCTGGCGATTCCCACAGGTTGTTGTTGTACAGCACCATGGGCTGGTACGAGGCGCGGTGCGGGTTTTCCACGGTCAAAAACCGGTAGGCCACGCAAGCGAAATATTGCGGATGCGCGACCGTGTCCACGTCGAACGAATGCACCAACACGTCGTCCACCGGAATGCCGAGCTCGCGAATCTTGTCGTGGACCCGCTCGCCTATCCAATGTACGTTCGAACCCTTGCCTTTCATCTCGCCCGGCAAATCCGACGGGTGCAACGTGACGAGCAGGGAATGGAATTTGTCGCCGTATTTTTCCTGAATGGCTTTGACTTTAGGCAAGAAGATGTCTTTGGCCCGCTCCTCGCCGCCCAAAACCACGATCATCCGATCTTTGGGGCAAGCCGATTTGAGCAGCGACTCCATACAATCCTCAAGCACCAACAGTTCTTCTTTTAGGGTCGGCAATATCACCACGTGGTAAATCCGTTCGTGGCCCGGCGTGGCGCTGACCAACGCGGCCCAATCGATTTTGGTGTCGCGTTTGTAAGCCCACCAGCTGGCGGCCAAAAACGGCAGGTAGTAAACCACGCGAAACAGCCAATACAGGTCGTAGATGATCACGAAATACACCACCCAAAGCGGCTGTACGTAAGACAAGACCACGCTGGCGACGATCGTCAACCAGACCAGCCCACCGGGGATGATTTCGTAAATGCGTTTTTCCAGGCGAGACACGTTCATGTTTTGGGCAGTGTTATGTTGGGTTCGCTGTCGTATACCGGAGCCGCGTATTGGACGGCCGGCACTTCTTGACGCGCCAGGCTGGCGGCCAACTTTTGCAAATCCACGGCTTGGTCGGCGGCCACGGCATGCAACGGCAAACCGAAGGTCCGCGCCATGAGGTTGGCCACCAAGACGCCTATGCGGATGGCGGAAAACGGCCCGGGCCCGGACACCACGCAAATTCCTTGGGCGGCCGCGATGTCACGGGGCGCGCAGCGGCGCGCGAGCGCGGAGAGCAAACCGTTGCCCCGCCCCTCGTACGTCCAAACCGCGGCCTTTTCTTCGGCCAACCAACCGAAGACCGCTTGGCCGCGCACGTGCGTATCCAAAAACAACCAACGCATAAGCCTACTTGATTTCGTCTTCATTGAACAGAGTGTTGATGGCCACGTATTTTTGCGTGTTCAATACGCCCAACAAAAACCTGTCGGACAAATCCTTGCGGTATTTGAATTCTTGCGGCGTCAAACAGGTGAATTTTATTTCGTATCCGTATTCGTCCTCGGCGCGCATGACCAAGCGTTTGAGCTTGTCCGAATCCAACTCGCCCACGATGAATAGGTCCACGGGCGCGGTCTTGCCGATGAATACGCCCATGAAAGACAAATAAGACACGCTGCCAAGCGCCGCGATGTCCTTGTCCAAACGCTTTTCCATCAAAAACCGCGATTTGTTCATCAAAGCCTGGACTTCGTTGAGCAGCGGGAATTTTGGGTTGACCGAATAGTACTTGCGTTTCAAACCTGGACGTTTGCCCTCCTCGTCCGGCCCCTCGGTCTCGCGCAACAGGCCCAATTTGACCAGGTTGTCGATCTCTCGCCTAACGGCATTTATCTGCGTTTGGATGCGGCGCGTCAATTCACGGATAAAAAACGCCTCTTCCGGTTTGTTCAGGAACAGGGTCATGAGCCTGACGCGGGTCTTTGACCCAAAAAGGTGTTCAAGCATAAGCTCCCCCATATCCTGCCCTTTTCACGGGGGGTTGACAAGGGCCGAAAGGCCGATTCTGTCCCCTTGCGCCTAGTGGACGAAAAATGGTGCAATTGCGTATACTTTCGAGGGGTTAACAACATGTCTAACTTGTTTTTCCGCTTTGCCGAAATAGAGTACGGCAACAGCACCGCCAACGAGCGTATCGTGGGCTTGTTTCGCTTCGACCAAGGCCGTACGCGCGGCGGCCCGGCGCACCTGGTCGTGGCCGAGATCGATTCGTCGCTTTACGCCTACGAACAGCTGCTCGACGTCATCAACTCGGCCGTGGAGCAATCGCGGGCTTTGACCGCGGCCATGGCTTTGGACCCGTTCGCGCGGTTCGAGAAGCTGGTCCAGCGCGTCAACGAGGCCGTGGCCGCTTTCCAACAAAAGGAACCCACGCCCATCCACTGGAACAAGGTCAACGTCTTCATCCTCGAATGCGGCAACGGCCAATTGTGCCTGACCGGACACGGACGTCTGATGAACCTGTTCCTGCAAAAAACCGACGCCGGCGAATTCCGCCCCTTCGACCTGTGCGGCTCGCTGGAACAGCCCGCGGCCACGGATCCCAACAAGGCGTTTTCGGCCATCATCTGCGGCGACATGAAAGCCGGCGATTTGTTGTTCATCGGTTCGTCGAACTTCGAACGCTTGCGCCAAGAGCTCAACCTTAAGGAGCGTTTGACCGCGCAACCTCCGGTCTCCGCGGTTTTGGACATCAAAAAAGACCTGGAACGCCACGCCATACCCGACGACTTCGTGGCCGCTTTGGTCTCGGCCCACGCCGAAGACAAACCCGCGGCGCCGGCCGAAACGGCGGCCAAACAAGGCGCTTTCGATTCGCTCAAAAAATTCCACGAACAGACCGACCAAACGTCGCGCGTTTTGGCGCCAGTGGTCAATCCCCTGTCCGCGCCCAAGGCGCAAACCACGACCGAAGCCCAGCCCCAAGTCCCGGAGGCCGTACCCGCGCTCAAGCGTTACTTGAATTCGTTGACCGATTTCGTAAAAAGCAAACGCGCCAAACCCACGCCCGCCGCGCAAACCGCCCTGCGGAGTTTGGACGCCGGCCATGGCACGTTCTTCACCGCCAAACGCAAAATCATGATCGGCGTCGCGGTTTTGGCCGCGGTGGGCATAACCGTGGGTTTGGTCAGCTGGCAGAACAGCCGCAAACTGGCCGCGGCCCAAGCCGCTTGGGAAAAATCGTTCTCCCAAGCCGCGGATTTCCGCAACCGCGCCGAGGGTTCGCTCATCTATGCCAAAGACAGCCAGACCAAGAGCGAAATCGAACAGGCGGAGAAAATCCTGGCCACGCTCGACACGGGAACGCCTGACCATAAGACGCGCATCGAACAATTGAAAAAGGATATTGCCCAGCTTAAAGAGCGGCTGCGCAAAGCCGTGGCCGTGTCCGGCATCGTGGAACTTTATTCCCTGCCCGTGACCGCCTCGGACGGACAGCTGACGGCCCCGGTCTTTGTGGACGGGGCGGCGTACGCGGCCGACAACCAAAACCGGCAATTCGTGCGCGTGGACATCAACACCCGCGAAAGCAAAACCGTGCCCATGCCGGCCAAGGCCGGACGCATCGTCTCGGGTTCGCTCGGCGAGCAATCGGCCGTGTTCATGGACGACAAAGGCCAGTTCATCGCCGTGCTGCTCCAAGACCAAACCGCCTCGTTGCTTAACAAAGCCGGCGTTTCTTCGACTTCGGACTTCGTCATCTACAACAAAAAGGCTTACGTGCTCTCGAGCGCGTCCGGACAAATCTACCGCCTCAAAAAGACGGATGCGGGTTTTGGCGGCGCCACGCCCTACCTGACGCAAGCGAGCCCGGATTTGTCCGGCGGCGTGGCCTTGGCCATCGACAGCAGCATTTACGTGGCCCGCGCCGACGGCGCCCTGTTGCGCTTCCTTTCGGGCAAACCCGACCCGCTGGCCATGACCGCGGCCGACCCGCCGCTGCGCGCGGCCTCGGCCGTCTGGACCAACGTTGACGACACGCGCATCCTCATCGCCGACCCGGCCGACAAGCGCGTCATGGTTTACGACAAAAACGGCTTGTTGCTCTCGCAGCTCACCTCGCCCGATTTCTCCGGATTGCGCTCGGTCACCTCCCGCGCCGGAGCCAAACAGGCTTTGGCCATCAGCGGCAACCGGTTATTGTTGGTCCCGTTGCCGTAAATATTCACTGTACGAATTGTCATCGCGAGGCTCTGCGAAGCGATCTATAGATCGCTTCGGCTTTGGCCTATTGCCTCGCGATGACAATGGTCGGTATAAATGAAAAAACTCCCCGATTGTTCGGGGAGTTTTTGAATCCGTTTGGATTTTTACTTGAGGGTCGCCTTGCCGCCGGCTTCTTCGATCTTCTTCTTGATCTCTTCGGCTTCGGCTTTCGGGGCTTTTTCCTTGACCATCTTGGGGGCGCCGTCCACCAAGTCCTTGGCCTCCTTGAGGCCCAAACCCGTGACTTCGCGCACCACCTTGATCACGCCGATCTTGTTGCCGCCGGCTTCCGTGAGTTCGACGTCGAATTCGGACTTCTCCTCGGCCGCAGCCGCCGGACCCGCACCCGCCGCCATCATTACCGGAGCGGCCGCGGACACGCCGAATTTCTCTTCCAACACCTTAACCAATTCGGAGAGATCGAGCACCGAGAGTTTTTCGATCTGCTCCACGAGGGCCTTGAACTTTTCCGGCACCTCAACCACCTTCTGTTCGTCTGACATAGTGAGTCAAAAATGAATTTAATTACGAATGTGTGGTTTATAAAGTTTGTAATGTTTTTAAAGTTATAAAGTTGATGGAATCGTATCCTGCAACTTTATGAACCTTATTAACTTTATGAACCTAAATTTTTACGCGGTTGCGCCTTCCTTTTGCTTGCGGATGGCGTCGAGCGCCCGGACGAAGCCGGACATGGGACCTGCGATGACGCTGACCAACATGCCATAAAGCTGTTGCTTGCCCGGCAGTTTGGACAGTGCGATGACGTACTGCGCGTCCACGACCTGGCCGTTGAACATGCCGCCCACGAGTTTGATGGGCGTATCCTTGCCCATGTCACCCAGGATTTTGGCCGGAGCCACTTCGTCCTCGGTGCCAAAGGCCGCGCCGATCATGCCCGGGAACTTCTTGGCGTCGAGTTCCAGGCCCGCTTCCTTGGCCGCCAAGTTGATGAGCGTCTTCTTGGCCACCATGTAGGCGACGTTGCTCTCGGCCATCTTCTTGCGCAAGATGTCGGCCTTGGGCACGGTCAAGCCCCGGTAGTCGGCGAACGCCACGGATTTGGCGCCCTTGAACAGCTCAACGAGCCTTTCTTTGGACACTTCTTTTTGCTGTCGCGATTTTGCCATAACGATAATGAATGACCAATCACCAATGACCAAGACCCAAAACGGATCTCGACCATTCTGACTGGAATGTAAATGGTTCGACCTTTAGGGATAAAAACACCCACAGCATCCTGTGGGGCAATCCCCGACCTTAAATCGGGGGTCACGTCCTCGGCAGGGCGGATTCGGTTTCGAGTTTCGCGTTGCGAGTTTCGAGAACCGATCCTGTTTGACCCCATTTTGGTTGGGGCCCTGCTTTCTTTGGATGCGAGTGTTGGCGAGATGATAGGGCTTGCCGGGAATTATGTCAAGTTAGCCTTTTTTCATGTAACATGTATCATGTAACCTGTAGCAGGCTACGGATACGTCATTTGGGAATAATATATTTAGCTGAGTTGAGCCAAATATAATCTTAATTAAATCGCCTCCCCATCCCCGAATCCTGTTACATGATACATGCTACATGCCACATGACCCCATATGACAACCACGTTCATCAAGACGCCATCGGCCGAACTGCGCGTAGCGGGTGAGAACGGCAAGCTTTCAATCATGGTCAAAGGCCTGGCCGTAAGCCACGGACGGCTGCAAAAAATCCTCAAAACCGTTGAAGCGTCCGTGACGCCCGAAACGCTGCAAAAAATGGTTGAGCTCAAAGGCGACTGGTGGCTGGACGAATTGGAACGCCGGCAAGACCCGACTTACGTTCGCCATCGTCTCGAAACCCTGGTCAAACGCTTCGGCACAATGCAAAACATGCGCGTGTTGGACATGGGTTCGGGCGGCGGATCGTCGTCTTTCATGCTGTTGGATTTGGGCGCGGCCCAAGTGCACGGCGTGGAACCGGACGCCAAACTCGTAGGCTTGGCCAAACTTCGCGCCCAAGACGAAGGCTTGGCCGACCGCGCGACGTTCGTGCAAGTGGACGACACGTCCAAACTTCCGTTCGAAGACGGCCGCTTCGACGCTGTGGTCTTCAACGCCGTGCTCGAACACATCCCGCCTGCCAATCGTGCCGCGATACTCAAAGACGCCTGGCGTTGCCTCAAACCCGGCGGCTTGATGGTTTTTACCGAAACCCCAAACCGAGCCTTCCCCTACGACGGCCACACGACCGGCTTGCCGCTCGTCCCCTGGTTGCCTCTCTCGTTGTCATGTCCTTTG
The DNA here is from genome assembly GCA_022703155.1 of Patescibacteria group bacterium. Lineage (GTDB taxonomy): Bacteria > Patescibacteriota > Patescibacteriia > 2-12-FULL-60-25 > 2-12-FULL-60-25 > MWCR01. The sequence goes on along the minus strand of JAKLEH010000017.1, from coordinate 4,525 downwards.
GCCAAGAGCCTCTCGCGCCACGTGCCGCGCGGCCAAACCAAAGACGCATACGTCTCCCAAGGCCTGGTCGGCGGGTCGTATTGGCAGATCAAGAAAGCCTTGCCCGATGCGATTTGCTTGAACCTCCAAGGCGGGGACGCCAAATGGAAATGCGATTTAAAAAAATCCGGCCCGGTCATGCGTGCCTATTTGTCGCTGGCCGAATGGAAATGCCGCCTCTTCGGCTGGCCGCTTAACGCCTGGATGCCCATGATGGACTTGGTGTTTAAAAAGAAACAATAAACGTTTTATGAACCACTTAGAACAACTCGTTTATGAATATTATGATTGGCTGGGATACTTGGTCAAACATAATATTAAAGTCGGCAAATTAAAACACGGCGGTTGGGAAATGGAATTAGATATCGTCGCTTATAATCCGAGCACCAATCATCTTGTTCACATTGAGCCATCCGTGGATGCACACAGTTGGGACGTGCGCGAAGCACGATTCAAGAAAAAATTCGAAGCCGGTAAAAAACACATCAAGGGTCAAATATTCAAGTGGTTGCGTGGTGATGTGGAAATTGAACATATTGCAATTTTAATTTCGCATCCAAAAAATATACACAATGTTGGCGGTGGTAAGATTGTTTCAATTGATGAATTCGCTAAAAAAATACAGGCTGAAATATCGGCCAAAGGTATCATGGCGAAAAATGCTATTCCCGAACAATATCCTTTGCTGAGAACTGTGCAATTGCTCACAAGGGGTTATTATAAAAAAATCCAATGACTGTTATGGAACTCAAACAACTTCAAAAACAAGCTGCGAAGATCTTCCTTAAAAACCTCAAACGCGACCACATCAAACTTTCGCCGGATTATTTGTTGCTCAAGCTGACCGAGGAACTGGGCGAATTCGTGCAGTCGGCGCTGGTGCACGAGAAGCGTTGCCGTCCGGCCAAGTATTTGGAATGCAAAATGTCGAAACGCGAAATGTCCAAGGAGCTTTCCGACGTGTTGGGACTGGTATTGGTGATTGCGGAAACGCAAAAAATCGACGTCGAAGAGGCGTTGGTCAAAAAATGGATAACCAGGGAGTGGATTAAAAAATAAAAAACGAGATTCTTCATTGCGTCCAACGCAATTCAGAATGACACGCACCGTGTCGACAAAACAATATGCGCACGCCCGCCAACCGCAATCCCCTCATTTACTGGATGCCGAGAATCATGTCTTTATGTTTCGTGGCGTTTTTGATGCTGTTTTCGTTGGACGTTTTCGAGGAAGGTTTGTCCGCCGGACAAATCGCGCTCGGGTTGTTCATGCATAACATTCCCGCGCTTGTTTTATTGACCGTAGTCATCATCTCGTGGAAACGCGAACTCGTGGGCGGCGTCGTTTTCATCTTGGCCGGCTTGGCCTATATCGTCTTGCTGGCGTTTAGGAATTTCGAATGGTTCATGTTGGTTTGGATCCTGCAAATCGCGGGTCCGGCGTTCGGTATCGGGATATTTTTTATTTTGGGTTGGTTGGAAAAACGTAAACTGCAAAAAACATCATAATAATAGGTTGTCATTCCGACAGAGACCCGACCGTTGTGTCGGGTCGATTGGAGGAATCTTAAGTATTTTAAAAAACGGAGATTTCTCCACTCCGTGCGCAAAGCCTCACTCCAGTCGAAATGACACTGGGCGGGTTCTTGAATCAAGAAATCGTGGTGCCTTTGAATTTTTTGCCGGTCAGGATGTTTTTTAGGTTCTTGAGGTCTTTGCCGGCTGCGATGGTGACCGTCATGCCCCATTTGTGCGCCAACTTGGAGGCGATGGGATCGAACGGCGCGTTCATGCCCGGCGACCATGTGTCGCCCACGAGTTTGCGGAATGCGGCCCAGGAGAGTTTGTCGTACGGTTCCGCGTCCTCAAACCGCGACGGATCCTTGTCGTATACCGCATCGATGTTGGTAAGGTTGACCACGTGCTTGGCTTTGAATTTATGGGCCAGGCGCGTAGCCACGTAATCCGTGCTCCAACCGGGTTTCCAACCGGCCGCGATCATGAGCGGCTCGGTCCAACGCACGGGTTTGGTCGGATCTTTGACCACGCGCGACAAAGCCAAATCGCGGAACAAAGCGCGCAGCAATTGGCCGTTCAGCCGGGTGGCATGGATGCCCAACCAATCCACGTCCTGCGGATTCAATTTTACGATGGCGGACGCGGCTTTTTGGTAGGCGCGCGCCGTATGCCCGCCTCCCACCACGATAATGAAGCGCTGGCCAGCCGCGGCCAACGGACGGATCAAACCGCGGAAAACTTTTAAATATTCCACGTCTATGCCTTCCTTGGGCACCACGATAGACCCGCCGATGGAAATGACCGTGGGCGTTTTTTGTTTCATACGGATTTTTTCGTCCCCTTGTCCAATTTGACGCTGAAAAACATAGCCATCAGGCACAAGAACAGATAACTGAACCAAGGTTCGTTGGGCGGATCGACTACCGTGACCATATACGGGTCACTGGGATCGTATCGGATGGCGATCCGCGCGCCGTCGGCCAAAGCCGAATCGGCCAGGTTCTGGGCGCGCCACCAAGCGAAACGGCTGACGCGCGCCGTATGCGACACGTCCACGCCTTGGGCCGTGTAGTGCAGAATGAAATCCACGCGATACTGGCGCAACAAGGTCGCGGCCAAACCCGTGGGCCAGCCATCGCCGTCCAAATTCACCTTGGACATGCTGACCGTGGCCGTGGCCGGCACCCAGTTGGCCGTGCGGAATCCATCGGCGAAAAACCAATACGCGTACCACGCCAAACCCGCGGACAGACAGATCGCGGACGCGGCGAACAGGATGCGCCACGGCCATCCGCTGATGCCGACCGTGGATTTGCGTTTGCGTATGCCCATGACTCAAGACTTTTTTTCCATGAGCAGCGCGTTGGTCAGCCAGGACACGGCCCAGAAAAGCAACGCGCCCCAAAACGCCGGACCGAAGCCGTCCACGCTGAAGCCTTTGACTATGGTGGACGCCAACCAGAACATGAGGGCGTTGATCACGAAGGTGAAGATCCCAAGGGTCAGGATGTTGACCGGCAGGGTCAATAACAGAATCAATGGCCTAATCAAGGCGTTAATGATACCTATGACCAAAGCCGCCAACAGTGCCGACCAAAAACTCACGACACGCACGCCCGGCACCACGTAGGCCACGAGCATGACCGTCAGGGCGTTAAACACCCAACGAAGGAGGATATACATATTAGTCTATTAAAATCTTTCATGTCCTTAAGGTCATTCAGGTCACGGTCATCGTCCTGATGGACCTGGGGGACTTAATTCGCATGTTTCTTTTGAATTTCTACGATCTTGTTCTCCGCCTGTTCCAGCCGGATGCGCAAAGCCTCGGCCAGTTCGGCCGCGCGTTCGTACTTTTTAAGGCCTTCGTCCAAATCCGCTTCGCCGCGCTCGAACCATTCGGTAATGGCTTCCAATTCGGCGAACGCCTTGGTCACGTCGAGTTTGGAATCCTTTTTCAACTTTTTGTCGGTCATATTCTTATTCCCCTCCTTACGTTAGTCCGCCGAAGCTTTTCGCGAAGGCGGAATAAGGAGGGGTGAGGGGTGGTTTAACATTTACACGATGCCCCTCCTAACCTCCCCTTATAAAGGGGAGGAAGGTCGTCTCACAACAAGCTCTGTTGTTTGCCGGTTTTTGGATAATGTATTTTATCGACTTTCAAATCCGCATCACCGTCGCGCAACACGGCCGTGACGGTTTGCCCCGGGGCGAGCGACGAGATGCCGACCACCGTGCGCCCCCTTGCGTCGCGAAGCATGGCGTACCCGCGGGCCAAAACGCCTTTGGGGTCCAGCGACGCAAGGAGACGGTGGTGCGAACGGTATCTGTCCGTGAGCGCCCTAAGCCATTGTCTCACATTTGCGTCAGCCGTAAAAGTCAACCGGGATATTTCCTGCTTTTGGCGCTCCACCCACGCCCGCGGCGCGACCAGGCTGCGGTTGAGGATGTCGCGCCGCACGCGCAAACCGTCCAACATCAGCCGCTCTAGATTCTCCGATCGGTAAGCCAAATCGCGCAGCACGTCCTTGCGGTCCGGCACCAGGCGGCGGGCGCAATCCGTCGGCGTGCTGCCGCGCACGTCGGCCGCCAATTCGGCCAACGACAAGTCCCGTTCGTGGCCGATGCCCACCAGCGTGGGAATTTTCGAGCCGTGGATGGCGCGCGTCACCTGCTCGTCGTTGAACGCCATCAGTTCTTCGAACGAACCGCCGCCGCGCGTCAACACCAGCGCGTCGTACTCGTCATGGAGCGCGTTCGCTTGGCGGATAGCGTTGACGATGTCTTGCGGCGCGCCTTCGCCTTGGACCTTCACGTGGTACGAATCGATCCGCAGGCCGCGCCAACGTTCGTTGACGATGCGTACGAAATCCCCGTAAGCCGCGCTTTCGCGCGAGGCGATGAACGCGACGCGTTCAGGAAATTGCGGCAACTCACGCTTGCGCGCCGGGTCGAACAAGCCCTCAGCC